>CAMYKC010000048.1 GCA_947258865.1 uncultured Lysobacterales bacterium
GGATGCGGTAAGAGCACTTTCCTGCGAAGCGTCAACCGCATCAATGAACGCCTGGGTTATGTCCGCATTACCGGCACCGTTGATGTCATGGGCGAGAACATCTATGACCCCGCCGTGGAGCTGGTGCAGGTTCGCAAGCAGATCGGCATGGTGTTCCAGCGGCCCAATCCGCTGCCCATTTCAATCCGTGAAAACGTCCTGTTCGGGCACCGCATCCACAACGAGGGCAAGAAGACGTCAAAAAGCGAAGACGACGACATTATAGAAGATGCGCTGCAAACCGTGCTGCTGTGGGACAAGGTAAAAGACCGGCTGGACAAGAAGGCGACAGCCCTGTCGCTCGAGGAACAACAGAAGCTGTGCATCGCGCGCCTGCTGCCGGTCAAACCCGGACTTTTGCTGATGGACGAGCCGTGTTCAGCGCTCGATCCCAAGGGTACCGAGGCGGTTGAAGAGCTGATTTGGGAACTGCGCGGAAAGTACACCATCCTGATCGTGACGCACAACATGGCCCAGGCGCGCCGCGCCAGTGAAGAGTGCATCTTCATGCTGATGGGCAAGGTCGTCGAGCACACCGATACCGGCCAGATGTTCGTCACCCCGCAACACAAGGAAACCTCCGACTACATCGAGGGACGTTACGGCTAACCCGGTAACGCAGACGCGGGTGGCGCCCGCAATTTAAATCCGGTTCGAAAGAGGATTCTTTATCTGCTCGCTGGACACGCTCAAGACATCCCTGTGCGCTAATCAGCTGTTCCCGACAGCCTGATTATCCTGCAAGCAGACAAAGAACCCGCGTGAAAACGCTTGATTCGCGGGCGCGCGGGCGGAATTTCGCATCAATTCAACAGCCAGCTGATAAACAACACCCAGCAGACGATCACGACGGGGCCGAGCAGGCCAATCAGGATTCCCCCGGGGCGCAGGTCGCGCGTCTGGATTTCGCCGGTGCTGTAAGCCACTGCGTTCGGTGGAGTCGAAACCGGCAGCAGCAGGGCACAAGAGGCGCTGAGGCCCAGGATCAGGCACATTTCCAGCTCCCGCCCCGGAACCAGCGCCACGGCTACAGGCAGCACCAGCGAGACGGTGGCGGTATTGCTCATGAAGTTCGACAGCGCCACGGTAACAAGCGCCAGCGCGCCGAATACCAGCGCATCGATATCGAGTACGGTGAGGAATTCCAGCCAGGATGCAAGCCTTGCAGCCAGCCCGGTATCGACAACTGCCGCGCCGAGAGAAAGACCGCCGGCGACCAGCATCAGCGTATCCCAGGGCAGGCCCCGCACGTCCGCCGCGCCGAGCACCTGGGTCATGGTCAGGCCGACGATCGGTATCAGGGAAATAGCGGCCACGTGAATGCCGTGCAGGGGAGTAGTCATCCACAGCGCAACGGTGGCGATCGAAATGACCGAAACCGTGATGCGCTCCCGTCTGCCGGGTAGTTCCGGTTCACCCATGTCACTCAGGTCCAGGCTGAACTCATTCATACTGGCCGGGTAGAGCTTCAGCAGAAACATCCAGGCCACGATCACCAGCACCAGCGCAACGGGTACGCCGAGCAGCATCCATTCGATAAAATTTATTGAATCGCCGAACCCACTGGCCACGCCCGCGGCGATGGCATTCGGGGCGCTGCCGATAATGGTGCCCATACCGCCCACCGAGGCAGCAAGGGGTATCGCCACCATCAGGGCTTTCGCAAACGGCTCCTCGCGCCCCGCCTGGCGCACCAGGGGTATCACAGCACCGATCATCAGCACCGTGGTTGACGTATTCGAGATGAACATCGAAGCCACTGCGCTGGTCAGCATCACAGCCAACAACACGTTGGCCGGGCGCGTACCGGCAGGTCGTATCGCCTTGGCGAATAATTTTCGATCCAGCCCGGTCCGCGACAGTCCCTCCGCCATGAAAAACCCACCCAGCATCAACCAGATCACCGGGCTCGACCAGGTATTCAGGTAAGGGCTTACATCCCAGGGTTCCGGATGAATCAATGTCGTGCCCAGGGCGAAGACCAGGTACCCCATGATCAACAGGCCGACAGCAAATGCCGGTACCGCCTCGGTGATCCACAAGCCCACCGCCAGCAGGAACAGGAACAACACGGCTCGCTGCTCCGGCGGAAACGAAGCCGTCAGCGTGTTCCATACATACAGTGCGAGCGCGGCTACCACCACGAACGACAAGAACCGCCTGAGGGCATGCGTCCTTCCGGGCTGCAGGATACGGGCTACCGCCCGCCGGCTGTCGCGGTAGGCAATCTTGTCGCTCAGAGACTGTTTGTTTTCCGCCACTGTTACTTGCTCGTGATTCTTTCCGGCCCCACCAGCGGTGATTATGCAGGTTACATCGATAGTGGCAAGCAGTTTACAATCCCGTCGGGAACCACTTTTCAGTCGTTTAAATCTACTGGCAAAAAGGGAAAACCATGGCCGGAGCATCGAAAACTGCCATTTATGGCGCCATAGCCGCTAACTCCGCGATTGCGGTCAGCAAGTTTGTCGCTGCTTTCTTCACGGGATCCTCGGCCATGCTGTCGGAGGGGATCCACTCGCTGGTGGACACCGGGAACGGCATCCTGCTGCTGTTGGGCATCCGCCTCAGCAAGCGGCCGGCCGATACCAGCCACCCTTTTGGTCACGGCAAGGAAATCTTTTTCTGGAGTTTCGTTGTTGCCATCCTGATATTCGCCCTGGGCGGTGGAATTGCCGTCTATGAAGGCATTCGACACCTGCTGCATCCTCGGCAACTCGCCAATGTTCAGTGGAACTATGTCGTGTTGATCCTTGCCATGATCTTCGAGGGTTTCGCTCTTCGGGTCGCGCTCAAACAGTTCAAGCCACAACGGCGTAACAAACCTTTTCTGAGAGCTTTGAAGGACAGCAAAGACAGCACCACCATCGCTGTGGTGGTGGAGGATACCGCTGCCCTGATCGGGCTGGTGATCGCCCTGGTATCGGTGTTCCTCGGCCACGTTACCGGCTGGCCTTATTTCGACGGCATAGGTTCCTTGCTGATCGGCCTGTTGCTCATCGGCGTATCGTTTTTCTTTGCCGTCGAGTGCAAAGCGCTGCTGGTCGGGGAGGGCCTTTCGCAGCGGAACGTGGACAAAATCAACAGCATCCTGAATGAAGAGCCGCGCATAGCCCGGTATCACCGGCCGCTGAGCCTTTATTTCGGCCCCAACGAAGTACTGGTCAACCTGGATGTGCACTTCATCGACGACCTCAATTCGGCTGAAATCGAGGAAACCATCGATCGCGTCGAAGCGGCCATCAAGAACGAGATCCCGGCCGTCAATCGAATTTATATCGAAGCTGAAAGAATCAAGGTAAAGAAACTGCAAATTTCCAGTTGATATTGCGCCTGCGGCTGCCGTTTGAACGGTTGTTTCAGGCCAGTACCTTATCCTTGAAAAACTGCAGCGCTCTGTCCAAATGGCGTTCCGCTGCAGGCGACATTCCAATCCGCAGGCCCCAGGATGATCCTTGGATCATCAGCAAATCCGCGCGCGGCGCTTTCCCGTAGAGATCCCGGCAATAATGGACGACTGCCCCGGGGGGCAGCACATGGCTGGTAAACTCGAAATCCTTCGCGGCCTTGCAGGGCTTCCATTGAAAGCCGCCGGGTAATTCCCCTTGGTATGAATCGATGAATATCACGCGTTCCGCGCGGCTGATCAAAGCCGCGTCTTCGACCTGCAATTGGTAGCGGTATTCGATCTGGCCGGGAAACTCCGCTTCCTGCTGAATCCGGTCGAGAAACGCCCAGCCTAAACCGTCATCGCCGCGGCCGCTGTTGCCGATACCGAACAGGAGGGTTTCCGGCCCGATACCTGGCCGGCCAATTTCCAGCCGGTTGTCTTTTGATATTTTATCGTTCAAGCGGCGTCTTTTACGTGCTCGGCCACAACGTTGCCTTCGGAATCCAGCACAGTCAGTACCAGCGGCATCTGGCCCATGGCATGGGTCGCGCAACTCAGGCAGGGGTCATAGGCACGGATGGCCACTTCCACCTGGTTCAGCATGCCGTTGGTGATTTCTTTCTGCTGATCGAGCACGTTCTGCGCTACCCACTGCACGGCCCGGTTCATGGGCTCGTTATTGTGCGTGGTGGATACGATCAGATTGCACTTGGTAATGCTGCCTTTCTCATCCACCTGGTAATGGTGGATCAGGGTGCCTCGAGGTGCCTCGATGATACCGATGCCCTCAGGGCGTCGGTTGACACCGGGCCGCTCGACCACTTCCAGGATCGCCTTGTCATTGAGCAGGTTTTTGATCAGTTCCGCGCAGTGCAGGATTTCGATCAGACGCGCCCAGTGCGAGTGCATCGTGTGATTATTTGGACGGTTGTTGGTGTAGGCCTTGAACTCTCGCAGTTCTTCGTTGGCCAGCGGCGTGGATATATGGTCACAGACATTGAGGCGGGCCAGTGGTCCCACGCGGTTCCAGCCCGTTTGCCGGCCCAGGTGCCGCAGGAACGGGAACTTCATGTAGGACCATTTCTCTACGCCCTCGCCGAAGTACCTGAGATAGTCGTTACTGTGCACGTCGTTGAGAGTGATCTGGCCCGTATTATCGATAGCCCGCATGTTCCCGTCGTAAAACTCCAGAGCGCCATCACTGCCGACCAGGCCCAGGTGCCCGGAGGGGTAGCTGGCGAAAGAGTCCAGCCAACTGAAATGTTGGTCGTGGTAATCCTTGATGAACTCAACGGTTTCCTGTGCCCATTTGATCATGGTGTCAACGGAAGGCGTGTTGTTCTCTTCGAGGAAATACTCCCGCTCCTCGGGATAAAACGTCTTGTGCACGCCGCCCGGAATCGCGGTAATGCCGTGGATCTTTTTACCGGCAAGCGCCTTGATAAGCTCCTGCCCGAACTGCCGCATCTGGATACCTCTTCGGGCCAGCTCTTCGTGCTCCATGGCCACAGCGCCCACGGACCGCTTCTCCACCGGGGCATCCACGCCGAACAACAGGTCGGGTGAGGCCAGGTAAAAGAAATGCAGCGCGTGGGATTGAAAAACCTGCGCGTAATGCAGCAGGCGGCGTATCTTGGTTGCCGTCGGGTGTAAGTCTTCCGGGTCCACGCCGTAGATCTGGTCGATGGCCTTGGCTGCCGCCAGGTGATGGCTGACCGGGCAGATACCGCACAGCCGTTGCACCAGCAGGGGCGCCTCCCAGTAAGGGTGTCCCTGGATAAAGCGCTCAAATCCACGAAATTCGACGATGTGAAAGCGTGCCCGGTCCACCCTGCCGTTTTCGTCCATCTGGACGGTGACGCGCCCATGGCCTTCCACCCGGGTTACCGGATCGATCGTGATCTTTCTCGTTGCTGTGCTCATGGCTTAATCATATTTGAATTCGGAATACAGGACGGAGAGCTCCTGTCCGGACAACAGGCTTAAAATTGACTTCCAGATGTGATTGGCATCCGGTGGGCAGCCGGGAATGAAATAGTCGATATCGACGATCTCGCTGCAAGCATAGACTTTGTCGAGAATTTTCGGTAAATCCTCGTGGTAGGGAACGGCCCATTCATCATCCATGGAAGAAATGCAGTTGAGGTACGCCTCTTCGAGGCATTCACTCAGGGGAATGGTGTTGCGCATGGCCGGCAGCCCACCCCAGATGGCACACTCGCCGAAAGCAACCAGCACATCGCATTTGCGCCGAAACTCCCTGAGCACCTCCACGTTCTCGGCATTACAACAGCCCCCCTCGATCAGGCCGATATCACAATGCTTGGTGAATTCCTTGATATCGTTCAGCGGAGATTTGTTCAACTCCACGATTTCGACCAGGTCAATCAGTTTCAGGTCAATATCCAGAAGTGACATGTGGCAGCCGAAGCAGCCGGCCAGGGAAATCGTCGCGATGGTTTTCTTTTCCTTTGGCAAGACGATCTTCAGATCTTCTGCAGGCTCTTTCTTCTGCATCGACTCCATGTCAAAACGCCGCACGCCAAAGGGCCTGGCGTGCAACTCACCGCGCACGATGATGGCCCCCGTCGGGCACAGGTGCATGGCATCGATCGCCTGCTGGTCACTGAGCTTGGCCTCCTCGTCGTAATCGATCCCAACCCGGGTTTCATTACCCCGGTGGCGGAACGAGAACACTGCTTTTCCTTCGTCCGTGAACACTTCTTTCACGCAACGCAGGCATTTGATGCAACGATTGTGTTCCATGATCATGCGAGAGGGATTGAAATCGATCAAACGGTCTTTGAACACATGCGGGAAGCGGGATTGCGTAAGACCCATCTCGTAGCCCATGTGCTGCAAATCACAGTCACCACTTTTCTGGCAGCCCGGACAGAAGTGATTGCCCTCGGAAAACATCATTTCGACGATCGCCTTGCGGGCATTCGTCAATTCATCGGTAATGGCCTCCACGACCATTCCGTCGCGCACCGTTTCCGTACAGGCCGGGCCTGCCACACCATCGATTTTGCAACTGCAGACCCGGCAGGTGCCGAGCGGCGGCTCGATGTCTTCGAAGTAACACAGGCTTGGAATAAAAATGCCATTCTCATTGGCAACCTGCACCAGGTTACGGCCAGGTTCCGTGTCTATTGACTCGCCGTCTATGGTGATGGTGATTCGATCGGTGGCCTTGTTTGCTGCTTTGGCGGACGCTTTCCCGGCCTGGCCGTTCGATTTCTTTCTTGCTTTGTTCATGGGCGAGATACTCAACCTTTCTTCAACTGCTGAACCGGTCATATTCCCGGACTGCATCTTCCAGACTGAAGCCCTTGCTGAGGCGTTCCGGGTTTTGGTTCACAATGCTTTCGAAATACTCGGGAAACTTTGCCTGCGCCGTCAACAGGGCGTTCGGCGCTGTTTTGCCGAGACCACACCTGCAGGTCAGTTTCATAATCTCCCCCCATGACCGGACTTCTTCAACATCACTTTGCCGCGCCAGATGGGCCGCGAACAGATCCAGCTTCTTCTCGATGATGAAATTACCCGCCCGGCAAGGCGTGCAAAGGCCGCAGGACTCGTGCTTGAAGAAATTGGTGTAGTTTCTGAGGATCTCCAGGATATCCCGCTGCCTGTTGAATATCATGAAAGAGCCACCGCAGGGCAGATCGTCCAGGGCAATGGCCCGGTCGGCTTCATCCATCGAAATGCATTCTCCCGAAGGCCCGCTGACCTGGATGAAATGTGGCCGGTCCGCGTCACATTTCTCCAGGACCTCTGCAACGGTGGTGCCCCATTCGATCTCGTAGATTCCGGGGAGGCGGCAATCACCCGAGACGCTCAGCAACTTGGTTCCCGGCGAGGCGGGTGTGCCGGTTTGCAGGTAGTGATCCGCGCCCAGCTGCATGATGCGTGCCGCGGCACAGAATGTTTCGACATTATTGACCACGGTGGGTTGAAGCAGATAACCCCTCTGCGTCGGGAAGAAGCGCTTGTTGCGGGGTTCGCCGCGCTTGCCTTCGAGCGAGTTCAGCAGGGCCGTTTCCTCGCCGCAGACGTAAGCGCCCGCGCCCAACTCCATGCGGATATCGAAATTGAATCCCTCGATGCCGCAAATGTCATTGCCGAGCAGGTGCATTTTCCGGAAGTGCTCGATGGTATGCTGCAGCTTGTCCTTCATCCAGGAATATTCGGCCCGCAGGTAGATGATGCCCTCGGTGGCGCCGACGGCGTAGCCCGCAACGGTCATTCCCTCCAGCAACAAGCCAGGTATTGAATTCATCAATACCCGGTCTTTGAAGGTTCCCGGCTCCCCCTCATCCGCATTACAGACGATGTATTTAGGATTTGCCGCTTCCTTCCTGCAAAACTCCCATTTCAGCCCGGCCGGGAAGTAGGCGCCACCCATGCCGCGCAAGCCGGACTTCTTGATTTCTTCGATGACCGACTCCGGTGAGTGTTCCTTTAGCGGCGCCACGGCAAGACCGGGGTCATAGTCGCGCATGAGCATTACCTTGTCTTCTTCGGGAACGGAGCGAATGTGGTCGGGCACGGTGTCGCAAATGTCGGCCGGCGAGGCGCCCTGTTTCAGGCGGGCCACGATTTCCTTAACCTTGAGGCTGTTGAGGTTGGTGAACGGGAAAAAATTGATTAGCGCGGCCGGTTCAAGATCACTGAGCCCAATGCAAGCTGTCTTGAATAGCCCAAACTGTCCGCTGGGATCGACGCCACCCATCGTTGCACCCGTGGCCATCTCGAATGCTTCCTTGACCCTTTCGTATCCCTTGCACTCCGAGACAATGCTCCTGTTCAGATAAATGGTGAACTCGCCGGTGGGTTGGCGGGTGAAAAAATGGTAGAAAGAGACCACACCTTCGACCTCGATGTAGGAAATATCCAGCGCACGGCTGCACGCCACGATATCTTCGGATCTGATGTAGCCTTGTGTATTCTGCACCTTCCAGAAGTAGGCGAGCAGTTCGGTGCGATCCAGGATCAGATCTGACTTTGGGCTGCCAGATTTTGGTGTTTTTTTATTGTTCAAAGCCGCTTCCTTTCACTGAAACGCGCAGGATTCCGAAAGCGCTTTATCTCGCGGAAAATCCCGCTGATTGAAGTCGGCTAAATACTGCGCCCGACGGCGCGTTTTGCCCATGATTCAGGTCAAAGGAGTCTTGTGGCGTAAACCTTTTATGCAGGAAGCCTGACCGTCGTCAATCGGTGTTGGCAAAAATGAAGTGGTCCCGGCGCCTTTCATCCACCGGGCTTTCTGACGTGTCCGGTGCGTCACGTCCGCAGGCCGGAATCGGCAAGGCCATCAGTACCAGCATCGCCTCCCGGGCAAACACCGGCAGAGTATAATTCAGGGATGCCTGACACATTGAAAAAATCCGGTTGGAAACTCCTTCCGCCCGATACGGTACCGGCCGATAAACGCTCGGACCATGTCCGTTATTGCAGCGAATTTGCCGCCGGCATGCTCGACCGTTTTCCCGCCTGGGCCGAGGGGCTGGATGAATACAGCCCACCGGACGTTACCGGTTTGATGCGGGCCATTCAGAAGCATGGTCTCGAGGCCGGGCTCAGGCGTTTTCGCAACCGCGAAATGCTGCGCATCATCTGGCGTGACCTTTGCGGGCTGGCTCCGTTGAGCGAAACGTTTTCCTGCCTGACCGCGCTGGCGGAAATATGTCTGCAGTCTGCTATCGAGGAACACCAGCGTCAACTCGAAGACAAACACGGCATGCCCAGGGGCCATGACGGCAGCCCACAACGCCTGTTCGTCATTGGCCTGGGTAAATTCGGCGGGGGAGAGCTCAACCTCTCTTCGGACATCGACGTGATGTTCTGCTACCCGCAGTCCGGCGATTGCGACGGCCGCCGCAGCCTGGCGAACGACCAGTTCTTCACTCGCCTTGCCCGTGCGGTCATCTCCAGCCTTTCTGAACTGACCGCTGACGGCTTCTGTTTTCGCGTCGATACCCGCCTTCGGCCTTTTGGCGACTCCGGCCCCCTCACTTCCAGCCTTGCCTCCCTGGAGCAGTATTACCAGCGCGAGGGCCGGGACTGGGAGCGCTATGCCCTGATTAAAGCCCGCCCGGTGGCGGGCGACAAGGAGGCGGGCGACCGCTTCATTGAGGTTGTCCGGCCTTTCGTCTACCGGCGGTACATTGATTACAGCTCGGTGGAGGCACTCCAGGAAATGCATTCCAGCGTCCAGGAAGATGCGAAACGAAAAGACCGGCTGGATGACATCAAACGCGGACCCGGTGGTATCCGAGAGATCGAATTCCTGGCCCAGTGTTTCCAGATTTTGCGCGGTGGCCGCGAAACCAGCCTGCAGACGGCCTCGCTGGATAACGCCCTTCGCGAGATCGGAAAGCTGGGTCTGCTGCAGCGTGGTGCGATTAAAGAGATTCGCAATGACTATGCTTTTCTCCGGTTTTTGGAAAACCGCATCCAGGCCCTTCGTGACCAGCAGACCCACAGGGTCCCGCCGGGAGAAGATCGCGCACGGATTGCCCGCGCGATGCACGAGGAAAGCGTGGAATCCCTGGATGAAAGCCTGGCAAGGACCCGCGCGCGAGTAAGTGAACGCTTTCAAGCCATCTTTCCTTCGCGGCCGGCCGCCGTTACCAGTCAGAAGTGGGTGGATCTCTGGCGCAACCTGCGGACCGACCGGCAGGATATCGACCAGCGACAGGAGGTGGCAGACAACCATCCACTGGCGATCTTTGCGCGGCGCCTGGAAAGAGTCGCCCTCAGCCAGAGGGCAAACCGGCGGCTTGATCGCTTTATGCCCGAATTGCTGGACCGTATCGACCGCAGTGCTCTGCAAGAAGAATCGCTGAACAGGGTTTTTGATTTGGTGCTTGCCATCTGCCGGCGCAGCGCCTATCTGGTGTTGCTGGTGCAGCACCCCAAGGCGCTCGATCGCATGATCGCATTATTTGACCGTTGCGAGTGGATCGCGGATAAGGTCATTCGCTTTCCCGCCCTGCTGGACGAACTGATTGACCCGTCGCTGGGCCAGCAAGTGCCGGATCACTCGGAACTGGAGCACAGTGTTGATCGGATCCTGGGTGCGGCACAGGGGACTGAAGCGGTGCTCGAGGGCTTGAACTACCTGAAGCTCGCAACTGAGCTAAGGATTGCGGTCGGCCAGCTTCAGGGCAGCCTGGTAAGCGAAGAAGCCCAGGCTTTCCTTTCAAGCCTGGCCGACGCTTTGCTCAGGGGCGTACTGGAGATCGCCGCACAGCAAATAGCGGCACGTCACGGCTCGTTTCCTGCCAGCGAAGCTGGAAGCCCGGTCTCCACTGAATCTGAAGGAGAGATGGCCATCATCGGCTATGGCACGCTCGGAGCAACAGAGCTCGGTTATGATTCCGACCTGGACATCGTGTTCCTGTTCGAGTCAGTCGCTGAAATGTCCGATGGCGCGCGGCCTTTGCCCCCGGAACGCTACTATGCCCGGCTGGCGCAACGCGTTCTGAGCTTCCTCACCGTAATGACGCCATCAGGCCGCCTGTACGAAGTCGATACCCGTCTGCGTCCCAATGGTCGCGCCGGCTCGCTGGTAAGCAGCATCAATGCTTTTCGCGAATACCAGATCAACGAAGCCTGGACCTGGGAGCTGCAGGCATTGACACGGGCGCGCTTTGTCGCCGGCAGCCACGGTCTGTCTGTGACATTCAACCGGATCCGGCAGGAAGTGCTCTGCCAGGAGCGCAGCGAGGCGCGGCTTGCTGCGGAACTACTTGAAATGCGCGGAAAAATGAGAAAAGAGCGTGAAAAAGATACGGCTATCGATGCCACCAATTCACCCAAGTATCGATCCGGTGGCCTGATCGATATTGAATTCACGGCGCAACTCGGTGTCCTTACTTACGCCCGCATATATCCCCGGGTGATTCACGCAACCGGCACACTGTCTCAGTTGGATGAACTGGCATCCATCGGCTGGCTGATGCAAGAAGAAGCCGCCGTGCTCCAGAACACCGTGCGCCAGCTGCGCCAGCAGCGCACGATGTCTTCCCTGCTTCCGGGTGAACCGCTGGAGCCGCTCGATACCTGCGCTGCGGCGGAAATTTGCAGACAAAAGCTCGGTGAATCGACTGACCCCTGATCCGTCACGGCATAGGCACTATGCCCCCTATGACCTGGGCGCGACAGGAATTGATAATTAACTGACATAAATCTCGATCTCTGCCGTAAAATACGGCAATCACATCGACACCATTTCAATGACCGGGGAGTATGCACTGTGACACATCCCACTGACGCAACTGATTCCAGCCTGGAAACCGCAAGCACACAACGTGAATACGAGGTCAGGCGCGATGACCTGCCGTTGTCCTGTCCCATGCCCGACCAGAAACTCTGGAATTCTCATCCCCGTGTGTACCTCCCGATCGAAGAGACCGGTTCAGCATCTTGCCCGTATTGCGGCGCCAGCTATCGACTCGTCGACTGAATCGGATCGCCGGCTATGCATATCGTTCAGGTCCTGGTTTCGCTGAACCTGGGCGGTTCGGAACTGGTCGCTGTCGAACTGAGTGAATTTGCCACGTCGCACGGACACCGGGTGACCGTGATCGCAGCAGACGGACCCCTTGGTGATCGTCTCCGGGCTTGTGGAGCCGGGCAACTGGACTGGCCTATCGGAAAAAAAAGACTGCGCACCCTGAAATACATCGCTCGGTTGCGCGAATGGCTGGCTCTCGAGCGTCCCGATATCGTCCATGTCCATTCCCGCCTGCCGGCCTGGATTTGCCACCTGGCCATGCGTAAGCTCGACCCGTCCATCCGTCCTGCTTTGATCAGCAGCATGCACGGCCACTATTCCGTTAGTCGCTACAGCGCCGTCATGGCTGGCGGTGATCGGGTCATCGCGGTCTCGGACAGGATCCGTGAATACACGCTACACAACTACTTGGTGAGCAATCCCGAGCGGGTAACAACCGTCCATGGCGGAATCAGCCATCAGGAATTTCCTTATGGGTATCAACCTGAAACGTCCTGGTACGTACAAATTTACGATGATTTTCCGGAATTGGAAAACAAGCGCTTGATCTGCCTTCCTGGCCGCTTGTCACGCTATAAGGGTCACGCAGACTTTATTGAACTGGTTTTCAAACTGTCCATGGAAATACCGGATATCCACGGTGTGATTGTAGGAAAAGCCAAACCCGGCTCACGTTACCGGGACGAGTTGGAGGGGCTGGCGGAGCGCTACGGTGTACTCGACCGCATCACTTTCACGGGCGCCCGGCTGGACATGCGCGATTGGATGTCAGCTTCTGAAATTGTTTACAGCCTGTGTGCAGACCCGCCTGAAGCCTTTGGGCGGACCGTGCCTGAAGCGCTGCACCTTGGTGTCCCGGTGATCGGCTGGAACCACGGTGGCGTGCAAGAAACCCTGGCAATACTGTTTCCCCAGGGAGCCGTAACGCCGGGAAACCTGGACCAGGTTTACAGCCTCAGTCTCGCCTTCCTGAATAACAAACCCGAGGTGCCTCGCAACCAAGCGTTCGGCCTTCGCGAATCCATGCAAAAAACCATGGACATTTATCAATCTGTACTGTCGGAAAGAACCCCATGAAACTTTTCATCAGACGATTTCAGTCCGACTGGGCCAGCTGGCTGGCGGTCGCTTTCATCGCGTTGCTGCCCTTCGGCCGCTTATCCGAGCTGCCGCTGTCAGCCTTTGCCTTGTCGCTGGCTTTTCTGGCGAAATCAGCCGAAAATCGTGGCGCGATCCGTTCGGCATCCCGGTTTGTCTTACCGCTGTTCCTTTGCTACTGGATACCGATGTTGTTGTCGAGCTTCGATTCCATGGCCGTGCAGAAAAGCTGGATTCAGAGTATTGCTGCGCTTCGCTACCTCGCTGCAGCCCTGGCCATGTCGGTACTGCTGAATTCGCCCTCGGCGCGCGAGCGGGTTCTGCGCTGGACGGCCTGGTTGCTGTTGTTCTGGTCCCTGGACGCTTTTGTCCAGCTGTTCTTTGGCCGCGACCTTTTCGGTATCGCGATGCACCCCGACCGCCTGAATGCCCTGTTCGTCAAGAAATACCAGTTTTTTGGCCCAACTCTGGCCATGCTGTCACCATTGGTGCTGGAACATGCCCGGCGCCAGTGGCGCCCCTGGGCCTGGGCGCTGTCCTTCGCGCTCATCCTCGGTGCGGTCATGATCGCCGGCATGCGTGCCGGCTGGCTGACAATGGCCATTGTGCTTGGCACGTATATGATCCTGATGCTGAAGCGCGAGAACCGGGAGTTGCGGCGCACCATCCTGACGATACCGGCCCTGGCGGTCATCGTACTCGCAATCAGTTATTTCTCCTCACCGCTGTTCCAGGAGCGCCTGGACGTAACACGAGCTTTCGCCTCGGGCGCCGAAGCCGCGCTTGACACCTCCTCCATCGAGCGTATTCCCATATTCAGAACCGCCCTGAAGATGTACAGCGAGCATCCTTTCAACGGTGTCGGTGTGCGCGCTTTTCCCGCAGCTTACATGGTGTACGCGGAACCCGGGGATGTGCACATCGAAAAATCGGGTGGAATATCCGGTGCCACCCATGCCCATAACGTGGTCCTGGAGGTGATGTCGGACACGGGTACGATTGGTTTACTGGGCGTTTTGATTGCGATCGGGTTTTTGTGGAAACATCGCTCGCGGGCGACACCCAGTGAGCGCCGGGACGCCTTCCCATTCATGCTTGCCGTATTCCTGATCCTGTTTCCCCTGAATTCCCACTTCGCCATCTACGGAACCTATACGTCGTCGCTGATCTGGTTCCTCATGGGGCTGTGGGGCGCATCTCTGAGGCTGGATGACGGGGCGTGAAGCGCGTTAAATCATGGATCGCAGAATGGCGGCTGTGATCACGGCGACAGTCAACAGAAAAAAGACGCGTATGACATTCTTCACGCTGCAGCTACCGGGTTGTTGTTAATCATAAAACGGTCCTTCGCCTTCCGGACGGGTCTTGAAGCGCCGGTGAATCCACCAGTATTGCTCCGGCGTCGTCCGGATGTGTTCTTCCATTATGCCGTTAATCCGCGTGAGGTCACGGACCATATCGCCACTGGGAAAATCTTTCAGTGCAGGATAAAAAGTGATTGTGTACTTTTTTGTGGTCTTGTCATAAACGGGGAACATCATGACCAC
>CAMYKC010000049.1 GCA_947258865.1 uncultured Lysobacterales bacterium
TAAGCGCTGCAGCCGCCGCGAAGGGCGCAAGGGTTAACGATACTATCAGGCCTGCCACCAGCAGGCCCAGGAACTGCGTGTAAGGCAAAGCATCCGAGGCAGCCATAACAGCGGCAGTCGCGATGATCAAGATGGGGACGTATAACGGAAATACCAGTAACGACAGCAGCTGGCCGCCCCGCTTCAGGCTGATGGTCAGGCCGACTCCGATCGAGCCGATCAGGCTCAGAATGGGCGTGCCGAGCACCAGTGTCACCACCATGACAGACAGGGATTCCATCGGTAGGTTCATCCATAAGGCCAGCAAGGGCGAAAGCAAAACGATAGGCAGTCCGGCAACCAGCCAGTGCGCCACAATCTTGGCCAGCGAAATCAGGGTTAGTGGGTGCCCGCTGATAATGAATTGCTCCAGCGAGCCGTCCTCGAAATCCGACCGGAACAGGGCATCCAGTGAGATCACGGTGGCCAGCAAGGCCGCGATCCAGATGACACCGGGAGCGATCCGGGCGAGCAATTGCGGGCCGGGCCCGATCCCAAGCGGGAAAAGGCTGATGACGACCAGCAGGAAAATCACCGGAAACAGCAATTCGGTCCGGCGGCGGAAGGCGAGCAGGAGGTCGCGCCTCAGCAGCGCGAAAAATGCCGAGGACAGGCTCCCTGAAAGATGTTCGGGATTCATGCACCGGCTCCCGATACCAGCAGACATTCCTGTGTTTCCGCCCAGACCGGGCGGTGCGCGCCATGCGTGGCCAGCACGCAGGCGCCGCCGGAATCCAGGTGATCTGTCAGGACGTCGTCCACCAGTGCAACACCTTCCTGGTCGAGATTGGAGTAAGGCTCGTCAAGCAACCAGAGCTGTGTCTCGCTCAGCAGTAATCGCGCCAGTGCGCAACGCTTGCGCTGGCCGGCGGACAGCGTTCGCGCATGCTGTTCTTCGACCCTCGTAAGGCCAACCCGACTGATCACTTCTTCGCAGCTGCGGGTGGATGTGCCGAGAAAATCCCTCATGAAGCGAAGGTTTTCGATCACGCTGAGGTCATCCTTGATGCCCAGGTAGTGACCGACGTAAGCCATTCCATTTGCCTGGTTTTGGATTGTTCCGGAAGTGGGGAAAAGGATGCCGGAAAGGACTCGTATCAAGGTGGTCTTTCCGCATCCGTTGGACCCCGTGACCAGTAATAGACCGCGCTCCCGCAGACTGAAGCTCACGGGCTGGAAGACGGGTTCAAAATATCGTTCGAAATTGATTTCGGAAGCAAAAAGCATGAAGCTCCAGGTCACTTTTTTGATTGTCGCGCCATGCTACGGAAACGGCCGCGCCAAGTCCACGGGCACATGGCTGGTTAAATGATTCAGATCAATGAATGAATTAAGTATTCTACCTCGTTTTAGCAGGGTGTCGGTGCTTGTCTGGTGTTTCTTTTATCTATGCTGAGAACCACCCCGGACTTACTGTCTTTTGGTCGTAATAATTAATGCCAAACGGCGGTCTTATCCGGTCAAGCAGTGGTTTGGGAGAAAAGGTATAGTGCGCCTGCCTGCAGGAAAGCGAGAACGAAATGAGTGATTACGATTTTGACCTGTTTGTGATTGGCGCGGGTTCCGGTGGCGTGCGCGCGGCCCGGATAGCGGCCAGTCATGGCGCACGGGTCGGTATTTGCGAGGAAAGCCGCGTCGGCGGCACTTGCGTGATCCGGGGTTGTGTGCCCAAGAAATTGCTGGTTTACGCAGCTCATTTCGCTGAGGATTTCGAGGATGCGAAGGGCTTCGGCTGGACGGTTGGGCCGGCGACATTCAGCTGGCCGGACCTGATACGCGCAAAAGATGACGAAATCGACCGGCTGAACCGCGTTTACCTCGGGTTGCTCTCGGATGCGGGTGTCACCCTCTATCAGGAACGCGGCACGTTTATCGGTGCTCATCGAATCCAGCTTGGCGAGGAGTCCTTTAGCGCCGAGCGAATCCTGATCGCCACGGGCGGCAGACCATGGGTACCCGATATCTCCGGAATCGAATATGCCATCACGTCCGATGAAGCGTTTCACCTGGAGGAATTGCCGGAGCGCATTGCCGTGGTCGGAGGTGGTTACATCGCCTGTGAATTTGCCGGCATCTTCAACGGCCTGGGTGCGGCCGTAACGCAACTGTACCGTGGTGACGCGGTTTTGCGCGGTTTCGACCACGAGGTCCGCAGCGTGGTGAGTTCGGAGCTTCGGAAAAAAGGCATCGACCTGATGCTGGAATCGAATGTGGAACGCATCAGGAAAACAGGCGCCGGCTTTGAACTCGACCTGGACGGCGGTGAAATTCTGGAAGTAGATCGCGTGATGTACGCCACAGGCAGGGTCCCAAATGTCCGGGGGCTGGGGTTACGTGACGTTGGCGTTGAAGTCAGCCCGGACGGCCGGATCGTCGTGGATGAACTTTCTTGCACCAATATTGATCATATATACGCGGTAGGTGATGTTACCAGCCGGGTCAATTTGACACCGGTGGCTACATACGAGGGCCATTGTTTCGCCGACACAGTATTTGGAAACCAGACCCGGCCGGTCAATCATGAGTATGTGCCATCGGCGGTGTTTTCACAGCCGCCGGTCGGTACCGTGGGCTACAGCGAGGAAGACGCCGTCCACCATATTGGCCCGGTTGACGTCTACCGGTCGGAATTCCGGCCGATGAAGCACACGCTTTCCGGCCGGGATGAGAAAACCATGATGAAACTCATCGTGGAACGCGAAAGCCGGAAAGTCGTGGGAATTCACGTTGTTGGGCTCGATGCCCCGGAAATTGTGCAAGGCTTCGCTGTCGCGGTAAAATCCGGGCTGACCAAGGAACGTTTTGACTGCACCATCGGAATCCATCCGACAGCCGCGGAAGAACTGGTCACCATGCGGAACCCGGTCAGGAGTCATGGATGAGGAAGGAAATGGCCAAAAAGATTTTGAATCCCCCGCATAGCGGCATTCTGTCCCTATGTCTTCTGCTGTCCGTGCTTGCGTTCTTGCCGCAGGCTGCCGCTGCAAAGGACAATGCGGCAAACGACGGCCGGCTCAACCGCTACATTATCGAGTTGCAGGATCCGCCACTGGCCTCGTTTGACGGCCGGGAGTTGTCCTTCACCAACCACACCGGCAAGAAAAGCCTGACCGCTACCGCGACCCAATCGAACGGTGGGCAAAAGTTGAATCTGGCCTCCGCAGAGGCGCTCTCATATCTGGAGTACATCACCGGGCGGCATGAAGCCTTCAGGCAGGAAGCTGAGGCGTTGCTTGGCCGCCCCATTGTTCCAACTCACCAGTACCGCCTGGCCACCAATGGCATGGCCCTGGACCTGAGCGAGGAAGAGGCTAACATCCTGGCATCGTCACCGTTTCTGAATTCGATCAGCCGTGACGTCAAGTACCGGCTGGATACCTTTGCCGGCCCGAAATGGATTGGGGCGGGGGAGATCTGGTCCGGACTGTCGGGATTTCCTGCTGCCAGAGGCGAGGACATTATCGTTGGAATCATCGATTCGGGTATCAATTGGGAAAGCCCGTCTTTCAACGATCCTTCGCCGGATGGCTATAACCACACCAATCCCCTGGGCCAGCAACTCGGGTTGTGCGAGCTGGCCGAGGTTGAATGCAACAACAAGCTGATCGGTGTTTACGATTTCGTCGAGGATGATCCGGGCACGCAGGACAGCGTAGAGGAAAATACGAACGGCCGAGATAATGACGGTCACGGCACGCATGTCGCGTCGATTGCCGTGGGTAATCCGGTCAACGTCCTGATAAACGACAGCGAGAATGTGACCCTTTCTGGGGTCGCCAGCCGGGCCAATGTCATCGCCTACCGCGTCTGTTACATCGGTGAGCCCCAGACAGCCGATAGCGGCGGCTGTATGGGTTCGGCCATCCTGTCGGCTATTGACCAGGCCATTGCCGACGGCGTGGACGCAGTCAATTATTCGATTGGTTCGGGTGCGGACAACCCCTGGCGGGTAGGCAGCATTGCGCGGGCATTCCTGAGCGCGCGCGGCGCGGGTATTTTCGTGGCAACTTCAGCAGGTAACTCCGGCCCGAACCCGGGAACAGTTGGTTCTCCGGCCAATGCGCCCTGGATGATCGCCGTTGGAAATGCCACTCACAACAATGTTTCCGGAAGCCTGATCAGGAATCTCGTCGGTGGCGACACGCCGCCGCCGGATGATCTCGCCGGCGCCAGCCTGACCGGTGGCACCGGCCAGCTGCAAATCGTCCACGCCAGCGACTTCGGCAATGCCCTGTGCGGAGCCGGAGAAGCGGAATTGCAGGCAACCTGCGACGGCAACCAGGGAACGAGCAACCCATGGGCCGGTCAGCAACCGTTCAACGGACAAATCGTGGTGTGCGATCGCGGCACCTACGGGCGGGTCGAGAAAGGCAAGAATGTCTTCCTGGCGGGCGCAGCAGGTTACATCCTGGCCAACAATGCAGATTTTGGCGAATCGATCGTGGCGGACGAGCATTGCCTGCCGGCCAGCCACATCGGCAAGGAAGATGGTGACACGTTGCGGAACTGGCTGGCCTCCGGTAGTGGCCACGGCGGTTCGATCTCCGGATTCGGCCTGATCGAAGCAGACAGGTTTGGTGACCAACTCAGCATCAGCACTTCGCGCGGCCCGGCCCTGCCGCCGGTGGAAGACACTTTGAAGCCCAATCTCATTGCGCCGGGTCAGTCAATCCTGGCTGCGGAGAAGGACGGGGCCCAGTACGGCACCAAGTCCGGCACATCGATGGCGTCTCCACACATTACCGGCGCGGCGGCCCTGCTCAAGTCGGTTCACCGGGACTGGAATGTAAGCCAACTTGTTTCGGCTATAGAAACGACGGCGACCGCTGAGCAGGCGATAGTTACAGACGGAAGTGCCGCTACACCGAATGACCGGGGCGCCGGGCGTCCGCGTCTCGGCGAAGCGGCCAATGCCGGCCTGTACCTGAACGTTACGGCGACGGATTTTACGATTGCCAATCCGGCGACCGGCGGGCAACCCGGCAATCTGAACCTGGCCGGCCTGGTAGATTCATCCTGCACGGGCAGTTGCAGTTTTTTGCGGACCGTGACCGACCAGATGGGTGGCGGTAACTGGACCGCGACAGCCGTTGATTTCCCTGAGGGCGTCGATGTGACCATCGATCCGCCGAATTTCAGCCTGACCAACGGGGCCAGCCGGTCACTGTCCATAGATATCGATCTCTCGGCAAGTGCGGACGTGGGTGAGTGGGTGACCGGAAACATCCGTCTGAGCGCCGCCGGGTCGCCTGACCAGTTGCTGACCGTCTCGGTCTACTCGTCCGGCGGCGAGTTACCCGCCAAGTGGGCCCTGCAGGATGATCGAAACGGCGGCTGGCAGGTGTTCAGCCTCTCCGGGCTTGAGAGTCTTGTTGTTGATTCCAGCAGGGACAATCCCTATGACGGCGGTCCGGGCGTATACACAAAGTGGTATT
Source organism: uncultured Lysobacterales bacterium (assembly GCA_947258865.1). Classification (GTDB taxonomy): domain Bacteria; phylum Pseudomonadota; class Gammaproteobacteria; order Xanthomonadales; family SZUA-36; genus CAMYKC01. The sequence goes on from CAMYKC010000049.1 coordinate 5,475, forward strand.
CGCTGCCGCAGGGCGGCCTGTGGCTGTACACCGAAACGCTGGCTTCTACCGCCATTGACCTCGATCTGTACGTGGGGCGCGATGACAACGGCAACGGGCTTCCCGAAAAATCCGAGGAATTGTGCACCAGTACCTCTGCAATCGAACTCGAGCGCTGTGACCTCTTTGATCTGCCACCGGGTGATTACTGGATCATTGTCCAGAACTGGGACGGCACCAATGCAGGGGGCGATGATGCCACGCTGCTCAGCGCCGCGATCGGAACGTCCAGCGACAGCAACTTGGCGGCCAGTGGCCCGGGCATGGTGGAAACCAACGAGCCGTTCAATGTACGCGTCAGCTGGGACAATCTGAATGCGCTGCCCGGGGAAACCTGGCTCGGGGCAGTCGGCATAGGGAGCAACAGGGGCAATCCGAATAACATAGGCGTAATACCCGTTGAACTGACCCGCGGTGGTATTGCGGATCCGGAGACATTTCCGCTGATGGAGGGTGAAACGCATCGTCTCGCCCTGGATGCGGGTGCCAGGCACGACCGGGTATTTATCGACATTCCGGTCGGCACGACCATCCTGACCGTAACAGCCAGCGGGGCCGATGCGGCCCAGAACGACGGGCTGACCCTCGAACTGGCGCGTCTCGATTTTGCAGATGCCCTGAGCGTTCCGCCCTTCGCCACCGCTGCCGGAGCTGCCGGTATCATTGCCTCGGATACCGGGGATGGCGGCGTTGGGCCGTCGGTTACAGTGGCCGCGAACTTGCAGCCGGGTCGCTGGTACGCGATTGTCAGTAATACAAACGAGACACCAAGCGCCGTTGAAATTCACGCTGATGTAACGTTCCAGGGTACTCCCGTGGACAGCCACCGCGGTCTCTGGGAACCCAGTTCGCGTCCGGGGCTCGGCCAGGGTTTCGATTACAACTGGGGCGGCAACAACAGAGCCCTGATCTGGTACACCTATGACGAGGACGGTCAGCCAGTCTGGTTCATTGCCGGTGACGTCGCGGTGCAAGGCAATATATGGACCACGGACCTGTTGCGCGTCACCAATGACGGGGCCAGCCAGCAACTGGCTCCGGTTGGCAAGATTTCGGTCACCAGCATTGCGGAAAACGACATCTTGTTCTCCTACACGCTTTACGGCCAGTCAGCGACCGAGCGCATGCAGCCGCTCAGCGCGTTGACCTGCCCGCAACAGAACGGTTCACAGCCGAGCTACACCGGGATCTGGTATCGCGGTGTGGACGGGCTGGGTGGCGCCAGCATCGTCGTCAATGCAATCACCCAGGCGCAAATACATTATCTTTTCGACGTGGTCGGAATGCCCCGGTGGCTGGTTGCGCAGGACCTGGCTGACCCGTCACCGTTGAACGGCGAGTTACCCATCCTCCAGTTCACCGGTTATTGCGCGGTTTGTGATCCGGCTCCTGTCTCTTTCGAAATCGTGGGCATGGTGGAGCGCAGTTTTGGTAATGAAACGGAAGGCAGCTGGACGCTGGATTACCTGTTCCAGTCACCGCTCGAAGGCTCGGTGGAGCGAACGGATCAGGTCATCAAACTGACCGATACCCTGGGTTGCCAGTAGGCTTCGCCATCCGCTGGCGGGAGCAGGGAAGAGCAGGCAATGAAGCCAGTGCGGTTTCGCCAAGGGCGAAGAAGCGCTGGCGGAAGGCCGTAGCTTGTGAGACTCATTAATCGCTGATCAGTGAAAGCCGCTCGCCAACCAGGCGGGCGGCCATTTCGAGGTCGACTTCCGTCAACTGATCTTTGCCATCGAGCAGTTCATCCAGGATCTTAGCCTGGACCTTGCCGCGGCGATACGCCTCAATATAAGGAATGCGGTGGAACATCACCAGGGAGTAGCGAGCCACGAATCGCTCCGGATGGCGGCGCTCCAGTTCGCGTTCGAGCGCTTTGCGCAACAGGAAATCCCGGTGGCGCACTGAGTCGCGCATCGTCCGGAAGGCATCCATCGACATGTCCGCGATGGCATCGGTGTTTTCTTTACGCTGTTCCTGCAGAGCGCGAAAAACCGACTCCCAGTCTTTCACACCGGTTTCCAGTATCTGCACCAGGGTCGTGCAATCTTCAAGGGCGGCATTCACCCCCTGTCCGTGGAAAGGCACGATCGCGTGCGCGGCATCCCCGATCAGCAAGCCCCGGCCGCCCAGGTGCCATTGGCGGCAGCGGACCGTCCCCATCATGCCTGTGGGATTGTCACGGAATTCCTGTCTCAGCTCTGGCATCAAAGGTGTTGCATCCGGAAAATTTGCCTCCATGAACGCACGTTGCCGGGTCCATGAGTCCAGTTCACCGAATCCCCAGATCATTTTGTGGTCCCCGCTTCGCGGGAGGAACAGCTTGGCGGAAAAGCTGCCGTCCCGATGGGGGAAGGCGATCATCATGTATCCGCCTCTCGGCCAGACATGAAGCCCGCCAGGGTCCATACACGGGCCGCCTTGCTCATTTGCCGGAATCGACAAAAGCTTGTAGCCGGTGTCCAGCAGAACCTCGCTGGCGCCGATATCGGCGGCATTCGCCATGGAGCGTCGTACCGGTGATACGGCCCCGTCAGCGCCAATCAGAACTTCGAAAGGATGTTCACGATGGCCGCTGTCATCGCCGCCCGGATGGGTCACGAATTTTATTCTGCGCGATTGCCAGTCAATACTCCGAAGTTGGTGATGAAACCGAATCCGGATATTTTCGCAGGCTTCCGCTTCATCCAGGAGGCAGGTTTGGAGGTGGCGCCGGCGAACGCTATGAAGCGCATCCCTCTCAGTCGTTCCATAAGGCTGCACGGTGATCCTTCCGCTGCGGTCATGAATCATCCGGCCGCGCATGGCCGTGCAGTGCGCATCCACTTTTTCCAACAACCCGGCGATCAGCAGGGCGTGCTGGGCGCGCTCTCCCAGCGCCAGATCGACAGACTGACCAGCCGAAATATCGTTGCCGCGGGGGTCGGGATACTGCTCGAACAGCTCGATTTCCAGACCTCTTCGTGCAAGCAATATCGATAACAGGGTGCCGGCCATGCCGGCGCCGGCAATTGTGACCCTTTCGGTATCGGCAACCAGCATCTAAGCGGCTCCCCTGAAACCGGCGGCCCAGTCATGTACGCAACCAAGCAGTAACGCGCAGTCCTCGAAGCGATTGTAAAGTGGCACCGGCGCAATGCGGATCACATCCGGTTCCCGCCAGTCCGTGATGATGCCGCGATCTTCCAGGTGGAGGAACAGGCGGCGGCCCGCTTCGCGTCCCTCTCGCACGCACAGTGATAATTGGCAACCGCGCCGGTCTGGATCCGACGGCGTGATGATTTCAAGTAAACCGCCAAGCTCCGCGGCGATATGATCGAAAAGCCAGGCGGTCATGGCCCGGGATTTTCTGCGCAGCCGGTTCATGCCGGCCTCGTGAAATAATTCAAGCGATGACCTCAGCGGGGTCATGGCCAGGATCGGTGGGTTGGATAACACCCAGGCTTCCGCCCCGGGGGCTGCTGCAAATTCCGGGTCCATCCTGAACCGGCTCTTCAGGTCGTTGCCCCACCAGCCTTCGAACCGGGGCAAGCTTTCGTCGCGAGAATGACGCTCATGAACGAAACAACCCGCCACGGCTCCGGGTCCGCCGTTCAGATACTTGTAGTGGCACCAGGCGGCGAAGTCACAGCCGGAATCGTGGAGCGCCAGGGGCATGTTTCCGATGCTGTGGGCCAGATCGAAACCCACCCGTGCGCCGGCGGCATGTCCCGCCGCGGCGATGCGGCTGAGATCGAATGCCTGGCCACTGGCGTACTGAACGCCCGGCCATAGCACCAGCGCAATCTCTTCACCGTGGCGTTGCAGAATGGACTCGATGCGGCTCTCCTCGATAATGCGGCCGCCGGATTCAGGCTCGATCTGAAGCAGGCATTCAGCAGGGTTGTATCCGTGATACCTGAGCTGGGATTCCACTGCGTAGCGGTCTGATGAAAAGGCATGTTGTTCGATCAGGATCTTGCGGCGCCGGCCTTCCGGACGGTAAAAGCTGACCATCATCAGGTGCAGGTTGACGGTCAGAGTATTCATCACCGCCAGATCCACCGGCTTGGCGCCGGTCAGCCCGGCCAGTAACTCCTTCAGACGATCACTGTAGTCGATCCAGGCAGGGCTTCCGCTGAAATGACCACTGACGCCCAGTTCCCGCCAGGCGCGCAGCTCTTCCTGCATGGCTGATTCCACCACTTTCGGCTGCAGGCCCAGCGAATGGCCGCAGAAATACATTTGGCTGGCCCCATTGCCATGGGGAGGGATCCAGAATTTGTCGCGAAAATGGCGAAGTTCATCTTCCCCGTCCAGTTTCCTGGCGGTTTCCAGCAGCTCATTCATCAGGCATGATCCTCGACTATCCAGACATTATACGGGCATCCGCAGCGCCGCTGGCGATATACTGTATCGTCGATTGACGTGCCGGAATCCCCCGTTGTGATGCGCTTTTGAAACGCAGTGAGTTTCATTTTGATCTTCCCGCGGAGCTGATCGCCCAGCAACCGCTGAAACGGCGTTCGGACAGCCGTTTGCTGCAGTTGTCGCTGCGGGACGGGTCCGTGTCTGATCGCATGTTTAGAGACCTGCCCGGACTGCTCGTCGAGGGCGACTTGCTGGTGTTCAATGACACCCGCGTGATCCCGGCCCGGCTGTTCGGCCGCAAGGAGACGGGCGGCCGCGTGGAAGTCATGCTGGAGCGCCTGTTGAACGATAGCGAATGCCTGGCCCAGTTGCGCGTCAGCAAGCCGCTTCGCGCGGGCGACAGGATTCTACTGGAGGACGGGACCAGGCTGGAGGTGGCCAGCAGGGAAGGCTCATTTTTCCGCCTCAAATTGCCGGGCGGGGGGCTCAACGCAAAGCTCGACCGGTTGGGCCATATGCCGCTGCCTCCCTATATCACGAGAGATGACACGGCCGAGGATCGTGACCGTTACCAGACGGTATACGCCAGCAAACCCGGCGCGGTCGCGGCGCCTACCGCAGGGCTTCATTTTGACCGGCGTTTGCTGGAAGCCATCGACGAGCGCGGTGTTGAACGGGCGGAAGTCACTCTGCATGTCGGGGCCGGCACCTTTGCGCCGGTGCGTTGCGAGAACATCGAGGATCACCGCATGCATGCGGAATACCTCGAAGTCCCGCGCCGTGCATGCGAGGCGGTCGAGCGAACCAGAAAACGGGGCGGCCGGGTCATTGCCGTGGGTACGACAGCAGTGCGCAGCCTGGAAAGCGCCGCTGCCGGCGGAAAACTCGAACCGTTCGCCGGGGAAAGCCGGATCTTCATTTATCCCGGCTACAAATTCAGGGTGATAGATGGCCTGGTCACCAATTTTCATCTCCCGGAATCAACGCTGCTGATGCTCGTCTGTGCGCTGGCGGGCCGGGAGGAAACTCTGGCCGCGTACCGGTATGCCGTTGATAAAGCCTATCGCTTCTTCAGTTACGGCGATGCAATGCTGGTTCTCTGAGCCGGCAAAGGTCATAATTCGCACGCTGATTTGTTCCGGAGTTTCTCATGTCCACACTGATCGAACAGGCACACTCCAGAGAGTGGTTCTATGCCTTTGATTTGCCTGACGGCAGCACCCCGCCGACCTATCATGGCAATGATATCCAGGCGATTCATGACACGCGCTGGAAAATGCTGGACGGCTGTCTCCGGCAGCGGCTTGGAGACGAAAGAGGAAGTCTGAACGCGCTGGACCTGGCTTCGCACCAGGGCTGGTTTGCGGTGAAAATGGCGCAGTCCGGATTTTCGAGCGTGCTGGGCATTGACGCCCGCAAATCGCACGTTGATGACAGCAGCCTGATTTCGCGGATATACGGCCTCGACCAGCTTTCATTCCGACGCGGAGACATCCACGAACAGGACCCGCGGGACCTAGGGCAGTTCGACGTCGTGCTGATGCTGGGTCTCCTCTATCACCTGGAAAACCCGATTGGCGCGCTGCGCACTTGCCGGGCCTTGTGCAAGAATCTGTGCGTCATCGAAACGCAGATTGTTCCCGGTATGAGTGGTTACGTGGACTTCGGCAGTTACCAGTATGTCAGGCCGCTCAAAGGCAGCTTCGGCATCATCGATGAAACCGACGACACCCACGGACCCGAGGCCAGTATCACCGGGATTTGCCTGGTGCCCAGCCTGGATGCACTGTTGTGGACGCTGCGCAAGGTTGGTTTCTCGAGCGTGGACGTGCTCGAACCGCCCGATGACGCCTACGAGCAACTGCGTCACCACAAGCGCGTGATGGTCGCCGCCCGGATTTGACCTGATGTTGAACTTCGAGGTCCATAAGACCTGCGGCAAGGCGCGCAAGGGATTGCTGGAATTTGAACGTGGCGCCGTGCGCACACCCGCGTTCATGCCCGTTGGCACCTACGGGGCGGTAAAGGCCGTAACCCCGCGGGAAGTGCGGGCAACCGGGGCTGACATCATCCTGGGCAATACCTTCCACCTGATGCTTCGTCCGGGTTCCGGGGTCATTGCAAAACACGGCAGCCTGCATGAATTCATGGGCTGGGAACGTCCGATCCTCACGGATTCCGGAGGTTTCCAGGTATGGAGCCTGGCCGAGCGACGCAAGATCACGGAAGAGGGGGTCGCCTTCGCATCGCCCATCGACGGTTCGAAGGTCTTCATGGGGCCGGAGGAATCGATGGCTGTGCAGAAATCACTCGGGTCGGATATCGTGATGATTTTTGATGAATGCACGCCGTATCCGGCGACCGTAGAGCAGGCTCGCGAGTCCATGGAGCTCTCGCTGCGCTGGGCTGAGCGGTCGAAGCGCGCCCACGAGGGAAATTCGTCGGCACTTTTTGGCATCGTCCAGGGCGGCATGTATGAAGAACTTCGTGTCCGTTCCGTACAGAGCCTGATCGACATCGGTTTTGACGGGTACGCAATAGGCGGGCTCTCGGTGGGGGAGCCGCATGAGGAACGCGACCAGGTGCTCGACTTCACGGTGCCGGAGTTACCCCATGACCGGCCGCGTTACCTGATGGGGGTTGGCCGTCCGCAAGACATCATCGCCGGCGTGCTTCGAGGGATCGACATGTTCGATTGCGTGATGCCGACGCGCAACGCGCGCAACGGCTACCTTTTCACGAGCCGGGGTGTCCTGAAGATACGGAATGCCCGTTATGAGGAGGACATGGGCCCGATTGACCCCGAATGCAGTTGCGAAACCTGCCGAGACTACTCGCGTGCGTATATCAAGCATCTCGACCGTTGCAATGAAATCCTCGGCGCCCGCCTGATGACCATCCACAACCTGCGTTTCTACCAGGACCTGATGCAGGGATTACGGGATGCCATCGATGCCGGACGACTGGAAGCCTATGTTGCAGGATATCTGGAGAACCTTTCGGCAGGTGTGTAGGGGCCGGTCACGTCAGCGAATGAAGCATCGGCCGCATGGCGGCTTCCGACATTAGTGTTTATAATACCCGGCTGCGAAATATTCATTACGAGGACACTCATGGAAATCCTGGATTTCTTTATCGCCAGCGCACACGCGCAGGACGCGGCACAGACGGGCGGTTTGATGTCATTTCTTCCGCTGATCATCATCTTTGTCATTTTCTACTTCCTTCTGATTCGGCCGCAGATGAAGCGGGCGAAAGAGCACAAAAGACTGGTCTCTGAACTCGGCAATGGCGACGAAGTCGTGACCAACGGCGGTTTGCTCGGACGCATCACGCATGTGGGCGAGTCATTCGTTACGGTCGAATTGACTGACAACGTCCAGATCAAGGTGCAGAAGCACGCGGTCGCCAGCGTCATGCCGAAGGGCACGATCAAATCCGCCTGAGACGGACCACCAAAAACAACAACATGCAACAACAACCTGCGTTCCGAGGCTGAATAATGAATCAATATCCTGCCTGGAAATACCTGCTTATCGTGCTGATCCTTCTGATCGGCGGGCTTTATGCCCTGCCGAACCTGTTTGGCGAAGACCCGGCACTGCAGATTACTTCCGCCCGTGGTTTCACCATTCCGGCTGGGCTTGAGGCGACTATCGAAGATACGCTCGTCGCCGAAAGCATCAGTTTCAAGAACAAAGAGCAGGTCGGCAACCGCCTGCTTTACCGCTTCAACTCGGACGAAGACCAGATTCAGGCCGCCGAAATGCTGGACACAGCACTGGGCGACACGTATGTCGTCGCACTGAATCGCGCGCATGCGACCCCGACCTGGCTGCGTGCACTCGGCGGCAAGCCGATGTCGCTGGGTCTGGATCTCAGGGGTGGGGTGCATTTCCTGATGCAGGTCGATATGGACACGGCGCGCAGTCAGCAACTCGATCGTTATGTTGATGACCTTCGTACCGCCTTGCGTGACGAGGGCATCCGCTACGTTTCCGTGCGCCGCGAGGGCAACGGGATGCTGGCGCTGCTGCGCAGCGTCGAAGATCGCGAATCGGCGCTTGCCATCATGCGCCAGGATCAGAGCCTGCAAGGACTGATTGTCGATGAAATCGATACCGAAGAATATTTCGGCATTTCGGCCAAGGTTCAGGAACAGCAGCTGCTTGAACTGCAGCAAACCGCGCTGAAGCAGAACATCACCACGTTGCGCAACCGCGTCAACGAAATCGGTGTCGCTGAGCCACTCATTCAGCAGCAGGGCGCGGACCGCGTCGTCGTGCAGCTGCCGGGCATGCAGGATACGGTCGAAGCCAAGAAAATCATTGGCGCCACGGCGACCCTGGAGTACCGCGCCGTTGATGAGAGCAACGATGCATTTACCGCGGCGCAGACCGGCAGAATTCCACCGGAGTCGCGGATGTACACGGACGCCGGCGGCCAGCCGATCCTGCTGAAGAAGCGGCTGATCGTTTCGGGCGACCAGTTGATCGGTGCCTCGAGCGGGTTTGACCAGCAGACCGGCCAGCCCCAGGTCAGCGTGACGCTGGATGGCGTAGGCGCCAAGCGCATGCTGGATTTCACGCGCGACAACGTGGGTAACCGCATGGCGGTTGTGTATATCGAGCAGAAACCGGGCGGCCGCAAGACCGAAGAGGTAATCAGCGTGGCGGTAGTCCGCGAGCCGTTCGGTAAGCGATTCCAGACCACCGGCCTGGGCTCCATGGCCGAAGCCAGCCAGTTGGCGCTGTTGTTGAGGGCGGGTGCTCTTGCGGCGCCGATGGAGATCGTGGAAGAACGCACGGTTGGCCCCAGCCTTGGTGAAATCAACGTCGAGCAGGGTTTCAAATCCGTCATGATCGGATTCATCCTGGTCCTCATCTTCATGGCGGCTTATTACCGGGTGTTTGGCCTGGTGGCCGACATGGCGTTGTTCGCCAACCTGGTGTTGATGGTCTCCCTGCTTTCCATGCTGGGCGCTACCCTGACCATGCCGGGCATTGCCGGAATCGTTTTGACGGTGGGCATGGCGGTGGACGCCAACGTGCTCATATTTGAACGCATCCGGGAAGAATTGCGCAATGGCAATACGCCGCAGGCAAGTATCCGGGCCGGTTACGATAAGGCCTTCTCGACCATTGCCGACGCCAATATCACGACGCTGATCGCCGCCTTCGTGCTGTTCCTGTTCGGTACCGGCCCGATCAAGGGATTCGCGGTCACCCTTTCGCTGGGTATCGTGACATCCATGTTCACCGCGATCATGGGAACACGGGCAGTGATAAACCTGATTTACGGCGGGCAGAAGCGCGTCAGAAAATTGGCGATTTGAGGTACGGATATGCAAATTCTCAACCGCAAAACCAATATTGATTTTATCGGCAAGCGCAAGATCGCTTTTGCCGTTTCGGCCATCCTCATCGCACTCAGCATCACAGCGTTGGCCGTTTTTCGGCTGAACTTCGGTCTTGACTTCACGGGTGGTACGCTGATCGAAGTGGGTTATCCGGTGGCGCCCGACACCAATGACGTTCGGGCCAACCTGAGAAACGCCGGGCTCGACGATGCCATGGTGCAAACATTCGGTGCGGCGACCGAAATCGTTGTCCGTATCCCGCCCAGGGAGGAGGGTGAAAGCAACGCTGAACTGTCGACAGTGGTGCTGGAAGCCTTGCAACAAGGGGTGGAAGGCGACGTCGAAATGCGCCGTGTCGAGTTCGTCGGGCCCCAGGTCGGCGATGAGCTGACCGAGCAGGGTATCCTGGCCGTGGTTTATGCGCTGATTGGCATCTTCCTGTACGTCATGATTCGTTTCCAGTGGCGTTTCTCGGTCGGTGCGGTCACCGCCCTGGTGCACGATGTGCTCATTACCCTCGGCATCATTTCAGTGTTGCGGGTCGAGTTCGACCTGACAGTCGTCGCGGCCCTGCTGGCCGTGATCGGTTACTCGCTGAACGATACGATCGTGCTGTTCGATCGTATCCGCGAGAATTTCCCGCGTCTGCGCAAGGCTTCGCCGCTGGAAGTGGTGAATACCTCTGTCAACGAGACGCTTTCACGCACCTTGATGACGTCACTCACCACCTTGCTGGTCCTTGCCGCCCTGTTCATATTCGGCGGCGAGATCATCCACGCCTTCGCCTTCACGCTGATCATAGGTGTGCTGGTCGGAACGTATTCCTCCATCTACGTGGCGAGCACGACGCTGCTGGAGCTGGGTGTCAGTAAATTCGATCTGCTGGCGGTGGAAAAAGAAGGGGCGACGCTCGAACAAGGTCCCTAGCCCGAAGCCTGAAGCATGCCGCCGGATTTCGACAAGCTGTTCGACCGTCCGGTCATCATCATGGCCGCGCCGCGCTCCGGCAGCACCCTGCTGTTCGAGACGCTGAGCGAGGCGCCGGACGTGTGGACGGTTGGAGGCGAAAGCCATCAGTTCATCGAAGGCCTGAAACCGCTGAATCCGCTGTCCGGCGCAGTCGATTCGAACCGGCTCGAAGCCGCTCATGCGGGCGAGCTGATTATCCGGCAGCTTCGTCAGCGCTTTGCCCGTTTCCTGCGTGACCGGGACGGGCGGGAGTTTGTGCAAAACCAGAACATCAAGAAGCTGCGCTTCCTGGAAAAAACCCCCAAGAACGCCTTGCGCCAGCCCTTCCTCGAAAAAGTGTTTCCCGGTGCTCTGTATGTCTATCTGTTTCGCGACCCGCGTCCGAACATCAGCAGCATGATCGAGGCCTGGAAAGCGCGGAAGTGGGTCACCTATCCCAGATTGCCCGGCTGGACAGGACCGCCCTGGTCGCTATTGCTGCCCCCGGGCTGGCAGGAACTGAATGGACGTTCGGTGCCGGAAGTCTGCGCATTTCAGTGGGCAACGGCCAACCGTTTCATCTTGGATGATTTGGGCGAATTGCCACCGGATCGCTGGATTGCCTGCGATTTCGAGGAACTCACCAACAAAACAGCGGAAACCGTCCAGCGAATCTGTGACTTCGCGGGACTGAGCATGGACGAGCGCCTGCGCCGGCATGTTTCAAAACCTCTGCCCCTTTCACGATATACCCTCACCGCCCCCGAACCAGAGAAATGGCTCAAGAACAAAGACTTGATTCTTCCGCGTTTGGCATCCGTCGAAGCGGTCTGGGAGCGCTGCAGACGGATGGTAGACCAGGGCGGATCGCCTAGCTGAGATCTGCTTTTTTCCACTTCGGGGTGATCACCTGCCGCAGCGCGGTCATGACCTTGTAGGGCGCCGCAATGATGGTGCCCGCTTCCTCGACCGCGTCATTACCGTCAAAATCCAGCACAACCCCGCCGGCTTCCCTGACGATCAGCGCGCCGGCGGCAACGTCCCAGGGTTTCAGCCCGATTTCGAAGAATCCATCCAGGCGTCCCGCGGCAACCCAGGTCAGGTCCAGGCTGGCCGTGCCTGCCCGCCGGAAATCCTCGACCTTGGTGAGTACAGATTGAAAAATTCGCGAATAGGTGATCAGCATGTCCGGTTGTCGAAACGGAAAGGCCGTAGCCAGGATGGCCCCATCGAGGCTGCTTCGCGAGGAGACACGGATGCGCTTGTTGTTCAGGTAAGCGCCGGAACCCCTGCTGGCAGTGAAAAGTTCGTCCCGGATGGGATCGTAAACTACGGCGTGTTCGCTGCGGCCTTTGACCTGCTGTGCAATCGAAACGGCGAAATGGGGAATGCCGTGCAGGTAGTTGCTGGTGCCGTCCAGTGGATCGATGATCCAGACGGCTTCATTATCACCGTCGGCGCCCCCTTCCTCGCACAAAAAGGCATGATCGGGGTAGAAGCGCTTAATTTCCCGTACAATTTCTGCTTCACAAGCCCGATCCACTTCGGTCACGTAGTCGTGACGGGCTTTGCGTTCAACCGGAATGGCGTCCACGTGCTGCATCTGGCGGCGCATGATGTTCGCGGCAGCGTGGGCGGCTTCGACAGCAACATTGAGTACAGGATGCATGATGTCAAATCGTCTTGAAAAGGCGGCACAGGATACCAGAAGCAGAACGGCTATGGCAGGGCAGGGTGAGGACACGGTCGCATCCCGACTGGCACGCGTCCGGATCGTGTTGATCAACACCACCCATCCCGGAAACATTGGCGCAACCGCAAGGGCGATGAAGGTGATGGGGCTGTCTTCACTGCACCTGGTCACGCCGAAAATATTTCCCAACGCGGAAGCGACGGCAATGGCTTCAGGCGCGGATGACATTCTCCAGTCGGCGGTGGTGCACGAATCGCTGGGCTCGGCGCTGGCCGGAATTCACCTGGTGCTGGGCACCAGTGCACGCCTTCGGAGCCTGCCGATGCCGATGCTGGATGCACGTAGGGCAGCGGGGCAGGCCCTGAACGAATCCGCGCTGCACGATGTGGCCATCCTGTTCGGGCGTGAGCGATACGGACTCACCAACGAAGAAATGCAGCGTTGTCAGTTCCTGGTCAACATACCGTCCAACCCGGCCTACTCCTCGTTGAACCTGGCGCAAGCCGTGCAGATCATCGGCTATGAATTGAGGGTGGCCGCGCAGGGATTTGCTGATATATCAGTGCCGCCTTTGGATTGGGAGCCAGTGGACGATGAGCAGATGGAAGGTCTGTTCAAACACCTGGAGCAGACCCTGCTGGACATCCGTTTCCTGAATCCAGAGCAACCCAGGCGCCTGATGATGCGGCTTCGGCGTTTGTTTAATCGAGCCCGACCTGATCAAAATGAAATCAATATCTTACGGGGTATATTGAAAGCTTCACAAGAGATGGCTGAGAAGTCTGGAGGGCGTGAATGAGCGAGTTGACCAGCCCGCTTGTATCGTGGATGGCCGGTGGGCATTTTGTGCGGCTGGATGACGTTGAACTCTTTTACCGGACCGGAAGCCATGTGAATCGAAGCTTGCCGTGGCTGGTTTGCTTCCACGGTTTTCCCACCAGCAGCTGGGACTGGCATTTGCTGCTGCCCTACCTGGAGAAAACGCACCGCGTGCTGGTCTTCGACTTCCCCGGCTATGGTCTTTCCGGGAAGCCGGCGGACCGGGATTACTCGCTCAAGCGGCAACTGGACGCCTCCGAGGCGCTGATGGAGTTTTTGCATATCGAAAGATTCGATTTGCTGGCTCACGACATGGGTAACAGCGTGGCCTGTGAAATGCTGCGCCGCCGGGAGGAGGGTGGCTATCCATTCGAATTGCAATCGCTGACATTGCTCAACGGGGGCATCTACATGGATCTCCACCAGCCCCTGTTCACCCAGCGGCTGTTGAGAACGCCGGTGCTTGGTGCGGTCACGGCGCGCTTCACCAGCTGGCGTCTGTTTCGCCTCCAATACCCCCGTGTTTACGCCGATCCCGATCAATTCGACGATTTGCACTACGAATCCCAGTGGTCTTTGCTGTTGAACAATGGGGGACGGCGAACCCTGCACAAGATTGCGGGCTACATGAAGGAGCGCACGCGCATGGGAGAGGCCTGGACCGGGCCGCTGCACCGGCTGGATGTTCCGTTGAAAGTGATCTGGGGAAGAGAAGACCCGATCGCGGTCTATGCAATTGCCGAAAGATTAAGCCGGCATAACGAGTCCGCTGACCTGGTTACCCTCGACGGGATCGGCCACTACCCGCAACTGGAGGCTCCCGAGCGGGTTGCAGGAGCATTTCTCGTCTGAATACCTACACAAGCTGCGCGCACTTATTCCAGTAAGCGTGAGCGAACTGGCTTTGCGTGCACTACTGCATCGGATTAGGTTAATCTCCGAACTCGGATAATCAGCCCGTGGAGTGACCGTGAATCATAAATTCCTTCTCACTACCTGCCTGGTCGTGACCGCTTGCAGCCCGTTTGCCCTGGCCGATGTCACCAGAACCGAGGCCAACAGCGGCAACCTCATCATGGAGGACATTCCTGTGATTCCGCAGTCCGTGGTGGCCGACCTCAACCGCTACCAAAACGTCTGGGGATGTGAGCCAGATTCATCACGTCGGTCACCCCGGCGGCTCGCGGACACAGATCACATTTTTTGATGAACCTGCAGGTGGCCTTTCACGCCAACCGAAGGGTTCGAAGATGATTTTCAGCATGGACGCAGGCGGCAGCGAGTTCACCCAGATATTTCTGCTGGATCCATCCGGATCGGATGACGCCGTGATGCTCACCGATGGTGAATCCCGCAATGGCGCGGTGGTCTGGGACCAGACGGGTGAGTTCATTGCCTACCAGAGCACCCGCCGGAACGGCGCTTCGAACGACGTGTGGATGATGAAGGTCAGCAATCCGGAAACCGCAGAGATCGTTCTCGAATCGCCAGACGGCACCTGGTGGGGCGCCGCCGACTTCTCACCCGATAATCAGAAGCTGCTGATCCTGAACTATGTCGGCAACGCCGACTCGAGGATTCACTTGCTGGACCTGGAGAGCGGCGAAATGAAACTGCTGGCAGGAGATCCGGCCGAGCCGAGTTCCAATTTCCCGTTCGCGTTTGATCGCGATGGCGCCGGCTTTTATTACATCACCGACGTCAATGGCGAATTCAAGCAGCTGGCGTGGAAATCACTCGATGAGGGCGCCGCCCCCGAGTTTCTCACGGCTGATATTCCCTGGCATGTCGAGGGCGGGGCGGTCAGCAAGGATCGTTCGCGTGCGGCATTCGCGGTCAATCGCAGTGGTTTTTCGCAGCTTTACTTGCTGGACATGGTCAGCCGCGGGTACAGGTTGGTGAAATCCATTCCCACGGGGCTGGTCGGGGGCATGGAGTTCAGCCCGGATGGCAGGAGGCTGGGCATGACGCTGAACACGGCGCAAACCCCAAGCGACAGTTTTGTACTGGAGCTTGGCACGGCCGCGCTGGATTACGGCGAACTGACCCGCTGGACCTACAGCGAAGTAGGGGGGCTGAACACCGAATCGTTCATCCTGCCGGAGCTGGTTTCCTATCCGACCTTCGATAGTGGCGCCGGCGGGCCGGCCGCAATTCCCGCCTGGATCTACAGACCGGAAGGCAAGGGCCCTCACCCCGTGATCATCGCCATCCATGGTGGACCGGAAGGGCAGGCGCGGCCTGCCTTCAACAGTACTTACCAGATGTGGCTGCAGAAGCTGGGCGCTGCGGTAATCCAACCGAACGTGCGCGGCTCCGATGGCTATGGGAAACATTACATGTCGCTGGACAACGGTTTCCGGCGCGAGGATTCGGTAAAAGATATCGGCGCATTGCTGGACTGGATCAGGAACCAGCCGGACCTGGATGAAAACAGGGTGGCCGTCTTCGGCGGCAGCTATGGCGGCTACATGGTGCTGGCCAGTGCCGTGCATTACAGCGATCGCCTCAAGGCCGCGGTGGACATCGTGGGCATCAGTAATTTCGTCACGTTCCTGGAAAATACCCAGGACTACCGTCGCGACCTGCGGCGCGCGGAGTACGGGGATGAACGCGACCCCGAAATGCGGTCACACCTGGAGGCGATCAGTCCGCTCAATCACGTCGACAAGATCAACATCCCGATGCTCGTCGTACAAGGCCAGAATGACCCGCGCGTGCCGGTGACCGAGGCGGTACAAATCGTAGCTGCATTGCGCGAACAGGGCCTGCCGGTGTGGTACATGAACGCCTTGAACGAGGGCCACGGCTACCGCAAGAAAGAGAACCGCGACGTCTACCAGCAGGCGACCCTGCTATTCCTGCAAGAACATCTGGTCGTGGATCAGGTCGATTCCAGGTAGCCCGGCGGGGCAATTTCCGCTTGCATGTCCGGGGCTGCCTCCGGATCGCCAGGGGTCAGGCGCAATGGGATGACGCCCGCCCATATTGGCGCGTCGATATCCGATGCGGCATCGTTCGGTGGCCCGCTGCGGCTCTTGATGCTGAACGTTTCGATCGGCAGCGTGAGCAAGGTTGTCGCGTTCATCTCCTTGTAGGTCGACGGCCTCAGTTCAGCCAGCCGGCCGGGCACGAGATGTTCCACCAGGGCATCGAGGCCTCTTTTTTTCATGATCGGGTCGCTGACCAGGACCGCAGTGCCGAACACCAGCAGGGAGCGATAGTTCATCGAGGAATGAAACGCGGATCGAGCGAGCACCAGGCCGTCCAGGTGCGTAACCGTCACGCAGCAGGGCAGGCCGTCCGACAGGTTTTTCATCGGCCGGCTGACCACCGAGCCGTGCAGCAGGAGGTTATGGCCATCCCGCCCCACGGCCATGGGAATCACGTACGGTTGATCCTCCAGTGTGAAACCCACGTGGCAGATCCTGGCCTGGTCGATAATCGAACAAGCCAGTTCGAAGTCCTGGCTGCCGCGCTCGGGCAGTCTTCGCAATTGGGTATCGGCCTTGGCGGTCATATATAGGGTACCTGCGGTAAGCTAGAATTGAAGCATACACTCCAGAGACTTAAAAACAGAAGTGAGCGCTCAGAAAAACAGAAAACTGGAAAAAAGCCGGCTGGAAATCAAATCCGAGTTTGACCAATGGGTGAAAACCGTTTGGCAGGTCGTCAATGGCATACCCCGGGGCCATGTCCTGACCTATGGTGAGGTGGCTCGCCTGGCCGGGATGAGCCGGGCGGCTCGGCGGGTCAGCCAGGCCATGAGGCGGGCGCCGCGCGGTATGGCCTTGCCCTGGCACCGGGTAGTGAATGCGCAGGGCAAGATTTCGTTTCCAGAGGACAGCGTCGGATTCCAGCGCCAGAAGGAATTGCTCGAAAATGAAGGCGTTGTGTTTCTGAACGGAAAAATCGACCTCGATCGATTCGGATACCAGGGAGCCCTGGATCAGCTGTTATGGGGTGACCCGCACTGAAACGTATCAAGAAAGCCTGGTTCAGGTTCCGCTCCCGCTTCTGGCTGTCACTGACCTTCGATGCCATCCTCCTCCTGTCGGTGTTCCTGGCCATCCACGCCTGGCAAACACGGGACCTGCCGCTCGATGAGCCCGCGCCGGAAACCGTCCTCGCGCTTCTGGATGGCAGCGGCCTCCGTCCGGCCGTATCCACCGGCCAGGCCGGCATTATTTACTTCTTCGCACCCTGGTGTTTTTACTGCCGTAACAGTATCGGCAACCTGGACGACCTGGTGACGGATGGTGATGTCTCATGGGGCACTGCGGTCGCCCTGGATTACGCAGATACGGCGGAAGTGGAGGAATTCGTCGCCAGGACCGGTATCTCCCTGCCGGTATTGATGGGCGACGGGCAAACGGCTTCCGACTGGTCGATTCGGGCTTTTCCGACCTACTATGTGATCGATGCGCAAGGCCGGATCAGCAGCCGTTCGGTAGGTTATTCGACCGGCTTCGGGATGTTGATCCGCAACTGGCTGGCCGAATGAAAGAGGTTTCGCTTTTCTGCTCCCGACGTCCAGCCCGGACGGTCCCGCTGCTACAACAGGGCACTGGCATGGTGGCGCAGGTGGTCCTCGATGAAGGTGGAGACAAAGTAATAGCCGTGGTCGTACCCTTCCTGCATCCGTAGCTGCAAGGGGTAATCGCTGGCGATGCAGGCTTGTTCCAGCGTGCCGGGCTTGAGTTGGTCAGAAAGCCATTCATCTTCGGTGCCCTGGTCGATCAGTAGCGGCAGTTTTTCCTTCGCATCACCGATCAGCAAAGCGGCGTCGTACTCAATCCAGTCATTGCGGTCATCGCCCAGATAGTTGGACAGCGCTTTTTGGCCCCAGGGGCAATCCGAGGGGTGGCAAATGGGCGCGAACGCGGAAACAGAAAGGTACTTGCCGGGATTTCGCAGGTAACAGACCAGGGCGCCATGGCCGCCCATGGAATGGCCGCTGATGCCGTACCTGCCATTGACCGGGAAATGTCCATTGACCAGCGCGGGGAGTTCGGCCGTCACGTAGTCATACATCCGGTAATTCCGCGACCAGGGTTCCTGCGTGGCGTTGACATAGAACCCGGCGCTGGATCCGAAATCCCAATCATCATGTTCGCCCGGGAAATTGGTACCCCTGGGACTGGTGTCCGGACACACGATGGCCAGACCCAGTTCCGCGGCAATCCGCTGGGCGCCCGCCTTGATCATGAAGTTCTCATCAGTACAGGTAAGGCCGGACAGCCAGTACAGCAGTGGAACCGGTTTCTCGCTGGCCTGTGGCGGCAGGAAAATACCGAAAATCATGTCGCAATTGCAGGATTGCGAACGGTGTTTCACTCGCTGGATTTCACCGCCGAATGTGGCGGTCCGGGAAATGATTTCCATGCTGTGCCCCGCTCAGTAAATTACGACCGAACGGATGCTTTTGCCTTCGTGCATCAGGTCGAATGCCGTATTGATTTCGTCCAGCCCCATGGTGTGCGTCACCATGTCGTCGATGTTGATCTTGCCGGCCAGGTAATTTTCTACGTAGCCCGGCAGTTCGCTGCGCCCACGCACGCCGCCAAAAGCCGTGCCGCGCCAGACCCGGCCGGTGACCAGCTGGAAGGGCCGCGTGCTGATCTCCTGCCCGGCGCCGGCGACTCCGATGATCACCGATTCGCCCCAGCCCTTGTGGCAGCATTCGAGTGCCGAGCGCATCAGGTTGACGTTACCGACGCACTCGAAGGAATAGTCGGCGCCCCCATCGGTCAGGTCGACGATCACATCCTGAATCGGCTGGTCATGGTCATTCGGATTGACAAAATCGGTGGCGCCGAGCGTGCGCGCCATTTCAAACTTGTCCTCGTTGATATCGACGCAGACGATTCGCCCCGCTTTGGCCATCACGGCACCCTGAATAACGCTGAGGCCGATTCCGCCAAGACCAAAAACGACCACCGTGGAACCCGCCTCGACTTTTGCCGTATTCAACACGGCGCCGATGCCGGTCGTGATACCGCAACCAAGCAGGCAGACCTTGTCCAGCGGCGCATCCCTGTTGATTTTCGCAATGGCGATTTCAGGCAATACGCTGTATTCCGAAAAAGTCGACGTGCCCATGTAGTGGTAGATGGTCTGGCCGTTCTTCGAGAAGCGGCTGCTGCCGTCGGGCATCAGGCCCTGACCCTGGGTAGCGCGGATGGCCTGGCATAGGTTGGTCTTGCCTGATCTGCAAAAGCTACACTCGCCGCATTCCGGCGTATACAGCGGAATCACGTGATCGCCGGCCTGCACGCTGCTGACGCCCGCTCCGACTTCTTCGACCACCGCGCCGCCCTCGTGGCCGAGTATCGCAGGGAAAATTCCCTCCGGGTCTTCGCCTGACAGCGTAAACGCATCAGTATGGCAAACCCCGGTGGCGACATTGCGCACCAACACTTCACCCTGGCGGGGGCCCTCAACGTCGATTTCTTCGATAACGAGTGGCTTGCCTGCTTCCCAGGCAACTGCGGCTCTTGATTTCATAAATTTTCCTTTGGTTCGATGGTGATGCCGAGGACGCTAACTATATCAAGTTCCGGCATCGATTCTCACCCGGAATCCGCAGTGGGTAAGGCACGCTCCTACTTGTTGACAAACGCCGCGACGATTCCGGTCAGGATTGCCGCTACCGTCTCGTAAATCAACTGTTGATGCGCCAGGCCGGCCGGGATGTTCAGCACGGCATAGTAGATCAGGAAGTAGGAAATCGTCAGCAGGAACACCAGTGCGATGCCGAAACGGAAGCCCTGGGCCAGCCACGGCTTGTCCTGTTTACCCATGCGGTAAACCCAGGTCAGGCCGACTGCCAGCGAGAGGTGGCCGGCCAGCATATAACCGAAGTAACCCTGGCTCTCCTCCATTGAACGGTAGACGTTCGGCAGGGCTGCATAGTCTTCCGCCAGTATCCAGCCATGGATCAGGAAGCCCATCGCCATGGTCCAGATAAAAAGTGCGACGACGGAAATGATGAATTGCTTGCTCATGAGGCTCTCCGCTGTTGTTGTGGTGGAAATGGTTTGGTCAAAGTATAGGCAACACGTGGATTTTTATCCGGGGCGCTGCGATGGTATCGAGCTGCGGGCCTCGAGGAGCAGAACGCGGGAGCAGGGAAACGAGACTGTATAGAAAACGGCCGCCGAAGCGGCCGTTTCTGTGGACGTGCCGATTGGTTCAGGAATGCGCGATTTCACTATCAGTGAACAGGTAGTCCTTCAACTCCTTGTCGAATGCCGGGTCTTGGCGCCGAATCCATTCCAGCACCATGGCGGCATGCTCCTTTTCCTCGTCCCGGTTGTGCGCGAGGATAGCCTTCAGTTCCGGGTTTTTGCAGGCATCGACGCGCTGGTTGTACCAGTCGACGGCCTCGAGTTCCTCCATGAGCGAGACAATCGCCCGGTGCATGTCCCGGGTTTGGTCGGTCAATTCGGGGATGGGTTCGTGATAGCCCTCGTTTGCCATAAAGTCTCTCCTTGTTCAGCCCTTTAGCATATCGGCCAATGGGTTCTGGTGATGCAGATGTACATCCGTTTGCGGGTAGGGGATGTTGCAGCCGGCCGCTTCGAGCTCGACCTTGCCCTGCTCCAGGAGATCGCCCCACACCGCCCAGTAATCTTCGGTCTTTGCCCAGGGACGTACCGCGAAATCCACGCTGCTGTCGCCCAGATTCAATACGAAAATATTGGTTACAGGCTCGCCCAAAACTTTGGGATGGTTTGCGCAAATGCGGGTCAACACCTCCCTGGCTACCTTGAGGTCATCATCGTAGCTGACACCGAAAACCAGGTCCACACGGCGCTGGTCATTGGCGGTGTAGTTGGTGATGGTGTCCGAGGCAACCTGTCCGTTGGGAATCACGACTTGCTTGTTGTCCGGCGTGGTCAGAATGGTGCTGAAAATTCGCACTTCCTTCACTTTGCCGGTGACGCCGGCCACCTCGACGACATCGTCCTTGCTGAACGGGCGGAACATCACAAGCATCACGCCGGAAGCGAAGTTGCCAAGGGAATCTTTCAGGGCGAGGCCCACGGCGAGGCCGGCAGCGCCGACGACGGCGACCAGTGACGTCACGGGCAGGCCCATTGTGTCCAGCGCGGCCAGGATGACGGCGATGAGCAGAACGGCGTAAACGACATTGCCCAGGAAATTGATCAGTGTCGGGTCGGCGTTGCGGCTGTCCATCAACTTACGCACGAAATTGGTTACCCGCTTCGCGATCCACTTACCGATCAGGTAAATCAACAGGGCGATAATGATTTTCACCACCCAATCGCTGAGCATCGGCATCAGGTCAGCGCTTGAGAAAAATCCCTTGATAGCTTCCATGGTTTTATCCTTACAAGTCTCTGTTATTTAAACTATTAATCGCCAGAAAGACCCGGCCGATCAGCGTGACCAAATCTCACAAAGCGCGTTTCCGCATTGCTCACTAAGCGATATCTTCTCCGGGTTCCAGGAACTGCTCCATTTTGTCGGCCGTTTGCGCAACGTTACGGATGGTGTAGTCCAATTCCTGTTCACCGACGAAGGCATAAGGCAAGTTCTCGCACATCTTGATGTACGGAACGCCGTCCAGGTCGCCGACCGCGAGGTAACCCACGCGCTGCGTGAGATTGATGCGAAGGCATTTTTCGGCGTCGAGGTCCGCAAGGGGAACCACCGGCGTTTCCACCCGCAACACACGGCGGCCGTCACTGGTCTCCAGCTCGGCCAAAAAAATACTTTGCCGGCGATTGCCGCCCTCGATGGGGAATTCAAAACTGATAATGAACGGCTCGTCGATCCTCAATTCATAGAGGTCCATCATGTGCTGCCGGACTTCGGAAAATGTTTCCATTGCTCTCTCCTGGTCTGATGACGCTGTTATTTCGGCGCCAGCCTGACTGCACCATCCAGGCGGATGGTCGTACCGTTCAGGTATGGGCTCTCGATGATATTGCCTGCGAGCACCGCGAATTCCTCGGACCGCCCCAGCCTTGAGGGGAAGGGAATGGAGGCCGATAGCGATTCCTGAATGTGTTCAGGCATGCCGTCCACCATCGGGGTCCAGAATATACCCGGCGCGATGGTCATCACGCGAATGCCAAAGCGGGACAGTTCACGCGCCATTGGCAGCGTCATCCCGACAAGACCGCCCTTGGAGGCCGAATAAGCGGCCTGGCCGATCTGGCCTTCAAACGCGGCGACCGAGGCGGTGTTGATGATGACACCTCTTTCTCCATCCTCGAGCGGGTCATTGTGCTGCATCAGGTTCGCAGCCGACTTGGCCACATTGAAGCTGCCCACCAGATTCACGTTGATGGTGGTGGAGAAAAAAGACAATTCCATGGGGGCTTCCCGGCCCAGAACGCGTCCGGCGCCGATGATGCCTGCGCAGTTCATGGCCACATTGAGACCGCCCATGATCTCGGCAGCCTGTTCGACGGATGCAATGACCCCGGTCTCGGAAGTTACGTCGGTACGAATGTACCTGGCGTCCAGTTCATTTTCAGCCGCTGCACCGGCCTCGTCGTTGACATCCAGCATGACGGCCTTCCCGCCGTGGTCGAGAATATGGCGCGTAACGGCCAGGCCAAGGCCGGAAACACCGCCCGTGACCAGTGCTTTCACCTGGTTGAGTTGCATTGGGATTGCTCCTTCAGACTATTGTTGTCAGATATCGAATCAGTTATCGCTTGAGTTTACCTTGCTCTGGAAGCCGGCGCTAAAGTTCAATCGCTACCGCCACCGCTTCGCCGCCGCCGAGGCACAGCGAGGCCACTCCACGCTTCAGTCCGCGGTGACGCAGGGCGTGGATCAGAGTGACCAGTATTCTCGCGCCTGAGGCGCCGATGGGGTGGCCAAGCGCGCAGGCGCCGCCGATCACATTGACTTTAGCATGGTCGAGTCCGTTGTCGGCCATGGCGGCCATCGTCACCGAAGCGAAAGCCTCGTTTATTTCGAACAGGTCGACTTCATCCATCGACCAGCCGGTTTTCTCGGCCACCCGGGCGATCGCCGTGGAAGGCGCCGTTGTGAACCATTCGGGTTCGTGGGCAAAGGTCGCGTGGGCGACGATCCGCGCCAGCGGTTCGAGACCGCGGCGCTCCGCTTCATCCGCCGTCATAAGCACCGTGGCAGCCGCACCATCCGAAATCTTTGACGCGTTGGCCGCCGTCACCGTGCCGTCTTTTTTGAAGGCGGGGCGCAGCGTCGGAATTTTCCCGAGGTTGCAGCGATGCGGTTCTTCGTCCTCGGCGTAAACATGCTCCTGGCGGCGTTCAGTCACGGTGACCGGCACGATTTCATTTACAAAATCGCCTTCATGCACCGCGCGCTGCGCACGTTCCACCGAAGCCACGGCAAAGCCGTCCTGGTCAACGCGGGAAAACTCATACTTGTCCGCGCACATTTCGCCGAACATGCCCATCATCTGCTGATCATAAGGACTCTGCAGACCGTCCCAGAACATGTGATCGATCGCCTGGCCGTGTCCCATCCGCATCCCGCCCCGCGCCTTGGGCAGCAGGTAAGGCGCGTTGGTCATCGATTCCATACCGCCGGCCACCACGATTTCAGAACTGCCGGCCTTGATCGCATCGTGACCGAGCATCACGGCCTTCAGGCCGGACCCGCAGACCTTGTTGATGGTCATGCAGCCAACGGCAACGGGAACGCCCGCTTTCAGCGAAGCCTGGCGTGCCGGCGCCTGTCCCAGGCCGGCCGGTAAAACACAGCCCATGATGACTTCGCTGACGTCCTCACCCCCGATACCGGCGTGATTCAGGGCGCCATCGATGGCTGCCGCGCCCAGGTCGATGGCACTGGCGCTTTTGAACTGGCCCTGGAATGAGCCGATGGGCGTGCGCTTGGCGCCCACGATAACTACGGAACGATCAGTCATTCAAAATCTCCCATTTGAAACCTGATTTTGTCTCAGTGTCTGTTGCGGCCCGGGAACCGGTGCGGCGGCCCCATGAACGGCAGTTTCAATTTGCCCAGGGCCACAATGCGCTCTTCAGCCATGCGGTCGGCCGCCTGCCATGTCGGAATGCCGTCGCGTTCCGCGATTTTGAAGATTTTACCCACGTTGTAATAAATCGTTCGGGTCATGCGGATGGCCCGCTCGTGATTCCAGCCTTCAAATTCGATCGAGACGTTCATCAGGCCTCCGGCATTGACCGCGTAGTCGGGAGCGTAGAGGATGCCTCTGTTTTCCAGTTCATTACCCGCTTCGTTGTTTGCCAGTTGATTGTTGGCCGGACCGGCCACAATTTTGCACTTGAGCTGGGGTATGGTCTCTTCGTTGATGACGGCGCCCAGTGCGCAGGGTGCGAAAACGTCTGCGTCAACAGCATAAATCTCATCCGTCCCTACGGCCTCAGCGCCCAGTTCAACTGCTGCTGCAACCGAGTCTTCCATGATGTCCGTAATGAAAACCTTGGCGCCTTCTTCCTT
>CAMYKC010000050.1 GCA_947258865.1 uncultured Lysobacterales bacterium
GTCTCGGGTATACGCAGCGGTTTGAATGCCGAGCGCGACAATGGCGGAGTAGCGCTGCCGGCAACCGAGCGGGACCTGCCCATGAACTACATCATGATCGGCCTGGTGTTGTTCATTCTGCCGCTGATGGTGCTGTACCAGGCCATTGTCAGCGACTGGGCGGTCAGCATCGCTATGACGGTCATCATGATCGTGACGGGTTTTCTGTTTGTCTCGGTCTCGGCCTACATGGCGGGACTGGTGGGTTCATCCAACAACCCGGTATCGGGTCTGACCATCGCCACCATCCTGTTTGCCGCCCTGGTGCTGGTGGTTTTGCTGGGGGCGGACTCGCCCATCGGCGCGGTGGCGACCATCATGATCGGCGCGGTGGTATGCTGCGCGGCCTGCATCGGCGGCGACAACCTGCAGGACCTGAAATGCGGCTATATGCTGGGCGCCACCCCATGGAAGCAACAGTTGATGCTGGCCGTCGGCGGGGTCTCCAGTGCCCTGGTCATGGCGCCGGTGCTCAGCCTGCTGGCCCAGGCCTACGGTATCGGCGTTCCCACCGAGGCCCATCCCAGTCCCTTGCTGGCGCCGCAGGCCAACCTCATGGCTTCAGTAGCCAACGGTATTTTCGGGGGTGAATTGCCCTGGGCCATGATCGGTGTCGGCGTGGCCATCGGCGCGGCCATCATCACCCTTGATGAAGCCCTGAAGAGACGGGGTTCCAACTTCCGCACGCCGGTGCTGGCCTGCGCGGTCGGTATCTACCTGCCGATCGAGTTGAGCGTGCCGATTTTTGCCGGCGGACTGGTGGCCCACCTGGTGGAGCGCCGCTTCAAACCCGGCGACGCCGAGGGCGAGCGCGAGCGCATTCATCAGAAGGGCACCCTGTTCTCGGCGGGGTTGATCACCGGCGAGGCCCTGATGGGCATCTTCATGGCCGTACCAATCGTGGTGGCAGGTTCAGCAGGTGTACTGGCCCTCCCGGAGACGCTTCATTATGGGGGCTGGCTGGGTTTGGCGATGCTGGCGGTAGTGGCCGTATTGCTTTACCGCCTGGCGATCAGAAACGGGCCGGCAGCCGTTTAACGCGATGGCGCGGGTTGTCATATTGCAGAAGTTGGATTTGGCGATTTCGTCGGCTTCCGGCGCTTCGCTTAGAGTTTTGCGGGAACCCCGGATCAAATCCGGGGCGACCCCCGATCGATTGATTTCTCATCTTCAGCCCGTCTTACCAGTACCCCCCACACGAGGAACTGGAGATGACTCACACACGACACTTCCCTGCAATCTGCTGTCTTTCACTGGCACTTGCCGCGGTGCTTTCAGCCCCCCTGTTCGCTGATGAAGAGGATGAATTCGGCGCCACGGTGGTGATAATCGAGCTGACCGACAACGACATCGAACTGCAGGTTTTTATCGATGGCTTCGACTACACCCGCGTCGTTGGATACGATCCCAATGAGGTCCGATTCATCGACCTGAAGACCAGGGGACGCCTGACGGACCAGAATGGATTCAGCGAAATATTCTTCGCCTCCGAGCCCAGCCACTACCTGGAAGAAGAGGATGACTACGACGAATCCGTCGCGGATTTCCTGGCGCGCTGGCCGGCAGGAGAATACGAGTTTGAAGGGACCGGCCCCGGCGGCGTCCGGCTGGAAGGCGAAACCATGTTGACGCATGTGCTGCCTGATTTGCCCCTTATCGTGGCCCCGCTTCCCGATGGTGAAGATCCGCCCGTTTTCGCACCGGACGACGAACTGATCATCGACTGGGATCCGGTGACCACCTGTTTCGAAGGCGTGGTCTGCGATATCGAAATATTCGAGTACCAGGTCATACTCGACCAGGCTGAACCGGAACGCGTGGACCCCTGGGTGGATGGTGATACCCGTCGCGCACTGATCAACTTGCCGCCGGACGTCACCGAGGTCACTGTTCCCACCGAGTTCATAGCGCCGGGCGCCTACGAATTCGAGGTCCTGGCCATCGAGGTCAGCGGCAACTCGACCATCTCGGTCGGCGAATTCGATATCGAAGAAGAGGACTGACTGCAGAACAGCCGGCGGGGCAGTTTTTGCCCCGCCGGATTTTCTAGTCCCGTCTGTGCTCGACCCGTAATCCACCAAACAACAGGTAAAGGATAAACGCGTTCAGGAAAAAACAGGCGAACGCGCCAGGCAGCCCCAGCCAGCCAACCGGCAGCCACATGATCCAGGGCATGGCGAACGGCAGCAGCAGAATGCCCGACTCACCCGAGTCGGCCGGATTCTTGGATGCAACGAAGAATATCCAGCAAAAGATGGCGATAACCAGCAGCAGAAACAGGCCGCTGACGATGAAACCTAAGCGTGATTTGCGGATTCTGAATGTGAACATAACCTTAAAATATCAAATTTTTACGTTATTGTTGTAAACTGGGACTCAAGGAACCAGGGAAGACTTGCTATGGATGGCTTGTTCAGGATTATTCTGCTGCTGGCAATCGTGCCGGTTTTTGCGCTGTTAGTTAAAATATTCCTGCCGTCGATCAAGGGACTGGTGGGTGAGTTGCTGGTGCGCTACACGCTGAAATCATCATTGCCGGCGTCCTACTACACTCTTTTTAACGACGTTACCCTGGAAACCAGCCGGGGAACCTCTCAAATCGATCATATCGTGGTGTCGACTTACGGGATTTTCGTGATCGAGACCAAGCACCTGTCGGGCTGGATT
The DNA here is from genome assembly GCA_947258865.1 of uncultured Lysobacterales bacterium. Classification (GTDB taxonomy): domain Bacteria; phylum Pseudomonadota; class Gammaproteobacteria; order Xanthomonadales; family SZUA-36; genus CAMYKC01. The sequence continues at coordinate 2,707 of CAMYKC010000050.1, forward strand.
TTCGGCTCGGAGAACGGTGAACAGTGGACCCGGACCTTCTATCGGTCCAAAATCCGGTTTCAGAACCCGCTTCGCCAGAACCATGCCCACATCAAGGCCCTGCAGGAATTGCTGGGTCTGGATTACCCCAAGTTTCATTCGCTGGTGGTGTTCACCGGCAGCGCCGAATTCAGAACACCCATGCCCGTCAACGTGACGATGCTGGGTGGTTTGTTGCCGTTTATCCAGGTACGGACCGAGCCACTGCTGGATTATGACGAGGTGGCTAGTATTACCCAAATGATCCGCACCAGGCGGCTGACGCCGAGCAGGGCGATCCTTGTCGCCCGTATCACTTCTCTCAAGGCACGGGAGCGAACCGTTACACGTGTGATTGCGCAGGCCAAATGCTTTGCGCGTCATGCCGTGACAACCATGATCGCGATCAAGGCGGCCACGGGCGTCGTGATTATGGCGGCCCTGTTGTTCGTTGCCAGCCAGGCTCTGAAGAATGTGGGCGATATATTCGATCCAAGCCAGGTCGCGGAAGCTTCTGCAAGGTCGGAACAGAGCCCATTCCTGCAGAATGCGCCGCCGCCGAGTATCAATTTGCCGGCCGTTGCTGAACAAGCCCCGGTCCTTCTGAGCAACACTCGGACTCATCTCGAGCAGGTCAGGCTTGATCAGCAAGCAGCCGCCAGGAAAATGGAAAGGGATGAGCGCCTGGCCTGGGAATCGTCATTGATGTGCGGTTATTCAACCGAATCCAAGCGATGCGCCTGTTATGAGCCCAAGGGCAACAGAGTGTCCATGGATTTCGCCAGCTGCAGGGCATTGGCTGACAAAAACGGCGGCCTGGCCAGCCGTTGATCCTCTGGTGAATCGCTCTTCAAGCGAAATAAACCCGTTCTCCAGGTGGTTTTCTGTTAGACTCGCGCCATTCTTCGGCCACAGCCGGTGGCCAAATCCTCTATTTTAGATTCCACCCTGACCGGTTACTGTCAGCCTGAATGGCTGGTGGCAGGGTAATCTGGAGCACATTCCAAAATGTCATTTGAATCACTCGGCCTATCGGCCGAACTCCTGCGTGCTGTAAGCGAGCAGGGCTATAACGAACCCACCCCCATTCAGAAGCAGGCGATTCCCGTCATTCTGCAGGGCCGGGATATCATGGCCGGCGCCCAGACGGGTACCGGCAAAACCGCTGGTTTTACGCTACCGCTGTTGCAGCACTTGACTACTGAGACGGTTAACCGCAGCCCGCACGAGGTGCGCGTACTGGTACTCACGCCGACCCGCGAGTTGGCGGCCCAGGTTGCCGCCAGCATAGAAACCTATGGCCGGCACCTGCCCCACCGTTCCGCGGTGATATTCGGTGGCGTCAATATCAATCCGCAGATCGACAAATTACGTCGGGGTGTAGATGTGCTGATCGCGACGCCCGGGCGCCTCCTTGATCACGTCCAGAGAAAAACGGTCGACTTGTCAAAAGTCGAAATCCTGGTGCTGGACGAGGCAGACCGCATGCTGGACATGGGTTTCATCCACGATATTCGCCGGATACTGAAGCAAATACCGAACAAGCATGACCGTCAGAGCTTGTTGTTTTCTGCGACTTTTTCGCGTGAAATCAAGCAGCTCGCCGATCAACTCCTCAACCGCCCCGAATTGGTGGAGGTCGCCCGACGAAACTCGACGGTCGATTTGATCGAACAGCTGGTACACCCGGTGGACAAGCACCGCAAGCGGGAACTGCTCAGCCACATGATCGGCTCGCAATACTGGCAACAGGTACTGGTCTTTACCCGCACCAAGCATGGCGCCAATCGACTGGCGCGGCAGCTGGCGCAGGACGGCCTGAGCGCCACCGCGATCCACGGCAACAAGAGCCAGGCGGCTCGAACCCGGGCCCTCGCTGATTTCAAACAGGGCTCGGTACGCGTGTTGGTGGCTACCGATATCGCAGCGCGTGGCCTCGACATCGACCAGCTTCCCCACGTCGTTAACTACGAGTTGCCGAATGTACCGGAAGACTATATTCATCGCATCGGCCGCACCGGGCGGGCAGGTAATGAGGGAACGGCTATCTCGCTGGTATCACCCGACGAGCGTAAGCTTCTGGCGGACATCGAGCGGCTGTTGAAACGCCAAATCCCCGTTCAGGTCCTCGAGGGTTACGAACGCACGACTGTCGAGCGGCCATCAGCCGCCCGCAATGGCCACGACAGGCGCCCGCAGGCCAGTCGCAATAATCACAACGACCGTCGGCCGAAGGCCAGGAACGGTAAACCGGCTCATGCGCGCAGGCGTGGACGGTCGGCGGCGCCAAAGCAATCTTCCAGGACCGGCTACAGCGCGCTGGCTGACCGCGTGTTTTCCGACTAGGAAAAACACCTGGCGCGCGGGCTTCAGGACCCGCCATCGTGGGTGTACCATGGCCCCATGAATAAACGAACCGTAGCACTGGTGCTGGGAAGCGGCGCGGCCCGCGGCTGGGCGCACATCGGTGTTATCCACGAATTGATCGAAATGGGTATCAAGCCGGATATGATTGTCGGCGCCTCGGTCGGTTCGGTCGTTGGCGGCGCTTTTGCTTGCGGTAATCTCGACCGATTCGAGGAATGGATCCTGAGCCTGGGCCGCGTGGATATCATTCGCCTGCTGGACGCGAAGATGACCGGCGGTGGTTTCCTGCAGGGTAAAAGCCTGATGAATGCCATCGAGCAGCGGATCGGCGATCCGAGGATCGAGGATCTCGAGATTCCCTTTGCCTGTGTTTCAACCGAACTGGGTACCGGTCGAGAAGTCTGGTTGCGCGAAGGCTCCTTGCTTGATGCATGCAGGGCATCGATGGCGATGCCTGGCATGTTTGCGCCGTCACGCTCTACAGGTGATCGGCTGCTGGTGGACGGCGGCCTGGTCAATCCGGTCCCGGTATCGCTGGCGCGCGCGATGGGGGGAGATATCGTTATCGCGGTCAATCTCAATGGCGATCTCATGGGCCGTCATTTCTTTGTACACACCATCGAAGATGACGACGAAGACGAGGAGATCGAAAAACAGCTAATGGATCTTGCAGAGAAGGATTCGTCGGTCGCCACGTGGGCGGCGAAGATGAAAACCGGCTTCGGTGTCCGCCTCGATTCTTATATTTCCTCCTTGCGTAAAAAAGAAAGCCCGGATCCTGGACTGTTCGATGTCATTGCCGGATCAATCGATATCATGCAGGACCGCATCACCCGTTCACGAATGGCCGGTGAGCCGCCTGACATCCATATCACACCACGGCTCAGCCACATCGGCCTGATGGATTTCGATCGCGCCGGTGAATGCATCGAGGAGGGCCGCGCCGCGGTTCAGTATAAAAAGACAGAAATTGAAAAGCTGGCTATGTCGTTCTGACGGCCGGGATGTTAGTTTTTGACCAGTTTCAGACAATCATCCGAGGAAATCGCTTATGGACAATCCGACAACCCTGCTGGTTGCGATTATGTATGTCACCATCGTGGCGACCGGGCTAATCAATGTATTGATGACGCTATCCGATATCGTCGGAGGCAAGCGTAAAACGGATCCGATCCATACGGGCTGGATCGTGCTTTTGCTTTTGGTTTATCTCAGTTTCTTCTGGGAAACCACGGCGATACTGGACATCGAAGGCTGGGACTTCCTTTCTTTCATCAGCTTCATAATCGGGCCCATCGTGCTGCTGTTCGCGACCAACCTGATCGCCTCGCCTGGTGATACCGAGGAGGGTAAATTACTCGATCAGTATTACTTCGATCAAAGCGCGCGATTCTTCGGGCTGCTTTTCCTGGTCCAGCTATGGGTGATCGGACTGGATATGGTGTTTGAAAATGTGGGCCTTTCCACCTATATGACGGCGGCCACGGCCATCTTGTTTATCGTTTTACTGATCTCAAATAATTACCGGGCGCATATCGCAGGACTGATCGTCGTGGGGCTGAGTTTTATCGTGCGCACCCTGTTGCAGGCTCTCGGCCAGCTTTGAAGTAAGGATTTCGATCGGGCAGACGCCAGCCGTTTTTTGAAACTTAGCGGCGCTTGCGGCCGCCGCGGCGTGGCTGTTCGAAGCGCACCTTGAGGAACCCCCCGTTTTCCTGTGGGCTCCCATCGAGGGCGGCCTGTGCAGCCCGTGCTTCATGGCCTTCCATTCCGATGAAACAGAAGCCTTTGCATTTGCCGGTGAAGATATCGTGCGCCAGGTCAATGGAGCGAACGGTTCCATAAGTGGAAAACAGCTCGCGAACGGACGCTTCGCTGGCATCCGGTGGCAAATTGCCAACGAACAGTTTTTTCATGGTGAGGTCCCTGCTTTGGCCAACGAATTGGCAAGAAAGAAAAAACCCCCGCACGATGGCGGGGGTCTTCCGTCGATTCAGCGGTTGTTTCTTAGCTCGCCGTTACGTTGGTGGCCTGTGGCCCTTTGGGACCATCTTCCACGTTGAACGAAACCGCCTGGCCTTCAGCCAGAACTTTGAAACCTTCAGCCTGGATAGCAGAGAAGTGCACAAACACGTCTTTACCGCCGTCTGAGGGAGAAATGAAACCGAATCCCTTGGATTCGTTGAACCACTTAACAGTACCTGTAGTCATCTTGATTTACCTTTGAAATAGCTTAAAAAAATATGATCAATCGCTTATCTCAAAACACCAAAATACAGGGATACTGATTTGAAATCTGAGAAGACCTTTTGGGCTTGCAACTAATCTGTAAACCAGGCCAGCTTTGTCCATGCACAACACACGGTCCAAAAACGGTCTGGGAGCGCCACCCTAACGCCCAAAGGCGCCAGATACAAGCTATTTCTTTGATTTATTTGGGCAGCCCTCTTTCAACCAGCCTAGTCTCTGAAGTTCTTGAACTGCAGTGGCACGGTGAAACCACCGTCTTTGAGCAGTGCGATCACGGCCTGGAGGTCGTCGCGTTTTTTACCCGTCACACGCAGCTGGTCGCCCTGGATCGCGGCCTGCACCTTGATTTTTCTGTCCTTGATCAGTTTAACCATTTTCTTGGCGTCAACTGTCTCGATGCCTTCGCGTACGGTGATGAGCTGGGTGGCGGTTTTCATCTGTACGTCAGGGTCATGCAGTTCCAGGGCGGCGACATCCACGCCGCGCTTGACCAGCTTGTTGCACAGGATGTCGTACATTTGTTGCAGCTGGAACTCAGACTGCGTGTTCATCTTGATCTGGGAGTCGGCCAGGTCGAAATTCGAACCGGTGCCTTTGAAGTCAAAGCGCGTGGCGACTTCGCGGTTGGCCTGGTCGATCGCATTGGTCAGTTCGTGGTGGTTGATTTCGGAGACGACGTCAAAAGAAGGCATGCAAGGTTCCTGAAAGTTCTGGTGACTGCAAGATGGAGTCCACAGGCGGTTTCTTCAACGCAAACATGCCAGGAAATGGTACAGCCGGCGATTGAGACATGCCCCCAGGAGCCATAGGCGACCCACGGCCTGCATCAGCTTGCCCTATTTTGCCTCATTCAAGGCCTGCGGCCTGCACCGGGGCCTGGTGTAATGAGCACAATCATCCAGAGGGCCTCAAGATGACTGTTCCACGGCTGCTTGCCGGCAACCGCGCCACGTTGAAACTCCTGTTTGTCGGCTTCCTGAGCCTTGCCATGTTGATCCCATTGTTCATGGTTCGCTCCATCGTCTCGGAACGACAGAATTTGCAGTTGGCAGCCGGTAACACCATTGCCAGCCGCTGGGGCGGGCCGCAGAGTCTGGGTGGACTGGTGGCCCTGATGAAGGTGCCCGTGACGGCAACCACCAAGCGGGAAAGCAAAACACGACAGCAATGGCATGCACAGGTTCTGTCCGACTTGTCGATCAAGGCCAACCTGGCCACCGAGCGACGCTATCTCGGCATTTACGAACTGCCGGTTTACACCACCCAGGTCACAATCAGCGGGCAGATCGTCAAATCGCAGCTTGATCAACTGCAGCCGCAGGACAATCTTGTTTTATGGCTGCCGTTAAGCGATGTGCGCGGTGTGCGGGAGGTGTCCGCGCTGAAGCTGGGTGATCTCGAGGTCCCAGCCAGGCCCCTGAGGATTCATGCCAACGTGATCTGCGGGTTGCAGTTCACGGTAGCGGTTGAGGATCTCCAGGCTTTGCCGGATTCGTTCCCGTATGAAATTCAGCTCAAACTGGCGGGCAGCGGTTCGCTGCTGTTTCTGCCGCTGGCCGATACCACGCGGGTGGTGCTGGAAGGCGACTGGCCGCATCCGGAGTTCATCGGGCAGTTTCTACCCACCGAGCGCAAGATTTCCGCGGATGGCGTCAAGGCCAACTGGCAACTGCTGGGGCTTAACCGGCCCTATGGTGACCGGTGGGTGGTGGCCGACATGCCCTCTCAGCAGTTGAACCAGGCCGGCTTTGGCATGCGCCTGGAAACGCCGGTGGATGGCTATCAGCGCAGCGAGCGTTCGGTGAAATACGGTTTTCTGTTCATTTCATTGACGTTTTTCACGCTGTTCCTGTTCGAAGTGCTGACCGGGCACCCGCTGCACCCGGTGCCCTACGTGTTGACGGGCGCCGCACTGGCGGTGTTTTACCTGGTTTTACTGGCTTTGTCTGAATACCTGCCTTTCGCCACCGCCTTCCTTGTCGCCGCAGGCTTGCTGGTCCTGATCGTCACGCCCTATACCGGCGCCGTGCTCGGTGAACGCCGGCGGGGTTTCCTGGTGGGCGCCATGATGACATTGACTTATGCCCTGCTCTACGTGCTGGTAACCGCCCAGCATGCGGCGCTGCTGCTGGCAATCGCCGGGTTGATGTACCTGACCCGCGGCGTGGACTGGTATGCCTACGGCGGAGCTGATTAGCGGTTAGCGGCCATTGTGTCGTTCAGGACGATGTTCCAGTAGGCCCACGGGCGCAGGGCCACCATCAGGCCGTAACCCCGTTTCTCGGTCGGCCCCAGGTTTACGTCAAGTTCCGCCAACTCGTCGAATTCCCGGGATAGCCGGACCAACCGTCGTTGGATCAGCCTTGCTGATTCCGGCGCCAGTTCGGCCGACTCGAAGCCAAAATGGGCGACGCCTTTCTCGAAGGGCTGCTGCAGAAAAGCTTGCTTGACTTCCCGTTCATAGAGACGCCGCACGGCGCCATCACGCCGCCACTGGATCCGCCGGGCGGTGAGCAGGCGAACCCGGTTACCGGGTTGCAACTCGATCAGGCCTAGTTTGTCGAGCCTCGCCAATAGGCGGATCTGCCGGGGCTCGTCCAGTGCAAAGCGCCTGGCGATGCGCCCGGTTTTCCAGCCGTTCAACAGCAGGTAAAAGAAACTGAGAAGAATCGGGTCGTCCGCCAGGGCGGTTTCCTGCGCTGCGCTCAGGGTGGTTTGCCGTTCCTGGTACTTGAGGTCGTTCAGGCGCGCAAGATCGGAGAAGCTCATATCCATCAGTCGGCAGATCTGTTCCAGCCGCAGCAGGGAAAATGAACGTTCGGAAAACAGCCGCTTGATGCTGGCCTCGCTCAGGTCGAGCGCGCTTGCCACATCCCGGTAGGTCAGGCCGCGTGCTTTCAGGCAGCGCTTCAGGGTATCGGTCCATTGATTGGTTTGGCTCATGCTGTGCTCCCAGAGAATCGTTCCGTAAATCGGAAGGTATCAATATATAATACTATATAAATAAGTATTGAAATATTCGATTTCGAGGCGCAAATTCTGAGATGGGATGCACGTGCCATCGCATCCATTTTCAGGAGATAAACTCATGCGTAACTTGATCATTCTTTTCTCGATCGCTTTCCTCACGGCCTGCGCGGCCAAGCAATCCAGCCCGGGCGCGGAGAGGATTTTTGTCAGCGAGGACCCGCCACCCAAGGGCTGCCGGTTCGTCGGTGAAGTTCAAGGCAGTCAGGGTAATTTCTGGACATCGGATTTCACTTCGGACCGTAATTTATTGTCCGGGGCGAGGAACGAAATGCGCAACCAGGCACTGTCGCTGGGAGCCAATTACGTGATGGTGGAGACCCAGTCCCACAGCCACAACACGGCTCCATATTCGCTGGGAGGCACCTACGCCTCCGTGATTATTGGCAACGCTTACGACTGCCCCAGGAATTCCTTCGGGAATGTGCAATTCGGGTCATGAGAGGCGACACATCAGGGCGGGCCATCGTATTCACAGTAGCTGCTGGTGGCCGAGTTGAAACGGTTTGCGCCGCGTTTTTGCACCGCCAGGTAGAACTCCATGGCTACCGCGGTGCACTCGGCATAGTTTCCGCCGGATTCGAAAAGTAACTTCACCAGGTCATCCGGATGGCATTGCGCCTGCATGTCCTGCAGAAATTGGTAATCGCAGGAATTCTTGCTCATTCCGTAAGTGGCGGCGCCGTGGCGATAGCAATAATCGTGCTGTTCGCAGGAGGGATAGAAATAATCCCCGTAACGGGATTGGGAATCATGCAGCATGGCGGCCCAATCGGGAACAGAGCATCCCAGCGGCACCTGGGGACTGCACGGGTTCGCCGGTGGCGATTTGGCGCGCTTCTCGAGCCGCACGATGTCCGCGAGCAGGATGGTCCGATGCTTTCCGACAATCCGGTCGTCCTCTGTCGACTGGACGATCAGCTTGCTGCGCCCGCCATCCCGGGTCTCGATGCGGAGTTCGTCGCCGGGTTTGATTTCCGCACGGACGAAATCTGAGTATGGCCGAACCTGCCACCATTGGGCGCAGGCTGAGAGCAGCAACAGGGGCAGGAGCAGGCTAAGTACAGTCCGCAGGAGTCTCAACATGGGGAAATTCTACCCGCATCATTTCAGCGCCTGGGGTACTGTCAGGCGCCGACGGGCCGGACGTTTTCCAACTCGCTGTCTTCAAATACCCGGGAGAGGGTCATGAACCGCAGCCCCAGCGGGATTTCCAGCGAGAAGCTGGAGCCCCGCCCCGGAGTGACCCCGATCGTGATCTGCATGTTCCGGTAAAATTCGAACTGGTCCGGCGCCATGTAAAAACGGCAGCCATGGATTTCGCCCAGGCACAGGTCGCGTGAACCGATCAGGAAATCGCCTTTCTGGAAACACATGGGAGCTGAACCGTCGCAGCAGCCACCGCTCTGGTGAAAAATCAGCTCCCCGTGTTTTTCCCTGAGCTGGTCGATCACAGCCCGGGCCTCATCGGTAACCGTTACCCGTTCGATGTACATCCGGTGTTTGGCCTTCTCAGAAGAATCCGAGTGCATTCTTGTCGAAAGACATCAACACGTTTTTCGTGTGGCGGTAATGGTTGAGCATCATCCGGTGCGTTTCACGCCCAAAACCGGATTTCTTGTAGCCGCCGAAGGATGCATGGGCCGGGTAGGCATGGTAGCAATTACACCAAACGCGGCCGGCTTCGATGCCGCGGGACATGTCCTGCATCTGGTGGATGTCGCGAGTCCACACGCCGGCGCCCAGCCCATACAGGGTGTCGTTGGCGATTTCCAGCGCCTCTGCCTGGTCCCTGAAGGTCGTCACGCTCAGCACCGGGCCAAAAATTTCTTCCTGGAAGATGCGCATCTTGTTGTGGCCTTTGAACACCGTTGGCTGAATGTAGTAGCCATTCGGGTAGATCTCATTCTCGTAGGCGCCGCCGCCGATCAGCACTTCGGCACCTTCCTGCTTGCCGACGTCGATGTAGTTCAGAATCTTTTCGTACTGGTCGTTCGACGCTTGCGCACCCATCTGCGTTGCCGGGTCCAGCGTGTCGCCCATGGTGATCGCTTCGATGCGCTCGAGGCAGCGCGCCATGAACGCGTCGTAAATATTTTCCTGGATCAGGGCCCGCGAGGGGCAGGTGCAGACTTCACCCTGGTTGAATGCGAACAGCACCAGCCCTTCGACAGCCTTGTCGAGGAACTCATCGTCCGCCGCCATCACGCTGTCGAAGAAGACATTGGGCGATTTTCCACCGAGCTCCAGGGTGACCGGGATGATGTTCTCCGAGGCGTACTGCATGATCAGCCGGCCGGTGGTCGTCTCGCCGGTAAAGGCCACCTTCTTGATGTCGGGATGGGTCGCCAGGGGTTTGCCGGCTTCCGGCCCGAAGCCGTTCACGATGTTCAATACACCGGGGGGCAACAGGTCGGCGATGAGTTCCATCACATGAAGAATCGATACCGGGGTTTGTTCCGCGGGCTTCAGGACCACGCAGTTGCCGGCCGCCAGCGCCGGGGCCAGTTTCCAGGCAGCCATCAGGATCGGGAAATTCCAGGGGATGATCTGGCCGACCACGCCCAGGGGTTCGTGGATTTCCATCGAGACCGTGTTGGCGTCGATGTCGGTCACCTCGCCGGACTCGGAGCGGATCACACCCGCGTAATAGCGAAAATGGTCTGCCGACAACGGAATATCCGCCGCCATGGATTCGCGGATGGCCTTGCCGTTGCCCCAGGTTTCCACCAGGGCCAGTTGTTCCAGGTTCTCCTCGATGCGGTCGGCGATCTTGTTCAGAATCGTGCTGCGCTCCGTGGGTGAGGTCTTGCCCCAGGCCGCGGCCGCTTTCCAGGCCGCTTCGACCGCGAGGTCAATATCCGCTGCGTTCGATTGCGGCACCAGGGCAATCAGGCTGCCGTCAACCGGTGAGGAATCTTCGAAGTACTCGCCATCGAGCGGCGCTACCCATTGGCCGCCGATGAAGTTTTCGTACTGATTCTTGAATTCGGGTTTCTGAAAAGACATAGATTTCTCCTAAATATTTCTTCAGGGGTTGGCCGCCATGGACTCATCCAGCATCTTGATCAGCGTATCGCGATCGTAGCTGAATTTCTGCCCCTGGTTGAGCTGAACCAGTTCCTCGATGGCCTTCCTGATGGTGATATCTGCCTGCCGCTCGTTTGGCACCACCATGTAGCGGCGCTTGGGGTTCTCATCGAACAGGGCATGCATGGCTGCTTGCGCGACTTCGATGGGATCGCCGCCCATGGGCTCGTCACTGTCCAGCCTCCCCATCATGCGCTCCAGGTCTTCCCGGTACAAGGAGCCTTCGGCGGTCTGGCCGCGCGCCTTCATCCGCCTGGCGATGTTCTTGCCGATATCGGATTCGTAATTGCCCGGTTCGATCACGCTGACGTGCACGCCGAAACGCTCCATTTCCCTTGCCAGGGAGTCAGTAAAAGCTTCCACGGCATGCTTGCTCATGCTGTAGGGCCCGAACAGGGTGCTGGAAAGGATGCCGGAGATCGATCCGGTGGTGGTGATGCGCCCCTTCGATTCGATGATCAACGGAGCGAAGGCTTTGGTGACCCGGTAGGGGCCGTAGACATTGACGTCCATCTGGAAATCGAAATCCTCCTCGTCGACTTCGACCAGCGGCGCAATCACGGCGACGCCGGCGTTATTGACCAGGCCATATAAGCCGCGCCCGGCCTGGGTGATGGTTTTTACAGCCCCGTCGATGTCCTCCTGCACGGTGACGTCCAGGCGCACGGC
>CAMYKC010000051.1 GCA_947258865.1 uncultured Lysobacterales bacterium
AGTCCGGCCAGCGTGGGCATACGAGGATCGTCCCAGCCATCGACGTGGCCTTCTTCAACCAGTTCGCGCAGACGGCGCTTACTCATCACCGTGTAATCCAGGTTACCGCGTGCAAACTCGATCTGGCGCGGCATGCTGGGCGTCGGGATGTTTTCCAGGAACCACTCGTAGAGCGGCCTGTGATCTTCGAACTCCAGCGTGCACAGCGAATGCGTGATGCCTTCGATGGCATCCGATATGCCGTGAGCCCAGTCGTACATCGGGTAGATGTGCCACTCATCACCCGTTCGATGATGTGAAGCGTTACGAATCCGGTAAACCACCGGGTCGCGCATATTCATGTTGGGATGGGACATGTCGATCTTCGCACGAAGCACGAATTGGCCGTCTTCGAATTCTCCTGCCTTCATCCGCTGGAAAAGGTCCAGGCTTTCTTCCATGGGACGATCGCGCCAGGGGCTTTCCTTGCCGGCCTCGGTCAGTGTGCCGCGGTATGCGCGAATCTGATCAGCCGTCAATTCCTCGACATAGGCTTTGTCTGTCTTTATCAGGTGCAGTGCGAAGTCATACAATTGCTGAAAATAATCCGATGCATGCAGCAATTCGTCCCATTGGAATCCCAGCCAGCGGACATCCTCCATGATGGCCAGCATGAAATCTTCATTCTCCTTCAAAGGATTCGTATCATCGAACCGGAGATTGGTGCGGCCTCCGAATTCCGCGGCGATGCCAAAGTTAAGACAGATCGATTTGGCATGGCCGATATGCAGATGGCCATTGGGCTCCGGGGGGAAGCGGGTCACGATTTCGTCGTGTTTACCGGTTTCCAGATCCTTGATGACAATATTGCGAATGAAATTGGTGGGCGTTGTGCCACTCTCGCTGCTCATAAAACCATTTCCTGGCGCCTTTTTGGCAATTGTTGCGCGAAAGCGTTAAATTCTACCGTATTCAGCTGTCCCGCCAAACGATCAGATTAATAAAAAACAAGGAAATCGCATGTCCGCAAAGAAATCCATGAACCTGAGCACCAAAATTTTCATTGCCATGGTGCTCGGCGCTGTCTGCGGAGGAATCATCAGCTTATTGGGTAATCCCGAGTGGTCGCAGATCTGGCTGATCGACGGTTTATTCCGGGTGGTTGGTCAGGTTTTCATTGCGCTGCTGAAAATGCTGGTCGTCCCACTGGTCTTCGTTTCGCTTATTTGTGGCGTCAGTTCGCTGTCGGATCCGAAAATTCTTGGACGCGTCGGTGGTAAAACCGTTGGCCTGTATCTGATAACAACGGGCATAGCCGTGACAATGGCCTTAGTCGCAGCCGTCATTTTCAAGCCCGGGGTCGGTGCCAACCCGATCACACTGGTCGAGAGGGAAATTGCGGAAGTTACCCCGCTCACACAGGTCCTGATTGAAATGGTGCCGAACAATCCCGTGGCGGCCATGGCCGATGCGAAAATGTTGCCCATTATTTTCTTTTCGATACTGCTCGGGATTGCCATCACGATGAGCGGCGACAAAGGAAAGCGGGTTTCAGCATGGTTTCAGGATTTCAATGAGGTCATCATGAAGCTGGTGACCATCGTGATGCAGGTAGCACCTTACGGTGTATTCGCGCTGATCGCGAATCTGGCGGCCACCAGCAATGCCGCCGATTTCATGGCTGTAGGAAAGTACATCATCCTGGTCATCGCCGTGCTTTTCCTGCAGGCACTGGTGGTTTATCCAACCTTGATTATCGTGTTGGCGCGGTTGAGTCCTCGAATCTTCCTGTTCAAGATGCGAGCCGCGATGATGTTTGCATTTTCAACCGCTTCCAGCAACGCGACCATTCCTGTGACGCTGGATTCCGTGGAGAACCGGGTAGGCGTGAATAACAAGATCGCGTCTTTCACCATCCCGCTGGGGGCGACGATCAACATGGATGGAACCGCCATCATGCAGGGAATCGCAACCGGCTTTATCGCCCAGTTCTACGGCATTGACCTCACCATTTCCCAATACCTGATGGTGGTGATGATGGTAATCATGGCATCCATTGGCGCAGCGGGCATCCCGAGCGTGGGCCTGGTGCTCCTGGCCGGCGTCCTGGCGCAAGTTGGGCTCCCCGAGGAGGGAATCGCCCTGATCCTGGGCGTGGATCGCCTGCTGGACATGACACGCACCGCGGTCAACATCACCGGAGACGCTTCCGTCACGACCATCGTCGCCAAGAGCGAAGGCCAGTTGGATTTGGATACATTCAACGATCCGGAAGCCGGCACCATCTACGAAACCGGCAGGGTTGAAGCGTGAGCGGGCGCGGCGTCAGCGCCACGATCGGCGCCGCCTTGTAGCACAAGAAAAAATCCCTGCAGTGACTATACTGAGTAGGCAGATCAATGGCAGCGGGGCGAATCTGCCGAATTGAACCAACAACCGGAGGAGCAATAACCGCATGAACCGAAAAATCAATCTAATCTTACTTGGTGCACTGATAGGCCTGGTCTGGCTGATGCCTGTCCAGGCTCAGGAAGAGGAGAGCGAGGGTATCGCCAGAGTCGTGATGATCACGGCTAAAGACGGGCATGACGAAGCCCTGATCAAAGCGATCACCGACTACCATCATTGGGTTGCCCAATTCGAGGGGCACCACGAATATACCTGGTACCAGATTTTGACCGGCCCCGATACCGGCAAATATGTCGCCAGGACAGCAGGGCACAACTGGGCGGATTTCGATGCCGAATACGACTGGCAGGAAGAAGCGGGCGAGGTATTCGAAAAAAATGTCTTACCGCATATCGACCATTTACAGCTCCAATTCGTACAGGAAATGACCGAATTCAGCCACTGGCCGGAAAGTTTCGAGGCTTACACCCACTATTCCGTCTCGGACTGGTACGTTAAGAATGGTCATTGGGGGAAATTCCGTCAAGGGCTGAAACAGATAGTTGACACCCTGAAAGCAAGCGATTTTCCGAACCACTGGGGCTTCCTGTCTATCGAGTCCGGTGGACACGGGGGACAGATCAGGGTCGTTGGAGCCCACAAAGGCTTTGCTGACATGAGCGATCCCGATCCGTCATTCTCCAAGGTCATGAGTGAATCCCTGGGCGGTGAAGAGGAGTTCAATACCTTTATGGCCGACTGGGGCTCGACTTTCAAGCAGGGCGCAAACTGGATGGTGAAACGCATGCCCGAAGCCAGCGACTATGGCAAAGACTGAATTTCAAATTTTATTGTAGAAAAAACCCCGGTATCGCCGGGGTTTTTTTCTGCTCATAAAAAAAGCCCCGAAAAGAGTCCGGGGCTTGAAAGCGCATCGCTTTAGGCATAGAAGTGTGGGGACTGCCTGTCTAGAGGGGCGATGCGCTAGGCACAGTCAACTTACAGTCCTAGCATACTCAAGACGCGTTAAAAAACTGTAAATTGATCGTTTCGAATTCGTGATAAAACGTCGTGATCCGCCAACCGCGGCGATCAGGCCACTTTCTGGCGGTTTTTCTTGATGTGTACCAGCAACAGGGAAACAGCCGCCGGCGTCATGCCCGGAATCCTGGCTGCCTGGCCGATGGTGTCCGGCCTGATCCGCTCCAGTTTTTCGCGAACCTCTGCAGACAATCCTCGCACGGATCCATAGTCGAATCCTCTTTCTATTGCTGTGCTTTCGTGCCGTAGCCTTCGCTCAATATCCTGTTGTTGACGCCCCAGATAACCGGCATAGCGGACCTGGATTTCCAACTGCTCCGCCACCAGCGGCTCTGAAACACCCGGCCCGACCCCATCCAGGGCGACCAACTTACCGTAATCCATGTCCGGACGCCTTAACAGGTCGAGGGCCCGGCTTTCCTTGTTGATGACAATACCGTGGATTGACTCGAGAGAACGTCCCGGTTCGTTGACCGGGGTCACCCAGATATCATGCAGACGCTGCCGCTCAATAGCGATTCCCTCGCGCTTCTCGCAGAAAATTTGCCAGCGGTCATCGTCAACCAGGCCAAGTTCCCGGCCCTTTTCGGTGAGACGCAGATCGGCATTGTCTTCACGCAATTGCAGGCGATATTCCGCCCTGCTGGTGAACATTCGATAGGGTTCAAGGGTGCCCTGGGTGACCAGGTCATCGATCATAACGCCCATATAGGATTCGTCGCGCCGCGGCGTCCACAAGGTCTCACCGCGCGACTGGCGCGCGGCGTTAATACCCGCGATCAGGCCCTGAGCCGCCGCTTCTTCGTAACCCGTTGTCCCGTTTATCTGTCCGGCAAAAAACAGGCCGGCTACGTGCTTGGTTTCCAGGTAGCCGTGGAGTTCGCGAGGGTCAAAAAAATCATATTCGATTGCGTAACCCGGACGGGTAATGTGAGCCTTCTCAAATCCCCTGATGGAATGCACGAATTCCTGTTGGACATCAAAAGGCAGACTGGTGGAAATACCATTCGGATACAGTTCCCGGGTATGCAAACCCTCCGGTTCGACAAAAATTTGATGGCTGTCGCGATCGGCAAAACGCACCACCTTGTCCTCGATTGAAGGGCAGTAGCGCGGTCCCACGCCTTCGATGACGCCGGTATACATCGGAGAGCGATGCAAGGCCTGACGGATGATTTCGTGGGTTGCCTCCGAGGTGTGTGTGATCCAACAGCAAACCTGTTGCGGGTGATCATTCCTGCTGCCCGTGTAGGAAAATACAGGCCGCGGACGATCCCCGGGCTGTTCCTGCATCACGCTGAAATCGACGGTCTTACCGTCGATGCGCGGCGGTGTACCCGTTTTCAGCCGTGAAACCGCGAACGGTAATTCCCGCAGATGAGCAGCCAGGGCATTGGACGGCGGGTCACCTGCCCTGCCTCCCTCGAGTTGTTCTTCACCAATATGAATCTTGCCGCCAAGAAAAGTACCCGTGGTCAGCACGACTGCCGACGAGCGAAATTCCATGCCTGTAGCCGTGCGACAGCCGGCTATGCGTTCGCCATCCATCAGCAGATCATCCACTGCAGCCTGGAACATGGAAAGGTTGTCTTGCTGCTCGACGGTCTGTCGGATAAACGCCCGGTACAAGTTACGGTCGCATTGGGCTCTGGTGGCGCGAACTGCAGGGCCCTTGCGCGAATTGAGCGTTCTCAATTGGATGCCGGCCGCATCGGCCGCATGCGCCATTACGCCGCCCATGGCATCGATTTCCTTAACCAGGTGGCCCTTGCCGATACCGCCGATCGCCGGATTGCAGCTCATTTGCCCAATGGTCTCGATGCTGTGCGTGACCAGGAGCGTACGCGCCCCGCTCCGCGCCGAGGCAAGCGCCGCCTCGGTGCCGGCATGGCCGCCACCGATCACGATCACATCGAATATCCGCGCATACTGCATCGTGGTCCGAACTTTTTACCCAGGGATCGCGTATTGTACTGAAACTCATGTAAAAGGGGGAGATTCCGGGCCATTCTGCTTCCGCCGTGAGTGGGTCCCGTGGTTTCAGAGTTTGCTGATATTCAGCGCAATGCAGCGTTCGGCAGTGGTCATACGCCGTCTTTGCGACGGTCGCGAGAATGCTCGCCTGACTATTGGTCGTGGAGCGCGGGGGAACGCGTGGAAACGCTTCTGCTGCGCGAGCCTGAGATGGAACGGGCAGACCGGGTTGCACCGGTGATATTGCCCCGCGGATTTGATGGAAGCACCAGGCCGCCGGAACGCGGCCTGCTGTAAGTTGACGTTGCCGGCGCCACTGGCATGGATCGATAAGAAGGCGCCGACGGCTGCCGCTGTCCCTGGTTCGCTCCCCGATACATGCTTCGCCTGCCACAGTTCCGGATGATTCACCTGCAGCCCGGGAACAACGCCCGGTGGATTGGGATACGGGCCTGACGGGCCGGGATTCATATTACCCGGCAAATGCCCCATATCGGGACTCACACCAGCATAGTGAGCAGCATGCGGCATCCGATAGGGAGGACACCAGCGATGAGACGGCCTGTACCAACCGTAGTGATGGCGGTACCAGGGGGAATACCAGACAGAGAAGTAATAGGGATAGAAATAGGGGCTGTAATAAGAAAATCCCGGGTAAGGATCAACAATGGTATACGTCGGCGGAGAAGCAGCGTAATAGACCCCATCACCGGCATCGTATACCGGATAATTATAGCTGGCGCAGGCGGACACCAGAACCAGTAACAAAACGGCGATCAAGGCTCTCATATCTGATATCAGAATAACACGCAGCGCATGAACAGCTACTGAACCAGATCAGTAAAAACGGCTAGAATAGAAAACCGCCTGTTTAAGGAGTTGCCGGGCATGCCGGAAAAAATATACGAATTGCAGGGCTATGCCATTGTGCTGAATAAAGTGATCTTCCTGACCCGTGTATTCGAAGCAGACGATGGCGAAGGCTTTCAGTTCAATATCCGCTTTGCCGGCGACCTGCGGCTGGCGCCGAAATTTCCAACCCGCCACGAGGCAGACCTGCAGCGCAGCTTATTGATCAAGGCTCTGACTCGATCAGATTAGCATTGGCCGATCACAGTAATTGAAGTGACGCCTTATTATTTTTCGATTCCTTCCATGCGGCCATCCAGTTCGATCATCAATTGTTGATTCATCTGAAACAGGGTCATGTTCGGGCGATCCAGGTCGGTGATCAGTATCATTACGGAAGAAAACGTGATGGCCAGAACCCAGGTTGCCAGGCTGCTGCGGGTTCCTGTAAGACCTGCCTGGTAGCCCATGACCAGCATCGACATGAGGGCCATCGCAAACAGGGTTAACCAGATCACCGGGGAAATCCGGTTGAACAACGCGTTCTGCAAACGGGCATCATGCGCGTTGATCATGGCCAGAACGGATTGGGCAAAGATGCCGGTATCTTCACCATCTCCGGACCCTTCCATGGATATCTCGGCAATGGACCAGAGATCGTCGTGTATTTCTTCTGACTCCCTCACCATGTTGATGACCGCTTCCATATCAGCATTTTTGGCCGCCTGGGTGGTTGCCAGCCGCAACTTCGCAAATTTCCTGAGCAGTTCCTTCGCATCGGCCCTGGCGTCCTTCTTGATCAGGTCCGCCCCGCGGAAGGCCAAATCAATGGCGCTGACTTCCATCATATAGGCCCGGGTCCGTTCATCGTAATTCTGCTGCGCCATGCTGAATGTGAATGCCAGCATGAAAGCCAGCAGACCAAGTGACGCGCCCATGATCGCCCGCACCTGGGCCATCTGGGCTTTGTATTGCTTCCCCTGTCTTGCCAATCCATACCGAAAACCGATCTCGATGAACAGCACCTGTGCCAGGACCGCAATAATGAAAACGAGCCCCAGGGGCATGTAATCCAAGATTGTCATGAATGTATTCTCTGATTGACCATGCCCAGGGCATTATTAATAATTTCGGATACGTCCGGGGACAATCCGTCGATCCCGGCGATACGCTGCAATTCCGCCTCCATCAGATTGCGGCGATTTTCATCGTAACGGGTCCAGGGATTGAAGGCGGCAACCATCCGGGAAGCCACCTGCGGATTGAGCGCATTCAATGCAATAACCTGGTCCGCATGCAGGCGGTACCCCGAACCATCGGCGGCATGAAATCCCGTTGGATTCATCATCGCGAAGACACCGATCAGCGAGCGGACCTTGTTGGGATTCCTGATGCTGAATCCCGGGTGATCCAGCAGCTTGCGCATCCGCTCAACGGTGCTGCTGCCGGGTGTCGATGCCTGGATAGAGAACCATTTATCCATGACCAGTGCATCGTCCTTCCAATGTTTTTCGAACGCCGCCAGGGCCGCTTCGGCAGCCGGTGCTTCTGCCCAGACCAGGCCCTGCAAGGCTGCCAGTGTATCCGTCATATTATCGCTGGATTCAAGCTGCCGTTCGGCCAGGCGTGAGCCGCCCGGAGTTTCCAGCAAATAGGACAGGCAAACGTTGCGGAGCCTGCGGCGTGCCATCGATTCCGGCGACTTGTCGTAAGGGTCTTCATTCCCCATGGAATCGTAACGGAACATGAACGCTTCCACCAGTGCGTTGGCCAGTTCCGACTTGACATACTTGCGTGCGGCAAAAATACCATCGACATCAACGACATCCATCTGTTCGGCCAGGTAATCCTCGCCGGGAAGTGTCATGGCCTCGGCGATCAGCGCCGGGTCGGATTTCGTATCGGAAAGCAAGGCGCGGAAGGCATGAACGAGCCTCGTGTCGAGCTGCGGATCAGATCCAGCCGCGAGAAGATCAACGTTACGCAGGATTTCTCTCTGCGCCAGCAACTGGGCTGCTTCCCACCTGACGAAAGAATCAACGTCAAAGGCCATCAGGGTGGCGAGATCCTCGGAGGTGAAAGGATAGAACAACTTGACCGGGGCCGAGAATCCCCTGAGCAGGGAAGGAATCGGCTTCGACGCGATATCCTGAAAAGTGAAACTTTGTTCAACTTGATCCAGAAGAAGCACCCGTGAAGACCCCGCCGGTACGTCCTCACCCCGCAATCTCAACGGCAATTCAGCCCCATCACGTGACAGCAATCCCACGGCAACGGGAATCACGAGAGGTATTTTTTCCGCCTGGTCATGGGTAGGCGGCGTCTTCTGAGACAGGCGCAATGTGAACGTTTTCGCCTGGTCATCGTAGACACCTGCGGCCCTGACCTCCGGCGTACCGGACTGGCCATACCAGGAGCCGAATTTTTTGAGATCGACGCCATTTGCATCCGCCATCGCTGCGAGAAAATCATCACAGGTTACGGCATGTCCGTCATGACGTTCAAAATACAATTTCATACCATTCTGGAATCCTTCCTCGCCCAGCAGGGTGTGATACATACGAATAATTTCAGCCCCTTTCTGATACACCGTCATTGTATAAAAATTGTTGATTTCAATGTATTTATCAGGCCGGATCGGGTGTGACATCGGTCCGGAATCTTCGGGAAATTGCCGGCTTCTCAAAACACGGACATCGCGAATCCGTTTCACGGCGCGCGACTGCATGTCGGAGGAAAACTCCTGGTCCCGAAAGACAGTCAATCCCTCTTTCAGGGTGAGTTGGAACCAATCCTGGCAGGTTACCCGGTTACCCGTCCAATTGTGAAAATACTCATGCCCGATCACGCCCTCGATACCCTGGTAATCGTTATCCGTAGCCGTGTCCGGACGGGCCAGAACATACTTGGAATTGAAGATATTCAGCGACTTGTTTTCCATTGCTCCCATATTGAAATCATCGGTTGCAACGATGTGGTAGATGTCCAGGTCATATTCGAGACCAAAGCGGTCTTCGTCCCATTTCATGGCATGAATCAACGACTCCATGGCGTGCCCGCAACGGTCTTGGTTCTCAGGTTCAACGTAAAATCGCAGCGTCACATCACGCCCGCTGCGGGTCGTAAAATGATCTTCCACGCAAGCCAGATCGCCGGCCACCAGGGCGAAGAGATAGCAAGGTTTTGCAAAGGGATCGTCCCAGCGCACCCAGTGCCGTCCATCGTCCAGTTCACCTGATTCAACGGCGTTGCCGTTGGACAGCAACACCGGGTAGCGCTTTTTGTCCGCAACCAGTGTTACACCAAACCGGGTCATGACATCCGGCCGATCCGGATAATAAGTAATTTTTCGAAATCCCTCGGCTTCGCACTGGGTCAACAGAAAATTTCCAGAAGGGTACAGCCCCTCCAGCGCCGTGTTCTGCCAGGGGTAGATCAGGACCTCGATTTCCACACGGCAGGGATTCGTGGCGTTTCGAACAATTAACTTGTCCGCACTGATGCTGTATTCATTATTATCCAGTTGCCTGCCCCCCAATGAGACCGCAACCAGTTCCATTTCCTGGCCGTCCAGTTCGATATCCATTTCGTCGCTGGCATCATCGTTCCGGGAAAATTCGAGCTCGGACAAGACACGTGTCACCTCATCGCCGATTTCGAAGCGCAGACGCACCCGATCCAGGTTCCAGGGATAGGGCGCATATTCTTCGCGATAGACGGTTTTTCCAGTCGAAGGTTTCCTCATTTTCTTTCCTTTGCGGTTCGCAATCCGATCTTTCATCCAGCGAAACTGGCACTTCTTCCAGGGGGCCCAGTATTATAGGCCCTATGAGCATAGTGAGTCGTCAGATATGAGCTTTGAACCTGGCCGGGACATTCCCGATATCGCCGATATCCACCTCGCCCATGCTCGAATCCAGGACCAGGTCAGGCTGACACCGGTTATCAACGATCCCGGGCTGGACGAAGCCCTGGGCTGCAAGCTGTATTGCAAATGCGAAAACCTGCAGCGAACCGGAGCGTTCAAATTCCGCGGCGCCAGTAACGCCATTGCACGTCTGGCGGAAGATGGCGTCGAGGGCAGCGTGGCTACGCACTCTTCCGGCAATCACGGCGCGGCGCTGGCTCTTGCAGCAAAACTGGCGGGCCGGACAGCCCATATCGTCATGCCGGAAAATTCATCGCCGATGAAAATCGAAGCGGTCAGGCGATTTGGGGGGCACGTTCATTTTTGTGCCCCGACGGACCGGTCTCGCGCTGAAGAACTGGAAAGACTGGTTCAGGATGGGATGATCGCGATTCACCCCTACGACAATGCAGACATCATCGCAGGACAGGGAACAGCAGCCCTGGAACTCGAACAGGAAGTGCCAACGCTGGAACAGATCGTTACGCCCCTCGGAGGTGGCGGACTGGTCAGTGGAACGGCCATTGCCACACGCGCCTGGGGCGTGTCGGTTTACGCGATTGAACCGGAAGGGGCGGCGGACACCGTGGTCAGTCTTCAGCGCGGCGAAATTGTGGATTCGTATGAACCGGATACGATCGCCGATGGCCTGCGCGCGATCGTGGGCCGGAGAAATTTTCACGTCATCCAAACCGGGGTCAAACAGGTGCTGACCGTCAGCGACGACGATCTCAGGGAAACAATGGTTCTGTTCTGGTCTAAATTAAAGCTGCTGATCGAGCCTTCTTCGGCTACCGTCATTGCGGGGGTCAGGAATCACCCCGAAATATTTGCGGGCAAGAAAGTGGGGGCGATCATCAGCGGGGGAAACATCACTCCTGCAGATTGGGTCGCACTGACTGGTCAGTCCACTGAATGCACGTAAATCGCCGCAATTTCCCGCAAGACCTCTTCATCCTGTTCGTCGAATCGGCCGGGTATCGGGCTGTCAATGTCCAGAACACCCAGTAACTCATCACCCCTCATCAAAGGCAATACGATTTCAGAACGCGATTCGATGTCACAGGCAATGTGGCCCTCGAAGGCATGGACATCAGCCACGCTCAGAATTTTCCGGGTCAGCGCGGCCGTGCCACAGACACCTTTTCCCATCGGGATCGCGACACAGGCAGGCTTGCCCTGGAATGGGCCAACGACCAGTTCGCCATTTTTCAAAAAATAGAATCCAGCCCAATTGACATCTTCGAGACCGTAAAACAACAAGGCCGACAAGTTGGCGGCATTTGCAATCCGGTCCCGCTGACCGGCCAACAAAGCGGCGGCTTGCGACACCAGGTCAGCGCCTTTATTTTCTTTTGAGAGCATTTTGGACATTCATTGGTCCATGATTCGCCGAAAAGTCAGTAACTGGTTATTCGCCGGCATCCGGTATCGTTTCTCCAATCCCATTTGATGACTCCGGGCCAGTGAATCAAGTGCAGTGATATCCCTGAGGCCCATGGACGGATCACGAAGACGAAGCTGGCGATCGAATTCCGCGTTGCTTGCCGATGTATACCGGCCATCCTCATTGAATGGGCCGTAAAGGCAGAATACACAGCCGCCCGCCAGATTTTCTCCAACGCCCGCAAACATCGCACATACGGCTTCCCAACCCATAATGTGCGATGTATTGGAAGAGAAAACTGCATCGAATTGCTTCGACGGCCATGACTTCAGCACGTCAAGCTGGATGGCCGGGAGTATGTTTGCCTCGCCAAGCTGAGTGATTCTTGCCTTGATGCCATCCAGGTTTTCGGCCAGGTCCGACGGCTGCCAAACCAGCGCGGGCAGGCGGGGAGCAAAATAGGCCAGGTGCTGTCCAGTGCCTGAACCGATCTCGAGAACAATACCCTGCTCGGGAAACTCCCGCAGCAGCACTTCGAGTATCGGCGCCTGATTGCGTTCGCAGGCCTCTGAATAGGGAAGTTCAGTTGTCATGACAACCCAACACTAAAGCAAACGCCCGGGCGATGCCCGGGCGTTTTCGTTTATATCCTGCGGCCGGATCAGAGAATCGGGCGATCTTCCACGATCGAGGGCGTGACAAAGATCAGCAATTCACGTTTCTTGGATTCATTGGCCCGTCTACGGAACAGCGCGCCGAGTCCGGGAACATCACCCAGCCAGGGTACTTTCTCTTCATTAGAGGAGGTATCTTCCTGGAATATACCGCCCAGGACCACCGTATCGCCATTGGAGACCAACACGGTAGTTTCCATTTCCCGCGTATCAATGGATGGTACGGAACCACCACGCGCGGTCTGGAAAATCTCGCCAACCGTATCCTGCTTGATGGCAAGGTCCATCTGAACCCGGTTGTCGGGCGTGATCAGCGGTGTGACCTTCAACTCAAGCACGGCCTCTTTGAACGACACGGACGTGGCGCCAGAAGACGTTGATTCCTCATATGGAATCTCCACACCCTGCTGAATGAAGGCCTCAGCCTGGTTGGCTGTCACAACGCGAGGCGTTGAAACAACTTCACCCTCGCCCTCTGCCTCAAGAGCCGACAGTTCCAGGTCCAGAATGACGTCCGGAGTCAGGAAAGACAGACCAAGTGTCGATGCATTCGCGTCGGTCGCCGGCAAGTTAACCTGGTAGCGATTGGGGTACGACGGAATATCGAGTAGAAAATCATCACGTGGATCAATCGCTGGATTGACAATATCTGCGGCCCGCCCGTCTGCGGCAAGAACCCCGACGTTACTTCCAATGTGCAGTGCGGTGACGCCAAACCTGACACCCAGTTCATGGGCAAACTCGGAATTGGCAATGACGATACGCGATTCGATCTGGACCTGCTCGACCGGGTAATCCAACTCGGCGATCAACTCCTGGATTTCCAGAATCTTCTCCGGGGTGTCCGTGACCAGCAGGGTGTTGGTGCGTTCATCGATGGTGACCGAACCACGCTCTGACAGGAGACCGTATTCGCTTTCTACCGCGCTGGTCGATTCCTCGAGCAGGGTCATCATATCCTCGGCTTTCGCATAACTCATCGGAATCAGCACCGTCTGCAGCGGTTCCAGAATCCTTCTATCTGCCTGCGCCTGCAGCAGTTGCTGCTCCCGCGCCGCGATTTCAGCCGTCGGGCCGATCCAGATCACATTTCCATTCTTGCGCATGTCCAGGTTGCGCGCATCCATGACTATATCCAGCGCCTGGTCCCACGGGACGTTTGTCAGACGAAGGGTCAGGTTGCCGCCAACGCTGTCAGCAACGACTATATTGAGATCCGAAACATCGGCAATCAGCTGCAGTACCGATCGAACCGGAATATCCTGGAAGTTGAAGGTCACCTTGGTTCCTTCGTAAGTTTTCTCTTCGAAGAATTTAACTTCTGTCTCTTCGGAGACTTTTGCGGACCGGGCGACAGCGCTCACTTCAACGATGACGTCGTTCCCGGATTCATAAGCCAGGTGTTCAAAAAGGCCACTGGTGGAAATATCGAGCCTGACTCCCGAGCTGACCGCATAGCTGTCGATCAGTTGTACGGGTGTGGCGAAGTCCATCACATCAAGACGCTGGTCGAGTGATTCGGGCAAAGCCGCGTCGAAAATATCAAGACTCAGAGCGTTGGTTCCCTCTCTCATCGAGATACTGGCCCCCGGCCGGTCGAGGCTGACGATAATTCGAGCCTGCCCATCTTCGCCGCGACGGAAATCCACTCCGGTCACGTTGAAGCCGCTGTTGTGCATGGCGGAAACGGCTGTCGCGCCCGACGCAACGCCGGTTCCTGCAATCGTCAACACAACCTGTCCCGCCTCGGCGTTGTAGTCATAGGCGACCGAGCTGGACAAGTCGACTACCAGTCGCGTCCTTCCGCCTGCTGCAATTGCCGAGTACTGCTGAACCGCGCCTTGTCCGACGAAAACGGCATCTGAACCAGCCTGGCTTTCCGTTTCGGCAAGATCCAGCACGATGCGTGCCGGGTTCTCAGTAGCGAACACACTGACCTGGGGCACATCCCCACTTGTTTTGAGTGTAATCCTGACGTCGCCATTCGCTGTGTTCGCGTGATCAATGTCCGACACGCTCGTTGCAGCCAAAGCAGACAGGAACGGCGCTATGGCAAAGATCAATACCAGTGCCTTGAGAAATCCTTTTCTTAAATTACGCATGCTGCGTCCTCTTTCACAGGTTTGCCGTTGAGTTACTGAGCATTCCATGTTGCTATTCATAGCGCTTGCCTCTCGAGATTCATCGCCTGTGCGATACCAGTTCTAACTGCCACCCAGGGCAATCGAAGCATCCCTGACCAGCCAGCCACCGACACCGTCGGCAATAAACTCACTCAATTCCACTTCATCGTTCGTTACGCCTGCCACCTTGCCGTGGTTCTTACCCATGTAATTTCCAACGGCAACCCGGTGAACTACACCATCCGGGTCCTGAATCAGGGCCCAATCGGATGACTCCTTCGAAAAAGTACCCACCATCAGCAATGTATCCAGTTCATATCTTTCCAAATATTCCCTGGGACGCTGAAGGTCTGGTCGCGGACCCTTCGCATTACTGCTGCTCGCAATTTGCTCGGCTCCTTCACTGGTTGACTGCCGGAACGGATCCCGGCCGGTCAGCCCTTCATATTTATAAGGGGTATAGGTTCTGACTGCCGGAATGGGAGGAATGGGGGTCGCCGGACGGGCTTTCACTTCAGTAATGTATCGTCCGAGATCATCTTTCCGCCCGGTGCAGGCTGTCACTAGCGTCGTCAAAACGACCAACATGATTAAAACTGTGTAGTTAATCTTTCTTACGATTTTCATGGCGCACCCACCTGGGCTCGTTCTGCTGCCTCTTCTTCATCAATGTAGCGATAGGTCTTTACCGTACCTTCCAGAATCAACCGGCCGTCACCAGCCCTGCCGCCTACATCGCGTTCGGTAGCCCGACGCAATGAAATATCGTGCATGGTCAGAATGACGACTCGCGGCAAGGACGCAACACCGCTCACGAATTCACCAAACTGATGGTAATCGCCCAGCATCCGAACAGAAATCGGTCGCTCGGCGTAGAAATCGTGATAAGCCTCAGCATTTGGCTGGAACAACTGGACATCGATGCCAGCCCCGAGAGCCGTCTGGGACACATCGACGAGCAATTTGTCCATTTCGGTCTTGCTGGGCAATTGCCTGAACATGGTTTCCAGCAATTCCTGCATCTCGGCCAGCTGCTCTTCGTAAGCCTCGAGGTTGGCCGCCTTGGATTGCTTCTGCTCGAACTCCGCCCGGAGTGAGTTCTCCAGGTTCTGTACCATTTCGAGTTGTTCTGTCTTTGCCTTGATCAGCAGGAAATAACCGATTGCCAGGATGATAACCAGCAGGAAACCAAGGATCACGTAGCGAACCGAAACAGGCGCGCTGCCGATGTCATTAAAGTCGAGATCGCGTAATTCGTTGAGCATCAGCCTGCTCCCGCCGGTTGCGTACCGGCCGCCTGGGTTTTGCCTTTCGTGTTATCCAGCTTCACCCGAATTGCGAATTCATAGGTCTCAATCCGAGTGGCTGGCTTGTCTGCAGCCCTTACGTACTGCAGTTCGGGGTTCACGAAAAGATCCATTTCCTCGAGGCTTTGCAGGTAAGCCGACACACGGGCGTTGGACTGGCTGGTGCCCAGCAAAGTCAGGTTTGCACCCTGCTGCCTGACATTCGTCAGCGTAATCCCTACCGGGATGGTCTTGGCCAACTTGTCGGGGAGCTCAACGGTCAGGGAGCGGCTGGCCTGAAGCGATTCGATGATCTGCTTACGGGACAGCAGCCGGTTTCGCGTATTCTCAAGCTCACGTATGCGCGCAATCCTCTGTTCCAGCCTGTTGATCTCAACCTGAATTTGCTGGTTGCGTGATTCCTGGTGGCTAATACGCTGGTCAAAAAACATTCCGACGATCAGTACCAGGATAGCGCCCAGAACCAGGGTTGCCATCAATGAGTACAGGAATTGGCGCTGGCGATCCCTGCGCGCTTCTTCGCGCCAGGGTAGGAGATTGATTCTAGCCATCAGTCAAACCCCCTCAGTGCCAGGCCCATCGCAACCATCAGGTTCGGCGCGTTCCGGTTAAGGGCGGCGACGGCAACTGATGGCGACAGTTCGAGGCCGCTGACCGGATCGGCAATGCCGGTTTTGATACCGAGCTCTTGCTCTACGACATCGGACAGGCCCTTGATTGAAGCCATGCTGCCTGACAGGTAAATAGTCCTGATATTGGAGAATTCAGCACTGGAACTGTAGAACTGCAGTGCCCGGCTGATCTGGTGCACGACGTTAAGCATGAACGGCTCGAGCACTTCTTCTTCGAAATTCTCAGGCCCGGGTTCACCGCGCATGAAAAAGCTCGCCTGCTCGGGCGTCATGTCATATCGCCGCATGATCTCTTCGGTCAATTGATTGCCTCCGAAAGGATGATCGCGTGTATACACGACCCGCCCATTCCGCAGGATCAGGAGGCTCGAGAGATCAAAGCCAATATCAAAGATGCCAATGGTCTCCGTACTCCTGATGCCTTCCCGTTCCCGGATCAGTTCGAACGCATTTGCAATCGCGAATGATTCGACGTCGACGATCTTAGCCCTGAGCCCCAGTGATTCCAACGCATCCTGTCTGCTTTCGACATTTTCGTTCTTGCTAGCCGCCAGGAGGATATCAACCATGTCCGCATTTCTCGGGGACGCCCCGAGAACCTCGAAGTCCAGGCTGATCTCATCCAGCGGGTAGGGAATGTACTGGTTGGCTTCGATCTGAACCTGACTTTCAATATCTGAATCGGCCAGGTTGGCCGGCAGGCTGATCGTTTTGGTGAACACGGCGGAACCGGAGACCGCAACCGCGCAGTATCGGGAATTCGAACCGGAATTCCTGACCGCGGATTGAATCGCTTCGGAAATGGCCTCGATATCCTGGACCGATTTCTCCACGATCACGCCCTGCGGTAGCGGCTCGATCGCAAAGTGGTCGACGCGATAGGAGGTTCCATGCCGGGAAAGTTGCAACAAGCGTATGCTTGAAGACCCTATATCCAAGCCCATTACGGGTGGTGATTTGGTGCCGAATATTTTCAAATTGCCCTCAATCCTTTGCTCGACAATGGTTTATTGACACTTCCTGAACTAGTTTTTAACAGATATTGAATCGTATCTCAACGCCGAATTGCACTTTTTTTTTCGAACCCCTGCAAATAGCGGCAGTCAAACCTGTGTTAAGAACCCGTTCGGGCAAGCATGAAAAACCATCGGAGATGTGTGCAGTTAACACAATTTTTAGTAGATTGCCTGCTTCCATGCCTGCCACCGAATATCGTATCTTATAACTACCTTTCTAGGGTAGCCGGATGTTTGATATCAGAAAGTCCGTCTTCCGGCAGATAGCATAACAGGATTTTTGCGTGAGGAAACTGATTCGTTGGTCAATCATTTTTGTGCTGGTGTCCTCGGTGCTGGGGATTTCAGCCATCGCTGTGACTTACCTGGTGCTCGAACCGGATCTTCCGGATGTCGAAACCTTGCATGATGTTCAGTTACAGGTGCCGTTGCGCGTTTTTAGCCGCGACAGGAAGCTCATGGGGATCTTCGGCGAGAAACGCCGAATCCCGGTCTCGATTGAAGACATGCCGGCTTGCCTCAAACAGGCTTTCATCGCGGGCGAGGACGCCCGCTTCTATGAACACCCGGGTGTCGACTACCAGGGGATCACTCGTGCCGTGGTTTCCCTGGCAATCACCGGCGAAAAGACCATCGGCGGCAGTACGATTACCCAGCAGTTGGCCAGAAACTTTTTTCTGACTTCGGAGAAAACCTACACACGAAAAATCAAGGAGATATTCCTGGCCCTGAAGATCGAGCGCCAGCTGGACAAGGACGAAATTCTCGAACTTTACCTCAATAAGATTTTTCTCGGTTACCGGGCATATGGCGTGGGTGCGGCCGCCGAAGTCTATTATGGAAAATCATCAGACCAGTTATCGCTTGCTCAGTGCGCAATGATCGCAGCGCTCCCCAAAGCACCCTCGAGGATTAACCCAATCACCTCGCCCGAACGGGCACTGGAACGCCGCAATTACGTTCTCAACCGAATGCTGGAACTCGGGTATATCAACGAGGCCCGGTTCGAACTGGCGGTCAACGAACCGGACCGGGCTTACTACCACGGCGCCATTGCGGAATTTTCAGCACCGTACGTTGCTGAAATGGTTCGGGTCAAAGCGATTCAGCAACTCGGCCTCGAGGCCTATACCGGCGGATATGAAGTCATCACGACCATCGACAGCCGGTTACAGACAGCGGCCAATCTGGCAGTTGCTCAGGGGCTGGAAGAATATGATCAGCGACATGGATTCCGGGGCGCGGAAGCGCACATCGATATTGCCGACAAGGTCACGACTTCCGACTGGCTCGAAGCCCTGAATCCTTACCAGCCCGTGTCAGGCCTGGAACCGGGACTGGTTCTGGAGGTGGAAAAGGAACTCGCCCTGGTCTACCTGCGCAACGGTCAGACGGTTGCTTTGTCACTGGAAGACATGCGCTGGGCAGCTCCGTTCATCGACCGCGACCGCAAAGGCGCGGAACCTGAGTCGGTCGAAGACATCATGGCCCCCGGGGACATCATCCGGGCGCGGCTTCATAACGACGGAAACTGGAGGCTTGGACAACTTCCTGAAGTTGAGGCTGCCCTGGTTTCCCTGGATCCCCAAAATGGCGACATCAAGGCACTTGTGGGCGGTTATGATTTTACGCGCAGTAAGTATAATCGCATCACCCAGGGACGCCGGCAGCCGGGGTCCAGCTTCAAGCCTTTCATTTATTCCGCCGCATTGGAAAAAGGATTTACCGTGGCCAGCCTGGTCAATGATGCCCCGATCGTGTTCGAAGATTCGGAGCTGGAAAGAACCTGGAAGCCCCAGAACTTCAGTGAGAAATTTTACGGACCGACCCGGCTGCGGGAAGCAATGGTCAATTCCCGGAACCTGGTGTCGATCAGGCTGCTGCGCAGCATTGGAATCGAATATGCACGAGGGTATATCAGCAATTTTGGCTTCAATCGCGACGAACTTCCCGCCAACCTTTCGATGGCCCTGGGAAGCGCTTCCCTGTCGCCGCTTTCGATGGCAACGGGCTATGCCGTGTTTGCCAACGGCGGATACCTGGTCACACCCCAGCTCATCCGCACGATCATTGACATGGACGGAGAGACTGTTTTCGAGACCTTGCCTTCGATCATCTGCGATGACTGCGAAAGCGAGTCCTCCGAAATGGCCGCGGAGCCCGTCGCCGAAAAAACCGAACCTGCATTCAAACCACTCGATATCGCCACTGGCAATGCTGAGCTGGAAGTCACAAGCAGTGACCTTGGAACTGACGGCTTCGTCAATGATGCGAAATTCAACTATGCAATGCGAGCCATTTAGCCCGAGAATGCATACTTTGTAAGGTCGAGAGCCATGCAACTGGGCCGCTCCGATCTTGCAGGAAAAACGGGCACGACGAATGAACAGCGTGACGCGTGGTTCTCGGGCTATAACGATCACCTTGTGACCTCCGTGTGGGTCGGATTCGATAATCACGAGCCACTGGGCCGACGTGAACTGGGCGGCCGTGCCGCACTTCCGGTCTGGATGGAGTACATGGCCGTGGCCCTCGAAGGCGTGGAAGATTCACCCCCAGTCATGCCGGAAGGATTGTCCCAGGCAAAAATCGACCCGGAAACAGGAATGCTGGCGAGACTTGATAACAACAGGGCAATCATGGAAATATTCCAGGCTGGAAGATTGCCGCCGATGCAGGAACCCGGCCAGGGAGATAACCAGGATGTCCCGCTCGAAGAAGACCCGTACGAAATCTACTGATCGCCTGTTACCCAGGCACCTCCGCAAGCTCCGGCAAACGCGGCTGGAAGTTGCGGCCGAGGCTGCCCGAATCATCTCCACTGAGGGACAACATAACTATCATGCAGCCAAGAAGAAGGCAGCTGAACGGATCGGCGTTAGCGAAAGGCTCGCATTGCCCAGCAATATCGAGGTCAAGGAGGCGCTGCGCCGCTACCAGGACCTGTACGGGGGCTCCGCTCATCTGGACAATCTCGATGGGCTTCGCCGAACGGCCGTCAGGGGTATGCGGCTACTTGAAAAATTCAATCCCCGGCTGGTCGGTTCGGTACTGGACGGAACGGCGAATCAGCATTCCCGGATTGCCCTGCACGTCTTCGCAGACTCCACCGAATCCATAATTTTGTTCTTTCTCGAGCGTGGAGCGGCTTTCACGCAGGAACAGCGGCAAATCCGCTGGTTCAATGGGGATCATCGCATCGTGCCGTTGGTCATAACCGAACTGGATGGTGTTGAGATCGAACTGGCCGTCTTCGAACCCGTCCATCTCAGGCAGGCGCCACCAAGCCCGATTGACGGCAAACCACAGCACAGGGCCAGCCTGGCTGAAGTCGAGTACCTGGTGAACGAGCGGATCGCTTAACCGCGCCGGTGCAGAGCTCTGTATCGCCTCTCGACCGGCCCGCTGTAGACTTGGCGCGGACGCCCAATCTTGGTCGGTGACTCACTCTGCTCCAACCACTGAGACACCCAGCCAACAGTTCTCGCAATCGCAAACATTACGGTAAACATGCTGATCGGAATGCCAAGCGCTTTGTAGATGATGCCGGAGTAGAAATCCACATTCGGATACAATTTCTTATCGACAAAATAGTCGTCTTCCAGCGCTATTCGCTCCAGTTCCATGGCAAGATCCATCATGGGATCGTCTTTGCCAAGTTCATCCAGCACTTCGTAGCAGGCTGCCCTGATGATCGTAGCGCGAGGATCGTAATGCTTGTAGACGCGATGACCGAATCCCATCAACCTGAACGGATCGGACTTGTCCTTGGCCCGCTTGATGAATTTTGGAACCTGTGAGACGTCTCCGATCTCGTCGAGCATCGCCAGAACCGCCTCATTGGCGCCGCCGTGCGCCGGGCCCCATAGAGCCGAGATGCCGGCAGCTATACAGGCGTAGGGATTGGCTCCGGTAGAACCGACCAACCGGACTGTCGAAGTACTGGCATTTTGCTCATGATCGGCATGCAGGATAAACAACAGGTCCAGTGCCCGTGCCGCCACTTCACTGACTTCGTACTGTTCGGTCGGGACCGAGAACATCATGTGCAGGAAACGTTCACAGAACCGCAAATTGTTTTGCGGGTAGACAATTGGCCAACCCATGTGATGACGATAGCAGGCTGCCGCGATGGTCGGCATCTTCGCTATCATGCGTTTGGCCGAAAGCATCCGATGCTCGGGATTGTTCATATCCAGCCTGTCGTGGTAAAACGCTGCCAGTGATCCTACGACCCCAGCCATCATCGCCATGGGATGCGCATCGTAGTGAAATCCTGAAATAAAGGTATTGAGTTGCTCATGCACCATGGTGTGATAAGTCAACTCATCCCGGAACTGGTTCAGCTCTGATTCGGTCGGCAATTCTCCATTCAGTAACAGGTAAGCAACCTCTACGAAAGTACTTCTTTCAGCCAATTGTTCGATGGGGTAACCCCTGTAGCGCAGAATCCCCTTACCCCCATCGATAAACGTGATACTGCTGGTGCAGGCGGCCGTAGCTGCAAAACCGGGATCATAGGTGAAATAACCGAGCTCAGAGGGTACTGACTTTATATCCAGCGTCGGTTCGCCCTCGGTCCCTTCAATGACTGGCAATTCCAGTTGTTTTCCTGATGATTCGTCGGTGAGCAAAACTTTTTTGGCGGACACTGGATTCTCCTTTTGCTGGGCTGGTGATTGCAGTCTTCTTATGCGGCAACCACAGTTCATCGACTATAGCACAGACGTTCAATTTTCAGCTAACATTTGAAATGTTAATAATTAAAATGCAGAAAATTATGCTTTAGAAAAATCCGGGCAAAAAAAACCCCCGCCCTGGTCTAGCCAGAGCGGGGTTATTGGATCGATTTGAACTTACTTGCCGTAGCGCTTCTTGAAGCGATCGACACGGCCACCGGAATCCAGCACTTTGTGTTTTCCGGTATAAAAAGGGTGAGACGCACTGGACACTTCTACCTTGACCAGCGGGTACTCATTTCCGTCTTCCCACTTGATGGTTTCCTTACTGTCCATCGTGGAACGGGTCAGGATGGCGAAATCCGATGATATGTCCTGGAACACCACTTTCCTGTATTCGGGGTGAATGCCGGCTTTCATGACAATTCCTGTTTCAATTAAATACGCGTGTCCGCGAAAGACCGGCCAGTTTACTGTTGCGGATGCTGGATTGCAAGACCTTTCAGGGCAGGAAAATAGCCTGGATTTCGTTATTGAAACGCCACCCCAGTTCCGTGGGTTTCAAGAGTCCGTTTTCATCGAGCAGCAAGCCTTTACCGACAGCCTCTTCTACCCGCGCTGACACCTTGATCCAGTCCACTCCCGTCCTTGCCGAGAACTGTGATTTCCTGACGCCGTCGCGAAACCTCAACTGGTTCAAAAAAAACTCGAACACCCGCTCGTCGGATTCCAGCAGGCGGTCTTCCGCCAGGCTTTCACCCGAATTTGCGCCTTGCATCCAGGCTGTTGGATGTCTCAGCCTCACGCGCCGGCAGATCGACTCCTCGGAAGGTAAAGTGATCTTCCCATGGGCGCCTGCTCCGATTCCAATATAGTCCCCATAACGCCAGTAATTCACGTTATGCCGGCATTCACTTCCCGGTTTGGACCAGGCTGAAATTTCGTACTGCCGATAGCCTGCGGCCGACAACAACTGGCCGCAATTTCTTTGCATCACCCAGGCCAGATCTTCACCGGGTAAAGGCGGTGGCTCGGCATGGAAAGCTGTGTTCGGCTCGATTGTAAGCTGGTAATGCGAGATGTGTGCCGGCGAACAGGCAATGGCCGAATGAACATCCGCGATTGCGTCATTGAGCGACTGGCCCGGCAGCGCGAACATCAGGTCGAGATTGAAGTTTTCGAGGCCAGATGCCCAAAGCGATTGGATCGCTGTCTCAACCTCTTCACGTCCGTGAATCCGGCCGAGAGCGTCAAGCGAGTCATCGGAAAAACTCTGCACGCCGAGTGACACTCGATTGATGCCAGCGTCACGGTATGCGCTGAAACTGTCGTACTCCGTTGTTCCCGGATTGGCTTCCAGAGTGATCTCCGCTGCCGGGTTAATCTGCAGCTTACTGCGGAATCCGCTCAGCATCTTTTCAACCTGATCTGCGGTAAAGAGGCTCGGCGTACCTCCACCAAAAAAAATGCTGTGAACCGGCCTGCCCCAGACCAGCGGCAAGTCCTGTTCGAGATCATGCAGCAGCGCGTTGACATAGTCGTCGGCGGGAATCTCGTTTTTGACAGCATGCGAGTTGAAATCGCAATACGGACATTTTCGCACGCACCAGGGCAGATGCACGTAAAGAGATAAAGGAGGTAGTGAAAGAGTACCTGCTTCTGCTCTCAAGGTCCGAACTCTTTCTTCATCTGTTCGATCATGGCTTTCAGGGCCTGGCCACGGTGACTCAACCGATTCTTCACATCCGCGGGCAGCTCCGCGGATGAGCAAGCTTCGGCGGGAACCCAGAACACGGGATCGTAACCAAACCCACCGGTTCCTGCCGGCGCCTCCAGGATCCGACCGCGCCACATGCCCGTTGCCAGCAATGGGGACGGATCATCGGCGTGACGCACCAGTGCCATTGCGCAGTAAAAGTGAGCAGAGCGCTTCGTTTCGGGTACAGCTTCAAGGGCTCTCAGCAATTTGCTGATGTTTGCCCGATCATCTGCCTGTGGACCTGCATAACGCGAAGAATAGATGCCCGGTCTGCCATTCAGGGCGTCCACGACCAGGCCGGAATCGTCGCCCAATGCGGGCCTGTTGCTGTGACGTGCTGCGTGCCTGGCTTTGATGATGGCATTTTCGATGAAACTGTGCCCGTCCTCGACAGCCTCCTCCAGGGTCCAGTCACTTTGGGGTTGAACCGACCAGCCCAGAGGCTTCAGCATCTCCATCAATTCGCCGAGCTTGCCCGGATTGCCACTGGCCAGAACCAGTGACCGGCCGGGGAAAGAAGAATCAGCCACTGAGAGCCTTTTCCTGATCGCCCATGAGCCGACGTATCCCCTTGTCCGCCAGGTCCAGCATGATCTCGAGTTCGTCCCTGCGGAACGCATGTCCT
>CAMYKC010000052.1 GCA_947258865.1 uncultured Lysobacterales bacterium
CCAGGTGGCGGCGGTGAAGTACGGGCCGGCGATTCGTTGTCGCTTCTGAAGTTCATTTCCATCGTGCGAATTATACGGGTCGGTATCGCATGAGTCTCGACTATAATCTTTCGCCATGCCAAGCTCAGCCACAGTTCGTGAACTAAAATCGCAGCTTGACCGCATCATGACGGTTGACGCGGCGTGGTGCAGCAAGCGCCTGTCGGCGGTGCAACGTCGGCTGCAACAGGGACAGCCGGCGGATCGGGCCCTGAAGGAAGTGTTGCGTCGGTTCGAGCAGTCACGCAACCGGGTGGAGCAACGAAAGTCATCGCTGCCGGTGCCGGAATATGATCGTGAGCTTCCTATTACCGCTCACCGTCAGGAATTGATCAATGCCATCAGGAATCACCAGGTGGTCATTGTCGCCGGGGAGACCGGTTCCGGCAAAACGACCCAGCTGCCGAAACTCTGTCTGGATGCTGAGAGGGGAAGCCGCGGGCTGGTTGCCTGTACCCAGCCACGGCGCATAGCTGCACGCGCCATGGCGGAGCGCGTTTCCGAGGAGCTTGGCAGTGAGCTTGGGAAAGTTGTGGGCTACCAGGTGCGTTTCAGGGAACGCAGCAGTCCGGACGGCTACATCAAGTTCATGACCGATGGCATCCTGCTGGCAGAGTCGATGAATGACCGCTACCTGGATCAATACGACACCATCATTATCGATGAAGCTCACGAACGCAGCCTGAACATAGACTTTCTGCTGGGTTATATGAAACAGCTCTTGCCGCGGCGCCGCGACCTGAGACTCATCATCACCTCGGCCACGATTGACACCGAGAAGTTCTCAACTCATTTTTTACACAAAACTTCATCCCCTTTAACATACCACTGTGTAAATTATCCATAAGGATTTTAATTATCTTTTCTTTATTTGTTGTTACTTCGGGCGATATTCTGGTCTTTCTTTCGGGTGAGAGGGAGATTCGCGAAGCGGGTGATTTTCTCCGACGCCAGATTTCCGGCCGGCGAGGTATGAATACCGAAATTCTTCCGCTTTATGCGAGGCTGTCGTCTGCTGAACAACGCCGCGTTTTTCATCCAGGCGCAAAGCGCAGGATCATTCTGGCCACCAACGTTGCAGAGACTTCGCTCACGGTTCCCAGGATCCGGTTTGTCATCGACTCCGGGTTGGCCAGGATCAGCCGTTATGGACACCGCAGCCGGATTCAGCGCCTGCCGATCGAGCCTGTTTCGCAGGCAAGCGCCAGCCAGCGAGCCGGACGCTGTGGCCGCCTCGGGCCAGGAACCTGCATTCGCCTGTACAGTGAAGCCGATTTCGAATCCCGGCCCGAATTCACTGAGCCTGAAATTCTCAGGACTTCGCTCGCTTCCGTGATCCTGAGAATGCTGACGATGGGTTTGGGTTCCGTTGAAGAGTTCCCATTTGTCGACCGCCCGGCGCCGCGCATGATCAACGACGCATACCAGTTACTCTTCGAACTGGCTGCCGTCGATGAATCTCGAGAGGTAACCGAGCTGGGCAAAAAGCTGGCAAGGTGGCCGTTGGACGTTCGCCTGGCGCGCATAGTGGAGGAGGGTGCGCGGCATCAGTGCCTTGAAGACATCATGGTGCTGGTCGCCGCCCTGAGTATCCAGGACCCACGTGAACGCCCGCTCGATGCCCAGGCAGCGGCTGACGAAATGCACAGCAGATTCAGCGACGAGAAATCTGATTTTGTCACCTTGCTGAAGCTGTGGCAGTACCTGAGATCCACCCGCAAGACCGTTTCCGGAAACCAGTTCAGAAAGCGGTGCCGGCGTGAATTTCTCAACTGGCAACGCGTGCTGGAATGGTTTGATCTCTACCAGCAATTACGCGACCAGGCGCGTGAGGGCCGGATGCGGTTATCGGGCCGGCGCGGTGACTACGCCCAGCTGCACAAAAGTCTGTTATCAGGCCTGTTGAGTCACTGTGGGCTGAAACATCCCGAAGATCGCAGTTATTCGGGAGTGAGGTCCCGTTCTTTTCACATATTCCCCGGTTCGGGACTTTTTGGCAGCAGCCCAAAATGGCTGATGGCGGCTGAAATTGTCGAGACCACCCGGCCTTATGCCAGGATCAATGCAGCCATCGAACCCGAATGGATCGAACAGACGGGACGCCATCTGCTCAAGCACCGTTACTTCGATCCACACTGGTCGCGACGCAGGGGTTCGGTCATGGCTTGGGAGCAGGTCTCGCTTTACGGCCTGGTGCTGGTCGAAAAGCGCCGGGTCCGGTTTGCATCGCTGGAGCCGCAAGAGGCCCGCAGGATCTTCATCCTTGAAGCGATTGTGCGTGGTGAATTGAACACGCGCGCCACATTCAAGGCGCACAACAA
This sequence comes from uncultured Lysobacterales bacterium, assembly GCA_947258865.1. Classification (GTDB taxonomy): domain Bacteria; phylum Pseudomonadota; class Gammaproteobacteria; order Xanthomonadales; family SZUA-36; genus CAMYKC01. The sequence goes on from CAMYKC010000052.1 coordinate 2,361, forward strand.
AAAAATTCGCGCCGAGGTGGAAGCGCTGGAGCACAAGCGGCGCAAGCGGGATGTGCTTGCGGATGAGCATGACTTGTATGAGTTTTTCGATACCCGCATTCCGAATCATGTGAACAGTGCGCATTCCTTCGAAAAATGGCTCGAGGGTCTTGAAGAGGGGGGTCGGGAATTGCTCTACCTTGGTCACGAGGTGCTGATGAGGGAGGGTGCCCGGCTGGCGCCGCAGGAGTTATTTCCCGATCGTCTCGCGTTTAACGGCAGGCAATTTCAGATCAGCTACCATTTCGAGCCTGGGCATGAAGAAGACGGCGTAACCCTATCGGTTCCGCTGGAGTGGTTGAATACGCTCGATCCGGGCAAGCTCCAGTGGCTCGTGCCTGGATTGCTGCACGATAAGCTGGTCGCGCTAATCAGGCAGTTACCGAAGCCGCTGCGGCGCGTGCTCACGCCGGCGCCGGCTTTTGCGGATGCGCTGGTCGAATCCATGCAGGGGCGGGAAGGGGAATCCATGCTGGCTGTTTGCGCCGAGGAGATGAGCCGCTTGACGGGCCTTCAGGTCCAATCTGCTGACCTCGACGAAGAATCGATTCCGTACCATCTCCGTTTCCTCATTCGCGTCACTGACGGCAGTGGCAAAGAGGTGGCGCTGGGCCGGGACCTGGCGGCCATCCAGGACACCCTGGGACGCAGAGCACAGCGCCGCTTCATGGATATGCAGGGTGCCGGCTTCAATCGGGACGGAGAGACTGACTGGACTTTCGGCAGGGTGCAGGAAAGTCTGAAAACCGGTGATGGCGCCAGGTCCTGGCCTGCTCTGGTCGATCAGGAAACGGCTGTCGGTCTTCGGCTCTATGACACCTGGGGGGAATCCGCGCGCTCACATGTCGCTGGGGTGATGCGGCTGCTCCGCCTCAGGCTCGTTGACAAACTGAAGTACCTGAAGTCACATCACGGACTGAGCGGTGAGGCCTTGCTGGCCTGGAGCAGCGTGGGCAGCGCTGACTTCCTGGTCACGGACCTGGTTAACCGCTGCCTGGTTGATACGGCCGGAGAGGTCAGTATCATCCGTGAGCGGGATTCGTTTGACTCATTGTGCGCCATGGTTCGGGCCCGGATTGGAAGCACCCTGCAAGCGCATGCGTTGATACTGAATGAAATCCTGGTTCTACATGGAACTGTGGCACGGGTGGTTCACGGCGGACTGGAAACCCGGCACCCTGGAATTTTCGCGGATGTAAGTGGTCAATTGGAAGACATGGTCTACCCGGGTTTTCTCAGCGATCTGGAAAGCGGACGGATACTGCATTACCCCCGTTACCTCAATGCAATCAAAGAGCGGCTTGTACAAGTGGAGCAAAATCCAGCCAGGGATCATCAGCGCATGGTGAAAATCGAGCCCTGGTGGCACCGGTACCTGGATGGGATTGAGGCTGGATGCATCTACGATGATGCGATGGATGCCTATCGATGGCTGGTTGAGGAGTATCGTGTCTCCTTGTTTGCACAGCGGTTGGGGACAGCGGAGAAAGTATCTGAGAAGCGCCTTGCCGAGGCCTGGCTGAAAACAGGATGTTGATACAATGTCGAGTTGATGGATAGTCAAAAAGCAAATCCGGCTGAGTCCCAGTCGCTCGGGCGACAAGGAAAACATACGCGCCAGGAACTGGAGCATTGGGCCGTCCGGTATCGCGAATCTGTGGGCCAGTCAAGTGAAGTCTGCGTTACTTTACTCCAGTCGCTGTTCGATAACCGTTTTTTGAATCGGTCAGACATCGACCGGATGATGGAATTGCTCGAAATCCTCGAAGCGTTGTCCGCCGACCCGATTACGATCAGTTGCGCCATGGTGCATGTTGCGGGACATGATGGACGAGACGTATCGGCGAGCGTGGAAACACTCCCGCCGGAAGTCAGGCGGCAACTCGATGACCTGGACAAGTTAAAGCACTACGAATCCGGCCAGCCGTTGACCGGTACCGAACGAAGTGCGGAAGGTCTGCGGCGTCTGCTGCTGGCACTGGTGAAAGATGTAAGGGTTGTGTTGATCGACCTCTCCTGGCAACTGGTTCTGCTGCGACGCGCCAAGTCCGGGGGGCAGGCTGCCGAAAACCTGGCCCGTGAAACGATGCTGATCCATGCGCCATTGGCCAATCGGCTTGGCATCTGGCAATTAAAATGGGAGTTGGAAGACCTGTCATTCCGCTTCCTGGAGCCTCGTCAGTATCGGAAGATCGCTGACCTGGTCGCCGAACACCGTACCGAGCGGGAGCGGTTTATCGGCGAGTTCATGGACAAACTGGCCGGGGCACTGGCCGAGGCGGGGATTCCGGCAGAAGTCAAAGGCCGCCCCAAACACATTTACAGTATCTGGAAAAAAATGCAGCGGAAAGGCCTGGATTTTCACCAGCTTTTCGATGTTCGTGCAGTTCGCGTGCTGGTCGATGACCTCCCGTCCTGCTACAGCGCACTTGGATTGGTTCATACCCTGTGGCAGCCGATACCGGGTGAGTTCGATGATTACATCACGGCCCCGAAGGGTAACAACTACCAGTCACTTCACACCGCGGTTGCTGACCGTGAGGGCAAAGCGGTTGAGATCCAGATTCGCACGCAGGAAATGCATGAGCATGCCGAACTCGGTGTTGCCGCTCACTGGCGTTACAAGGAGGGTGGCCCTAACGATCCTGCATTCGATAACAAGATTTCCATCATGCGGCAATTACTTGATTCGTCAGATGAAGATCTCGATGATCAGAGCCTGCTTGACAGCTTCAGGTCTGCCACATCCGAGGACCGGGTATACGTGCTGACGCCCCGCGGGCAGGTGGTGGATTTATCGGCCGGTTCCACAGTGCTCGATTTTGCTTATCAGGTCCATACCGAGGTAGGGCATCGTTGCCGGGGCGCCAAGGTCAACGGCAGAATCGTTCCACTGACCCACGTGGTAAATACCGGTGACCGGGTGGAAATCCTCACGGCTAAGCACCCCAATCCAAGCCGCGACTGGCTCAATCCCAAACTGGGATATATCAACGGCGCCCGGGCCCGGTCAAAGGTTCGGCAATGGTATAAACGCGAAAGCCGGGATGACAATTTGCGGGCCGGAAAAGATGCGCTCGAAGCCGAGGCGCGCCGGATGAGTATCGTACTGTCCGACATGGACTTTATTTTGGAACGCTTCCACATGAACTCCGCCGATGACCTTTATGTTGCGGTTGGCAACGGCGATTTGACCACGGGACAGTTGTTCAATGCGATCGCGCGAAAAAAGGCTGCGGAGGTGGCGCCGCAAGCCGAGGATCTGGTGTCCCGGGCGCCCGTGCGCCAGAGGGGCGCGCGGGTACGAGGGTCGGATGACGTCACGATCGAGGGTGTGGGGAATCTCATGACCACCATGGCGAAATGTTGCCACCCCGTGCCAGGCGATCCGGTCATGGGATACGTCACTCAGGGCAGGGGCGTCACCATTCACCGGGAGGACTGCGGCCAGGTAGTGCACTGGCGATCGGAAAACAGCCCGCGTCTTCTCAAGGTCAATTGGGGTGAAAAGCCGTCGACCAGTTATTCAGTCCAGCTTCTGGTTCGGGCCTTTGACCGCCGGGACCTGATCAGGGATATTTCAACGGTGCTCTCCACTGCGGAAACACAGGTTACGGACATCAGCAGCCGGCTTGATGAGACGATCGATGAAGTCACCATCCGGTTGAAAGTCCGGGTAAAGGACTATGAGCAACTGAGTGAGTTGCTGAACAGGCTGGGCAATGTATCCAACGTGATCGAGGCAAGGCGTTTGCGTCATGGTGCCGGTGCACCGGGCAGTTAGCCGAGTGACTTGAGCAGTTCCTGCAGCCCAAGCCTGGCGGTTTCCACCGAAAAATATTGCCGGACATTTTCCAGACCCGATGCCGATACCCGGTTCCAGAGGTCTTCGTCGCGATAGAGTCGAACAACCGCAGCTGCGAAATCTGCGGGTGTTTCAGCGACTAGCACATCGCGGCCTGATTTCGCGAACATGCCTTCGACGGCCATTGGTGTAGCAACAACGGGCTGGCCATGGCTCATGCTCATGTTGACTTTGCCTTTGATGCCCGCCCCGTAGCGCAGGGGCGCAATCGCCAGGCGGCATCCGTCCAGCCAGGGTTCCATGCTATTGACGAAACCATGAAAACGTACGCCATTACCATGCAGCGAGCGTACCTGCTCAGGCGCTTTGCTGCCAATCAGATGGAATTCGACATCCGGCAATTCCTTTTGGATCAAGGGCCAGATACTGCCAACGAACCACACGGCAGCGTCGATATTTGGGGGGTGCTGATATCCCCCAACGAAAAAAATATCCTTGCGATCCGCCCAGGGACGCTTGCTCCCAACCACTTCATGAACATTTGAGATGACGTGCACTCGGGCGTCAGGCGCCGCCTCCTCCAATACCGTTTTTTCGACCGGGCTGACGACCAGGGTCGCATCTGCAGCGTTAATAACGGCCAGTTCCGACCGCCGGGTCTGGGCGGCGCTTCGCTTCAAAGGCAGGCTGTTTTCAAGTTGCGCCTGTCTCTCTTCCCTCAGAAAGTGCAAATCAACCGTATCGAACAGGAATCTGGCTTGCGGGCAATGCCGCTTCAGCAGCGAGGTGTACTTCGACGCCACGTAATGGCGGCTTATCATCACGAAATGGAAATCGCTGCCGCGTTCACTGAAAAAACGCTGGATCGAATCGATCCAGGGAAGATATACAACCTCGATGCCGGCTTGTTGCATATCCAGGGTATAGGCGCCGGCGTGAGTCCGGTTGTCCGCCAGGAAGGTTACGCCATAACCCAGGTCATTAAAGCAGGACATCAGGTAGCGCAGGCGCAGGCTTCCTGAATCCTGGTCCGGTTCAGGCGTATAGGCGTCGATGATCAATACCCGGCCCGCCAGGCGGTGATCGCGCGCCCGGCGTATTTCCGTTCTGTCATCAGGGTCCACGATGGGTTCCGGATAGGAATCGAGAGCGCCCTGCCAGCGGTCGAGGAACTTCTGCCTGTTTACCACCTGGTAGCGCTTGATTCCGCTGTTGAGGTCGGTTCCGGAGGTGATGCCCTCGTGGTGGACAATCGTCGCGGCTGGCTGGATACGAACTTTCAGACCGCGCTCACGGATGCGGAAGGCGAGGTCGGTATCTTCGTAGTAAGCCGGCGCGTAATGGCTGTCAAATCCGCCAAGTTCCCTAAACAGACTGGTCTCCAGCATCATGCAGGCGCCCGAACAATAATCCACTTCCCGGGTGTACATGTAGTCCGGGTGATCGGCGTTGTCGCCTTTCCCGTAGTTCCAACCCGAACCGTCTCTGAAAACGATTCCTCCCGCTTCCTGAAGGCGCCCGTCCGGGTAGACCAGCCGGGCGCCGGCGAGGCCAGTGTCCGGGTAACGTTCAAAAGTCTCGATCAGGGCATCCAGCCAGCCGTCCAGCACCTGCGTGTCGTTGTTCAGCATGACGACGAAGCGGCCGCGTGCGACATCGGCGCCCCGGTTACAACTGCCAATGAAACCCAGGTTGTCGTCGTTGCGAATCACGACGGCTCTTTTGATTTTCTCCAGGAATCCATGTGTTTCATCAGAGGACTGGTCGTCAACGACAATCACCTCGAAAGCCGTGTTGCAGCGTGTCTCCGCCAGCGACCTGAGACATGCTGCGGTATAAGGCCACTTGTTGTGGACCGGGATAACAATCGACACAGCCGGCTCTGCAAAGAAGGGAAATTCAGACGGCGGGGTCGGATCGCCAACGTCGCTTATGGAATCGGAGTCGACACTTTTTGGCAGCAAAAGGTCATTCTGAGCCAGTTGGACCCGGAGCAAGGCTCCGCGCAATCCCCGGGTTTTTATGATTCTGATTGACTGGGACAACAGGAGCGGCCATCTTAGTGGATTCCACGCTTGGGCCTGGGCCAGGTTACGGGCGGTCCGGCCGAAAATGCGAAACGGTTTCGTGAAGCGCCAGGACTTGCTGGCCAGCACCCAATCGTGCTCAGCCTGAAGCCGTTCAAGCATTGACTCCAGGTCATGGACTGTTTGTTTGTGTGCCACCTCTGCGCGGTCCAGGGCATCGCGCGCCGCCCGTAATTCCGTGAATCGTTCGTCCAGTTGCTGCCGGAGTTTGGAGACCCATCGAACACGGCGTTCTTTTTCCTCTTTTCTCGCTTGCTCCCTCTCCTCGGCCCAGGCGCTCCGTTTTTCCACCTCAGCCTGCAGATCGAGTGTTTTTGCTTCCAATTGCCTTGCCAGATTCGCCAGTTCCATCTTCTGGAATGCCAGCGCCGACTCCTGCAAAGAGGTGGTGTCGGGTTCCCGGGTAACTTCCCTGCCCACCGGCCGGGCTAAACACGTCTTGCCGTATTGCGAAACCATCCTCGCAGCACCTGGAAGATCGAATTCTTTCAATCTCTCGCGGACCGCGCTGATCTGGTCTCTGTCATCGGCCAGCTCGCGCACACGCTTAATCAGCGAATGTGCGTCTGTTTCAATCAACCAGCCGGTCTCCCCATCCGAAATGCGTTCTTCGAGACTGCCGACCCGGGTGCCAATGACCGGGATGTTCAACTGTTGCATTTCGGAGAGCGTATAACTGAACGTTTCCGGCACGATGGACAATAAGGCGGCCACGTGCGGGCCGATCGTGGCGAGCAGCTTCCTCAATTCGTCACGACGGTATTGAATAATGACATCCACGCCGGCCTGGCCAAAAAAGGCTTCACCGAACCGGCCAGCACCCAACAGGTAGACCTGGGCATACTTCGTCAGTTCAGGCAATGCCTCGAGTAACAGCCGCTGTCCTTTACCGTGCTGAATTCTGCCCGGAATGACCAGCCTGAGGCGGTCATCTTCCCGGTCCCTGGGCAGCACATCGGCCGAACCGGGCAGCGGGGGCAGGCCATGTGGAATGATGTCGATATCGATGTCGGACCAGGCGGGATCAAGTCGTCGCAATAAATCAGCGACCGATCGGCTTGGCGCCACGATGCTGACGCCATAGTTGACGACGCTCTCACGCCAGAGTTTGCCCAGTTCTTCCCAGCCTGAGGCGTCCCGGTCACGGAGCTCCGGGAGCAGACTGTTTTCCCCTAACGCTTTTTCCAGACGGGTAGATTTGCCGTCTTCCAGATAGGGCCCTGGATGAATGCCCAGCAACGGCCAGCGTGGGTAGAAGTCATGCAGTACCTGGATGGTGGGGGCTCCCGTCGACAGGGCTTCCAGACTGTGGCCGACGAGAGAAGAGACAATGATACGGCCAACGCCGTAACGGGACAGGATTTGACGCAATATCCCCCGGTAAGCGCTGTTTTCAGCGTCGGTAGAAAGGATGGGTGGCTGCAGCCACCAACTGGCAATCGGGGTCTCCAGGCGGTTTGCCAGGTAAAGGGAATACCTCTGGCCGCAGCCACGGCCGGATTCCGGACTTTCTGACCGCAACTGAAGACTGACACCGGTCTCATCTGCTTCGACAAAAGACCCCACCCACTGAGCGACACCGCCTCCCCAACTGTGCGTGATATGGAGCGTCAGCGGTTTCTCTGCTGCACAGAAATCTTCCAGATCACGAAAGTCTCCGGAACTGCCACTGCAACTGTCCCTCGACCAGTTATCAAGCCGATCGCTGAGGATGCCCCATGCCGGGGGGCGGCGCTGTTCATGGGGCTCCAGTGATTTGCGATCGAACAGACCGATTTCCGGATCGTGCAGGAACAGGCTGTCGGCCACCAGCAGCTTTCCGCCCGCTGCGTGCAGGCGCGCGAGAACATTGCCGGTGTGGGTGTCTCGCTTCGACAGCACTTCAACGGCCTGGGCCGAGAAAAGCGCGAGATGATCAGGCCATGCGCGCCATCGATGAACAATTCCTGGCCCCAACAGATTGACCAGCTCCTCGCAAAGCTCGAGTTGCAGCGTTCCTTCCTGCTCCGGCAACAGGCCGGAATATGGGTTGAGATCAGGAACTGCGTTGCTCAGGGCCGTGAGAACAATGGGACCTTGTGTACTCTTTTCCAATTGTTCAAGCAGCCGATGGATTTTGGTCTCAAAACCCGCCGGAAGCCGCAAGCCATGCCTTGAAACAATTAAGGGCTGGCCCGACTTTTCCTGCAGTTGACGGAGCAATCTGGTCCCCAGCGATTCGGGCTTGTTCTCATGATCCGGCAAAGTCATGGTCATAGGGATGCGTTGGGGACGAAATCCCTTCATTATGGTCAAAGGTCAGGGTGATGTCACCCGCCTGGAGGGCATATTTTTTCAATGAGCAAGTCCAGAAAGAAGAAAGCGTCAAAGCGCAGAAAACAGGGAAAATCAACGAAAAAGTCCTGGAGCAGCAGAGTCTGGCGCCTGTTTCTGCTGCTTGGCGGGATTTTTCTCGGATTGCTCGTCCCATGGGTGGTCTATCTGAACCACCAGGTCACAACTGAATTCGAGGGCCGCAAGTGGGATCTGCCCAGCAGGGTTTATGCGCGGGCATTGGAAATCTACCCCGGAGCGCCGCTTTCTCTCCAGGACCTCGAACAGGAGTTGAAGAGTTCCGGATACCGCCGCAGCGACCGGGCTTCGAGACCCGGTTCATACCGTGTTTCCGGACAAGCCATCGACATCTACCGCCGGTCTTTCCGATTTCATGACGGGGCCGAGGGGGCCTTGCAGTTCAAAGTTACGATTGCAGGCGGCAGGGTCAATACGGTCAGGGATACAGCCAGCGGTGGTGTGCTGGATCTGGTCAGGCTGGAACCCGCGGAAATTGCATCGATCTATCCGTTGCAAAAAGAAGACCGCACACTGGTCAATATCGAGGACGTTCCGCCATTGCTGGTTAGCGGTTTGCAGGCCGTCGAAGACCGCAACTTCAAGCACCACCCGGGAATCGATCTGCGCGGAATAGCACGGGCTGCGCTGGCTAATCTCAAGGCAGGAAAGGCGGTCCAGGGCGGCAGCACGTTGACCCAGCAGCTGGTCAAAAATTTCTTTTTGACGCAGGAACGAACGGTTCTGCGCAAGTTCAATGAAGCCATCATGGCGCTGTTGCTGGAGTTTCATTACGACAAGGCAGAAATTCTCGAGGCATACATTAACGAAGTGTTTCTCGGTCAACACGGCGCCTATGCCGTGCATGGTTTCGGACGGGCCAGCCTGTTCTATTTCGATCAGCCGCTCGAAAGGCTGGAGCCCCGGCAAATTTCCTTGCTCATCGGCATGGTCAAGGGGCCATCCTATTACAACCCACGCCGGCATCCCCAACGGGCAAGGCAACGGCGCGATCAGGTACTGGCTGCATTTTCCGAAACCGGTCTCATGACGGAGGCCGCGGCTGCGGAAGCCTCATTATCCGGACTCGGGGTCACCGACAGTCCCCGTGCCAGGGGAACCCGTTATCACGCTTTCATCGACCTGGTTCGCAATCAGCTTGCCCAGGTCTACAAAGAAGAAGACCTCAGGAGCGAGGGTCTTCGCATCTTCACTACCCTGTCGCCGTCAGATCAGGAAAAAGCGCAGAAAGCGGTAAGCGGCGGGCTGCGGAACCTGGGTGAAAGAGGCTTGTCCTCCAGCCTTCAGGGAGCGTTGGTGATGGCGGACGTTGCCAGCGGCGAAGTGACCGCAGTGGTCGGAGATCGCGATGCCAATCGTCCCGGTTTCAATCGCGCGATAAACGCGCGCCGGCAGGTGGGTTCGGTTATCAAGCCGCTGGTCTACCTCCTGGCGCTCGAGCATGGCGCTGACTATAACCTGATGAGCCGCATCCAGGATGAGCCCCTGACTCTGAAACAGGCTGACGGTAGCAGTTGGACGCCGGCAAATTACGATGGTCAGTCTCATGGAGAAGTCACTTTACTGGAAGCGCTGTCGCAATCGTATAACCAGGCGACGGTCAGGCTGGGCCTGAATATCGGTGTCAATAACCTGATCAGCCGGCTTGCCCAACTGGGCGTGGTTGCGGACGTGACGCCTGTTCCATCCGTCTTTCTAGGAGCCGTTGAACTGACTCCCCTCGAAGTTACCCAGATTTACCAGTCACTGGCAGCCTCGGGTTTCAGCGTCCCCCTGCGCTCCGTGATAGCGGTTCAGACCGCGACGGGCGGTGAACTGGTCCGTTACCCTTTGCGAATGCTGCCCCAGCCCAGGCGGGAAGCGATCGGCGTATTGAACTATGCGTTGACTCAGGTCGTGGAGCGGGGCACCGCGCGGGCATTGAACGGTTTGCTGGGACAGGCAGCGACTGTTGCCGGCAAAACGGGAACGACAAACGACCGCCGCGATAGCTGGTTTGTCGGATATACTCGTAACCGCGTTGCGGTTGCCTGGGTTGGAGAGGACGATAATCGCCCGGCAGGGGTAACGGGGAGCAACGCGGCGATGCGAATCTGGGCGGCGTTGTTCAGGGAACTGGCTATCGAACCGGTTGATCTTCGGATGCCGGATGGAGCTTTCTGGCTCTGGGTGGACAGCAACAGCGGTCTCCTGACCGCTGAAGGTTGTGAGGGCGCAATCCAGGTTCCATATATAAACGGGTCCGAGCCCGAAGAGATGACTGACTGCCTTGCGGGTTCGCAGGACGAAGACGATGAATCGATATGGAAAAAGTGGTTTGGTAAGAAACGTTGATGGTACCGGGTTGGCGGGCGTTTTGCGTACGCTGGTTTCTACGCTGCTTGTGGCATTGATCAGCGCGTGCGCCGCATCGGCGCCTGCGCCGGTCGAAGAACGGGAGGTGGAAGCCCGCGTGCGGGAACCGGCGCGGCAGTCGAGTGAAGGCGTTCAGGTATTTCCTCTTCAAAATCCGGCAGTCAAGGAATTGCTCGCTGATGCCGGCGCTGCCGAAAATGCCGGAGACTACGACCAGGCGGCTGTTCTGCTGGAACGTGCACTGAGAATCCAGCCGAGGGATCCTGAAATTCTTCAAAACATGGCCGAGGTCCAGTTGCAGGTCAAAGACTATGAGCAAGCCCTTAATTTTGCGGTCAGATCATATGATATCGGCCCGCGTGTCGGTGAGATTTGCAGCCGTAATTGGCGCACGATCAGCGTTGCCCGTGAGCACCTGGGCGACCATTCGGGTTCGGCCCAGGCCGAGCTGAGAGCGTCTGCCTGTATGAATACCAAACCAACGAGCCTCTGACCCGATCGTGACGGAAAACCAAAGCAGCAGTCGTCTGCTGGCCGCAGACGGCCCGTTTGCCAGGGCACTGGATGGTTTTGCGCCCCGCGAAGCCCAGATCCAGATGGCGGAGGCAGTGGAGCAAGCGTTGACGGCAGGAAATTCCCTGGTTGTCGAGGCAGGCACGGGTATAGGTAAGACTCTGGCTTACCTGGTCCCGGCGCTTCTTAGTGGTGAGCGCGTGATAATTTCGACTGGGACCAAGACCTTGCAGGACCAGCTATTTTTCAGGGACCTTCCCCTCGTCCGTGAGGCACTTGGCTTGTCCATCAGGCCAGCATTGCTGAAAGGGCGTGCCAATTACCTGTGCCTTCACCGCATGAACACGGCCCGGTCGGACGGGCGGCTCCCCTCGCGCGCGGCTGTTTCAGAGCTCGAAAGCGTCATGGACTGGTCGGCGCTAACGCCGGACGGCGATTTGTCGATTTACGGCGAAATCACCGAAGACAGCGGATTACTGCCGTTCATTACATCCACAACCGAAAACTGCCTCGGCGGAGAATGCCCCCGGTTCGAGGAGTGTTTCGTGGCCAAAGCCCGGCGCGAAGCCCAGGACGCCGACGTTGTCGTAGTCAACCACCACTTGTTGTTCGCCGATATGGCCATCAAGCAAAGTGGGTTCGGTGAGGTATTGCCCGGTGCGTCGGCGTTTATCATCGACGAAGCACACCAGGCGCCCGAAACCGCCTCCCGCTTCTTCAGTCTCAGTCTCTCCTCTCGCCAGATTCAGGACCTGTGCCGGGATCTCCTGGCCGAGTCGGCCGAAGTCCCGGGTGCGATGGGGACCCTCCGTGAACCCGTGGCGGATTGTTTACAGAAGCTTAAAGAAATTCAACTCGTCTTGACGGAGCGCATGCCCGAACGCGGCTCCTGGAATGAACTGGTTGCCAATTCCGCGGTTCGTGAGGCACTCCAGTCTGCAGTTGATAATGCTGGCAAAGATTCGCCCGGAAAAGCTGGAGGGAAGCGCCCGCGGCGTGGATGCATGCATTGAGCGCCTGAGGGAAATGCAGCTTCGTTTCGATCGTTTCGACGCGTCTGAGGCCGGGGATGAAGTCCGCTGGTTCGAAAAAAGAGGACGTGGGTTTGTATTGCATATCACTCCGCTGGAAGTTGCTTCCGTTTTCAATGATTTTCGGGAAACGGTCGATGCCACGTGGCTATTCACGTCTGCAACTCTTTCCGTTCGTGGCGATTTTTCACATTTCACCGGTCAAATGGGCCTGGCGGATGCTGCCACGCTGCAACTGGATTCGCCGTTCGATTATGCCAACAATGCGTTGTTGTGGCTGCCAGAAAACCTGCCTGAACCAAGAGACCCTGGCTTCGTGCCGTTGTTGCTTGAACGGGTCATTCCGCTACTGAAAGCCAGCAGGGGCAGGGCTTTCCTGCTGTTCACGTCCCACCGGGCCCTGAAGAATGCGGCGGAAGTTCTGGCTGATCGGCTGCCTTTTCCGCTCTTTATTCAGGGAGAACGTCCGCGCAGTTTGCTGCTCGAACAATTCAGAGCGTCGGGTGAGGGTGTTTTACTGGGTTCTTCCAGCTTCTGGGAAGGTGTGGACGTGATCGGTGACGCACTTTCACTGGTCGTCATCGACAAATTGCCTTTTGCGGCTCCGGATGACCCTGTTATCGAGGCGAGAAGTGATTTACTCCGGCGCTCCGGCGGAAATCCGTTTACCCAGTTATACCTTCCCCAGGCTGTCATTTCACTCAAGCAAGGCGCCGGCCGCCTCATCCGGGACGTTAATGATCGCGGAGCGCTGGTAATATGCGATCCCAGGCTCCGGACCCGGTCTTACGGCCGGATTTTCCTGGAGAGTCTGCCGCCGATGCGGCAGGCCACAGAACAGTCCGAAGTTGAGCTTTTTCTGCATGTCTGAATTACTGGCAATCGAAACATCAGCCGAAGCGTGTTCTGTCGCACTTCATATTGGCGGGGAGACGCGGGAAAGGTTCGTGCATGCGCCAATGCGTCATGCGGAATTGTTGTTGCCGGCAGTGCAATCGCTGTTGGCGGACGCCGGCTTACCGCTGAAGCGCCTCGAGGCGATTGCCTTTGGCCGGGGGCCAGGCAGTTTCACCAGCCTGAGAATCGGCATCGGCGTGGTCCAGGGACTGGCCTGGGGTGCCGATCTTCCGGTTGTGCCGGTTTCATCGCTGGCGGCGACGGCGCAGCAAGCAGCAGACTATTCTTCAGCGGAGCATGAGCGTATCTGTGTCGCTCTCGATGCGCGAATGCAGGAAGTTTATTTCTGTGAATTTCTGGCAGATGGAGAAGGAATCGTGCGACGGGTCAGCGAAGAGCGCGTTTGTTCCCCGGCTGCGGTCGGAACCGATCCTGACCAGCCGTTCATTGCGGTTGGCAATGGATTTGAGCGTTACGAGGAATTGCAACAGCTGGCGACAAAAGCCAGCGCGAGTTGCGTGGATGCCTGGCCGCGTGCAGGGGCAATTATCAAGCTCGCCCTGGACTGGCTTCAATCACATGACCCGTTGCCGCCGGCCCGGGCTCAACCCGTCTACATCCGCAACAACGTGGCAGTAAAGCCCACCGCTGATTGATCCTGGCTCATCGTTTTGTTGCGCCTAAGGCTCAACGGGCCAGCAGCACAAAACTCGCGAGTCCAATAAAGGCGACGATCCCGATGACGTCAGTGACGGTTGTCAGAACCACGCCTCCCGCCAGGGCCGGGTCGATGGACATCCGTTTGAGAATCACGGGCACCAGCGCGCCCGCAAGCGCCCCGGCCAAAAGGTTGACCAGAATAGCGGCGGCCATCACCAGGCCAAGCGGTATGTCCCCGTACCAGAAGATTGCTATTGCCGCGATGACGATCGAGAAAACAATACCGTTGAGCAAGCCTACCGCGAGTTCCTTTTTGAGAAGAGCGGGAGTGTTGCCGCCGCTGACCTGTCCGGTTGCCATGCCGCGAATCATCAGCGTCAGGGTTTGGGTGCCGGCAATTCCACCCATACTCATCACGATCGGGAAAAGAACGGCGGTCGCCACGATCTGGTCGAGTGTCGGTTCAAACGCGTAGAGAACGAGTGCAGCCATGAATGCGGTGATCAGGTTCACGCTGAGCCAGATCCAGCGCCGCAACGCGGATTGCACAACCGGTGCAAACATGTCACCTTCCTCGTCCAGTCCAGCCATGGTCAAAACGGTGTGTTCCGCTTCGTCGCGGATCACATCGACGACGTCATCGATAGAAATCCAGCCCAGCAGCCGGTTTTCCGAGTCAATGACGGGCGCTGTGACGAGATCGTGATGCTCGAACTCCATGGCTACCTGGCTTTCATGCATGTCTACTGCAATCGTGATCACCGAAGTATCCATGAGTTCATTGACCATGCTCTCCGGATGAGCGGTGAGAAGATCCGTGAGCTTGAGGCTGCCCAGGTAGCGCCCCTGCCTGTCGATGACGAACAACATATCGAATACTTCGGGAAGTTCGCCACGAACCCGAAAGTAGCGCAAGACCACGTCCAGCGTCACATCCGGACGGATGGTCAGTACGTCCGGGTCCATCAAGCCGCCCGCCGAATCCTCCGGGTAGGCAAGGACCTGTTCCAACCGTTGCCTGTCCTGACGGTCCAGGCTTCTGAGGACCTTGCTGATAACCGCATCGGGCAGGTCATCGAGAATGTCAGCCAGGTCGTCCAGGTCCAGGTCGTCAACAGCGGCGACCAGGTCTTCAGTTCCCAGACGGCGAGACGCTTGGCGATCGGCAGGGATTCCAGCAAATCGCCGATTTCTGCTGCAGAAAGATTCATCAGCAGATGACGAACCTGATATTGCGTGCCCGAGTCCAGAGCCTCGGACAAACGGTCGAGGTGGCGCGCCGTTTTTTCCTCGTGTAATTGCTCAGCCATAAGGCACTCCCCGGGGCTTTTTGCGAATCGACGTAATGAATCCCTGTTTCAATCCGGCCTTCTAACCGGACCGCCCGCATTATAAGGGAAAGCAACGCAACTTGAGCAGTCGAGCGTTAGTTTTTCAACTGGGATTCATCCAGGATCTGCAGCAGGGACATATCCGTATCGTCACCAGGTGAATGAATCCAGGCTTCAAAGGCAGCCACTAATTTGGGTATGTGGGTCTTCCTCACGACCTGCTTAACCTCCAGGATGCGGCTTGGGGGCATGCTGAATTCCCGCAGCCCGAGGGCCAGCAACAGGCGAGTGTAGCGCCAGTCTCCGGCGACCTCACCGCATACACCCGCAGGGATTCCAAGAGAGTCGGCTTCCCTGAATATATAGCGGAGCAGCCGGACAAAACCGGGGTGTTGCGGGTCGTAAAGATGGGCGACTTGTTCATCGACGCGGTCAGCAGCGAGCGTGTATTGAAGCAAGTCGTTCGTTCCCACGGATATGAAATCCAGGTGACGGCCAAGTTCTTTCAGCGCCATGGCGGCAGCCGGAACCTCGATCATACCCCCGACTGGCAGCATCGGATCATAGGGTTGATCGCGTTGGTCAAGCTCCTTCTTGGCTTCCTCGAAAAGAGAGCGAACCATTATGATTTCACGCGCCGTGGTCAACATCGGAATGAGGCAGCGAACAGGCCCGTCAACGCTGGCCCTCAGGATTGCCCTCAACTGAATCTTGAACAGATCGGTTTCCCGCAGGCACAAGCGAATGGCCCTTAGCCCCAGCGCCGGATTGGTGCCGTGCCTCAACTGTGAAAAGTCAAGTGAGTCGGTGGACTTGTCCGCCCCCAGATCCAGTGTCCGGATCGTCAGAGGAATTCCGTTGAGCATACGGATCGCCCCCGAGTACTCTGCAAACTGGCTGTCCTCGTCGGGCGGCTCACCCCGCAAGTAAAGGAATTCTGTGCGGTACAGACCAACGCCGCTTGCGTGGAGGTCCCGTGCCTGCTCCAGTTCTTCTCGCCGTTCCGCATTCGCCTGGAGGCTGATCGCGCTCCCGTCAATGCTGGTGGCGGGTTCTTCCCGGACGGCCTCCAGTGACAGTCTGAAACTTTTTGTATCCCGTTGAACCTGCTGATAATGTTTGCGGATGGCTTCATCGGGGTCAGCGTAGACGACACCCAATCCGCCGTCGAGTACCAGAATCTCCCCTTCCATGAGCAGGCCCTGCGCATGACGTACGCCCATGACGGCCGGAATGCCGAAGCTTCCGGCAAGGATCGCGGTGTGACTGTGCGGTCCGCCGTGCTCCGTTACGATGCCGGCAACGCCGCGCTCGTGCAGTATAGCCAGCTCACCCGGGGTGAGCTCGGATGCGATGACCAAGGTATCCGCCAGCCGGTCCGGAATGCTGTAGCCTGGTTTGCTGGCGGTTTCATCACTCAGCTTGCTTTGCAGGAGACGAACGACCTGAGTGACATCCTCACCCCGGGTTCGGATGTAATCGTCGTCCATGTTCCGGAATTCCGACAAGACTTGTTCGAGTTGGGTCTGCAATGCCCATTCGGCGTTGCACTGTTCACGTCTGATGCGCTCTTCTGTGTTTTGCCTGATCGTGGAATCACCCAGCATCAGGATGTGCGTCTGGATTATTTCCGAAGCGGGTACTGCAACAGTCATTTTTATGCGGTCCGCCAGTTCCATAAGCTGATCGCGGGCAGAGTCCACAGCTTTGCGGTATCTCTTGATTTCATTATCGACTTCATCCGGCCCGATGCGGTATTCCCCGATTTCGATTTCATTGCGCTCGGCCTGGTGGCAACGCCCGATGGCAATACCTCGCGCTACAGCGTGTCCGTTCAGAGCCAGGGTCATCGCGAGACCACCTTATTCATCCTCGTCGAATCGGTTGTTGATCAGGTGCGTAACTGCCGCTAAAGCTGCTTTTTCGTCGCTACCCTCCGCTTCGATAGTGAGTTCTGTGCCGGTACTGGCCGCAAGCGTCAAAATCCCCATGATGGATTTGCCGTTAACCGAGCGAACGCCCTTGATGACCCGAATTTCGGATTGAAAGCCGGAAGCCGTGTTCACGAGCCGCGATGCGGCCCTGGCATGCAGTCCGAGCCGGTTGACTATGATGACGTTTCCGGAAATCATTCCTGAAAAATTTTAATGCCGCGCCTGCCTGCTTCGACGGCTTTCCTGGCCAGCAGTCCGATGGGCTGGTCACGGTAATTCCACACGCTGAGCAGCATGGCCAGGTTGACGCCGGTCACCATCACCGCATCGAAATGCTCCAGCAGAATAGACACTCTGTTCGATGGGCTCGAACCCAACAGGTCGGTCAATATCAGTACACCGTCGCCGGTTTCCGCGTTTTCGATCGCTGCGTAGATTTCCACGATGCCAGCCGCCTGGTCCCTCGACTGGTTGAATGAGACACCATGAATGATGTCCAGCGTTTGGTCGAGGATGAATTCCGCCTCTTCCACCAGAGCCGCCCCGGTCCCGCCGTGGGTCACAATCACGATTCCGACGCTCATGCCTGAAGCTCTCGGTGGTAAATCAGCACATCGCCGAAACGGTGCCCAAGCCCACTGGCCAGGCGGTCTACCAGATAAACAGACCGGTGGCGCCCCCCGGTGCAGCCAATACCCACAGTGACATAACTTCTCTGGCTATTCTGGAATTCCGGCAGCCAGGTTTTAAGGAATCCGAGTACGTCGTTAATCATGCGTTCTACTGCATCGTCTTGCTCCAGCCATTCCCTGACCGGCTGGTCCAGGCCATTGTATTCACGCAAATTTTCCACCCAGTGTGGATTGGGAAGAATCCTGGCATCAAAAATAAAGTCGACATCCTGCGGGACACCTCGTTTGAACGCGAACGATTCAAGGACGATTGTCATCGCTTCACTATTGCCCCCGATGCATTTCCAGACCTGGCGCCGCAATTGGTGAATGTTGGTGTCCGAAGTGTCAATGACCCAGTCAGCTCGTTGTTGCAACCCTTCCAGGATAGCCTTCTCTATTTCGATTGCCTGCGGTATTGAACGTTGCTCGTCGGTCAGTGGATGACGACGGCGTGTCTCGCTGAACCTCTTGATGATCGCAGTGGTGTCGGCCGTCAGGAAGAGTAACTGGCAGCGCACGTCCGAGGCGGCCAATTGCTCCAGCCACGAGGGTATCTTTTCCAGGTCCCGGCCTGGCGACCGTGCGTCCACACCCAGCGCCACCTGTGAATACTCTTCACTGTCAACCTTTCTGATCTGTTTTGTAAATTCCGGAAGCAACGCTGCCGGCAAGTTGTCGACGCAGTAATAACCCAGGTCCTCCAGTGCACGCAAAGCGGTGGATTTCCCTCCGCCGGAAAGACCTGTAACCAGCACAAGCTGTGAAGGGGGAACAGACATGGTCATTCACCGATATCCCGCGATCCCCGATGCAGCAGGCGCGCATGGCGTTCGATAAATTCTGATGCCGCGTCGTAACCCTTCATTTTCAGCATGAAGTCACGAACCGCCGCTTCCGCAATAACAGCGAGATTTCTGCCGGCAATTACGGGAAGTGTAATCCTGGGTATTTCGAGGTCCAGAACCTGCTGCATGCTCGTATCGCCATGAAGCCGGTCCACGATTTCCGGCTGCTGTGGATTTTCCGGCATTTCCAGGTGGATGATCAGGCGCAGGAATTTGTTCAGCTTGACCGCAGAGTCACCAAACATATGTCGCACGTTGAGTACGCCCAGGCCCCGAACCTCAAGACATTCCTGGAGCGGTTCCGGACAGGTGCCGTCGATAATCTCCGGAGAAATTTGAGTAAAATCGGGTGCGTCGTCTGCAATCAGGCGGTGACCGCGGTTTAACAGCTCAAGAGCCAATTCACTCTTACCGCTGCCCGGGCCTCCGGTGAAAAGAACGCCAATGGTGAAGATTTCCATGAATACCCCATGAAGGGTCGTTCTGCGCGCCAGACTGCGCTGGATAAAATACTGCAGGTAGTTGACCAACTCGTGCGCCGGCAAATCCGACTGCATCAGTACGGTCGGTCTATTTTTCGCTTCATCGATGATCAGCGGCGGGATGTCCAAACCGTCCCCGATGATGATCGCCAGGGGAAGGCTGCCAAGCACCCGGGTGGCCGTCGAGTTCATTTCATCAGCGTCGAGTGAATCCAGGTAGTCGATTTCCTCCGGACCCAGAACCTGGATTCTGTTTGGGTGGATCAGGTTGAGAAAACCAACCGCCGCGGGCCGCGCAGTGAGGTCATGTTCAGAAATTGAGGGAGATCCCTGGTCTCCCAAGCCGGAAATCCAGTGCAGTTGAAGTCTGTCCTCGAGTTCATCGAACAGGTTTCTGGCTGTGATCGAGCGATTCACGTGCGACAGTATTGCAGGAAGCTCAGACCAATTCCATCGACAGCTAGTGCCGCGTGCGCGAGAGCAATTGCAGCATGCGCCCTGAATTCTCAGCTTCGCGTAATTCCTGTAACAGCTCAGGATCGCTGAAAAGCTCTGCTACCTGTGACAGCAGTTTGAGATGATCTTCATTGCAGTCCTCGGGCACGGCCAGGGCAAACAACAGATCAACCGGCTCACCATCGACCGAGTCAAATGGGAGAGGTTTTCTCAATCGAAAGAAGGATGCCTCGACGTTCTGGGTGCCCCTGACCCTCCCGTGCGGTATCGCGACGCCCTTTCCAAGGCCGGTGCTGCCAAGGCGTTCCCTGGCGCACAGGCTTTCGAAGATTTCCCGATTGCTGAATTCTTCGCTGTTGCGGGCCAGTTCTTCGCTGATCAGTTCAAGCAGTTGCTTTTTGCTGCTGCTGTGGACATCGCAGCGAATCCGTTCGGGACTTAGCAGATCGCTGATTAACATGATTCAGGGTAGGCCTGTTCGGTGAGCACCAATCTGTGTCTGCAATCGAGGTCAGCCGAGCGAGGCGGCTCTCTTGGCAGAGGTTGCATGATGCCCGCGAATCCGATCCTTATGCCTTCTTACCTGTTTGTCCAGTTTGTCGGCCAGGCTGTCAATGGCGGCATACATGTCGTCACTTGATTCCTGCGCGAACAGTGACTTTCCAGCCGCATTTACTTTCCCCTCGGCCTGTTTGTGATGGTTTTCGAGTTTAAGAATGACATCGATGGAAATCACGTGGTCGAAGTGCCTTACGATTCGTTGGAGTTTTTCTGTTACGTAGGCTCTCAGTGCTGGCGTTACTTCGATGTGATGTCCTGTTACGTTAATTTGCATGTCAGTCTCCATAAATTGCAATCAGTTCGCTGGCCGGGCGTTCACTTGCGTCCGGTCACTCTTTGCCTGTCGCGGAGGGTGGTTCTGGCAGTTTCCTTCCTTGGCGCCTGGGTCATACCTTTATTGAGAACGAGAAGGATTACACAATCCATACTTTAATCTTATACCCGATTTTGTAAATTGCATAGTGCCTGCAGTGACCTGCGTCGATAATGTCCTGTTCATATCCTGCCGGCATTTCGCTTGTACAGCCTTCGGCGCTCATTCGAAGAACCGATACCCAGCGATTCCCGATACTTGGCGACCGTCCGCCGGGCGACAATGATTCCGGTTTGTCTGAGCACCTCCGAGAGATCCTGATCGCTTAGCGGACTTCCTTCCGGTTCGTTCTCCAGCAAAATCTGCAATCGTGCTTTTACAGCCGTTGCACTTGCCGTACCGCCGCGGTCTGTTCGGACATGACTGGAGAAGAAATACTTCAGCTCGAACAGGCCACGAGGCGTCAGCATGTATTTGCGTGTCGTCGCACGCGACACGGTAGATTCATGAACGCCGACGCTTTCTGCAATTTCCTTGAGCACCAATGGCTTCATGGCCAACTCCCCCTCCTCGAGGAAATCGTGCTGAATTTCAATGATGCCCTGAGATACCCGCAACAAGGTTTGGTTTCGCAATTCCAGGCTGGACATGAGCCAGCGCGCTTCCTGTAATCGTCCGCTCAGGTATTCTGCATCCTTGCCACCGGATTTGCGCAATAGATCTATGTAGTAGTTGTTCAATCGTAAACCGGGTTCGTTTTCGGGGTTGAGCGTCACCCGCCATTCGTCTTCTACGCGCGTTACGTAGACATCGGGCACCAGGTATTCATCGCGCCGGTTGTCATATCGTGCGCCAGGTCTTGGTTCCAGTGACTGGATCAGGTCAAGCGCGGCGAGCAGGCTCTCTTCGTCCGTACCGGTTCTTTTTCTAAGTTCCGTAAGTTCGTGTTTCGCAACCAGGTCCAGGTAATCCCTGGCAACGCGTAATGCGAGGTCGCGTCCGGGGGTGTCGGAGGGAAGGGCGGACAGCTGAACGCGAATGCATTCCGCGGTATCCCGAGTGGCAACTCCGACGGGCTCAAGGCGCTGAACCCGGTGCAAAACGGCCAGAACCTCATCTTCGCCAACCAGTAACTCGGGTGCGAGGCTGGCGCGGATTTCCTGGATGCTCTCCTGCAGAAATCCTTCGTCGTCCAGCGCGTAGACAATGGCTCCTGCGATGGCCGAGTCCACTTCACTGAAGTGCGCCAGGTTGATCTGCCAGAGCAGGTGATCGAGCAGTGTATCCTCGCTGCTGTCTGCGATCTGGACCTCGCCCTGGTAACCCTCGAAAGAGCTGGTTTCGAGCCATTGTTCGTGGCCGGAAGGTTCAAAGTCCCATTCCTGCAAACTCTCTTCGACCGGCTGATCCGGACTGGCGTCCGGCGTCGACTCTCCCGGATCGGGCGCTTCCTGTACTGCCTCACCTTCATCGCGCTCCAGGATGGGATTGGAATCGAGCGCCTCCTGGATATATTCGCGAAGTTCGATGCGGTTGAGTTGCAGCAGTCGGATGGCTTGCTGTAACTGCGGTGCAAGCGCCAGCTTCTGCGATAGCCTGATTTGTAGGGATGTATCGGCCATGTGCAATCAGAGGCTGAAGTGTTCGCCCAGGTAGACTTCCCTGACTTCATCGTTTGCAATGATGGTTTCCGGCTTACCCTCGGCCAGAACACGCCCATCATTGAGTATGTACGCATGGTCACAGATGCCTAATGTTTCCCGCACGTTGTGATCGGTGATCAGGACACCAATATCAAGGTCGGTCAGGTGCCCCACGATTTTCTGGATTTCAATGACTGAAATCGGATCGACTCCGGCAAAGGGTTCGTCAAGCAGGATGAAACGAGGGCCGGCGGCAAGCGCCCTGGCAATTTCCGCGCGGCGCCTTTCGCCGCCGGAAAGGCTGACACCCTGCTGTTTGGCGATATGCGCGATCCCCAGGTCGTCCAGCAACTGCTGCAATTTTTCTTTCCGGTCGGAAGCATCCAGGTCTCGCCTGATCTCCAGGATGGCCATGATGTTGTCTTCAACGGAGAGCTTTCGAAAGATCGACGCATCCTGGGGGAGATAGCCCACACCCAGCCCCGAGCGCACGTTGACGGGTTCGTGCGTGATGTCCACTTCATCGACAAGGATTTCACCATCACCCACTGAGACCAGGCCCACGATCATGTAGAAACAGGTTGTTTTTCCAGCCCCGTTGGGACCCAGGAGCCCGACAACGTTGCCCCGTTCTACCTGCATGGTGACACCCCTGACGACTTCGCGCCTGCCGAAGGATTTGTGTAGGTTGACCGCCCTGAGCATCGCCTCAATCCGTCCCGTCCGGTTCTTTTTCGCTGGCGTCTTCAGTTTCTGGTGCGACTTCCTCTTCGGGCAGATTGCCCGGAACGACTTCCGGGTCCAGCCTGATGCGGATACGGCCGTTGTCTTCACCCCCGCTGCCCTGGAAGTGCTGTACGTTCATGTCGTACCTGAGGACTTCGCCGCTGATGTGGTATTGGGGGTGGGTGACATCCGCCGCGCCGGTCAGGATCACCTGGCCGGAAGCGACCTCGTATTCTATCTTTTTCGCCTCGGCGGTGATTAGCCCCTCCTCTTCGATTTCCTGCTGAAGGTGAACCGGGTTGCCGTTGAGTTCGAATCGGCGAACACGTCCCTCCACTTTCTCCACTTCCGCGATATCCGCCCTGATTAACAATGTCCCCTGGCGTATCTCCACGTTTCCAAGCAGCGTCGCTTTGCCGTCTCCCAGGGTACCATCGGTGGAATCCGCTTTTACTTCCAGCGGTTGTTGACGATCGGACTTGAGCGCTAGCGCCGATTCACTCGCAAACAGCAGGCACAGACCGGTCAATAACAATAATTCCTTATGGAAGTTCATAGTGCGCATGTACTTCATCCAGCAATTCAAAGCTGTCAGTGATCATGTCGAGGTTCATGCCAACGGCATCCAACCGGTCTCCAGACTGCAGGATGCTGACGTCGGCCTCCGTGCTTGCGGTTCTCGGGGTTACATTCAACATGACATCCCGGGTCGAGATTTCCAGTTTCTGGCCTGTGACTTCGTTCCGCCTGGTCAGGGTGACGTCACCCATCAGCGATACGTGTTCCCTGTCTGCCGTGATGATGGCTGATTCTGCGGTAATGTACCATTGATCATCTTCTTGCTGAATCTGTATTTCAGGGGCTTCCACCGTACCGATGCCGCTAAGGGCGTCGTTCCGCAGCACAGGCGAAACGATTTCGAGGTTAACTTCGCCCCGCTGGTCGAGCAGACGGCCGCTGAAATCATACAAGGCGTAATTCAGCCGGGTATCCAGATGACTGACCGGATCGGTAGCCGATTCGGACTGCGGCCGGGAAAGTATCCACGACAGGGCGGCCAGCAAGGCCAGCAATGTGATGCCCCGCCGCGTTCGTCTTTTGATCACGGGTTCAGGATTCCGTCCAGCACCTGCTGATCCAATCCGCGTGCAGCCAGGATCAGATCGCAAATTTCACGCACTGCCCCCTTGCCGCCTGGCCGGGAAGTTATCCAGTGCACGCGTTTTTTCACAACGGTGTCCGCATCGGCAACCGTTACCGCGAGGCCCACCCGGTCAAGCACCGGGATGTCGATCCAGTCGTCACCCGCGTAGCATACCTGTTGCTCGTCGATACCGGTCGCTGACAGTAATTCGTTGAATGCATCCAGCTTATCGTTCCTTCCCTGGTATACATGTTTTATACCGAGATTGGCAGCCCGGTTCGCGACAATCGCCGAATTCCTTCCGGTGATGAGCGCCAGCTCGGTGCCGTGCAGCTGCAGCGCCCTCATGCCCAGCCCATCGCGGGTACAGAAGGACTTCATCTCATTACCCTGGCTGTCGAAATACAGATTGCCGTCGGTCAATACACCATCAACGTCAAGAGCCAGCATTCTGATCCTGGAAGCCCGTTCCAACAGGAGTGAATCAAATTCGTCGGTGTCGATCACAGCCATTCAGACAACTCCCGCCCGGAGAAGATCCTGGAAGTTCAATGCCCCTACCA
The DNA here is from genome assembly GCA_947258865.1 of uncultured Lysobacterales bacterium. Classification (GTDB taxonomy): domain Bacteria; phylum Pseudomonadota; class Gammaproteobacteria; order Xanthomonadales; family SZUA-36; genus CAMYKC01. Next base: position 26,772 of record CAMYKC010000052.1, read on the forward strand.
ACTTGCCGTCCCTGTCAATGACAAGAAGCCCCTGGATGGCATGGTCCTGCATCATCCTCGTGGCTTCCATGACCAAAGCGTCGGGGTAAATGCTTTTGCCCCCACGAGTCATCACGTCGCTTACAGACATGGTGTGAGGATCCTGGCCCGAATCCAGTGTCCGGCGTAGATCACCGTCCGTATAAATACCGGCCACGCGGCCTGTGGTGTCGACGACCGCTGTCATACCGAGGCGCTTGGCGGTCATTTCAACGATTGCCTGGCTGATTGAGGCGTCCATCGGAACACTGGGAATCTCGTCCCCCGTGTGCATGACGTCCTGGATGTGAAGCAGTAGCCGCCTGCCGATTTGTCCGGCCGGATGCGACCTGGCAAAGTCCTCGCGAGTGAATCCGCGGGTTTCGAGCAATGAAATCGCCAGTGCATCACCCATGACCAGAGCCGCCGTAGTGCTGGAGGTAGGCGCAAGTCCGAGCGGACAGGCTTCTTTCTCCACGCTGACGTCGATATGTGCATCGGAGTGCTCCGCAAGGGTTGAGCCGGGCTTGCCGGTCATTGCGACAATTTTTACGCCCAGGCGCTTCAGCACAGGAAGAATGAGTTTTACTTCGTCGGTTTCTCCCGAATTCGACAAGGCCAGCACGACATCGATCGGTTTGATCATTCCAAGATCACCATGGCTCGCCTCGGCGGGGTGCACAAAAAACGCTGGGGTACCGGTGCTGGCTAATGTGGCCGCGATCTTGCTGCCGACATGCCCGGATTTACCCATGCCGATAACCACAATACGGCCTTTGCATTCCAACAAAAAGCCGCAGGCCTTCAGGAATTCGTCATCGATTCTTTCCAGCAAGTTGGTGACGGCGCTGGCCTCGGTTTCTATCACAGCCCTTGCCAGGGCATGGAGAGCGGTTTCATTCATTCCGCTAGTTTACCTTCCGCTCGTTCTCAATACAGCTAGCTCCATTCAGCCGGGAGTGGCGGGAACCACGCGGGCTGCCGTAATCCAGACCAGGATCTGGTATGAAAAGAACAACGACAACAGCAGAATTCCGGATTTCCGGCTGATCCTCCCTGGCCCCTGGATCCCGTAGGCCATGAAAAACAAGAGCACCGTGAACAAAAACATGACCGGGAAGTCCTGCTTCAGCATCAGGAATTCCACCCTCACCGGTGTGATGACCGAGGCGACGCCCAGAACGCCGAGGATATTGAACATGTTGGAACCGATCACGTTGCCGATCGCCAGATCATCTTCCCGGCGCAATGCGCTGGTCAGCGCGGCAGCGAGTTCCGGGAGGCTGGTTCCGAACGCCACGATGGTGAGACCGATCACGGCTTCCGAGACTTCCAGGCTGCGGGCGATGTAAATTGCGCCCTCGACCAGGAACTTCGAACTGACAGGCAACACCACCAGGCCGACGGCCAGCCACAATATGGCGTATCCCGTTGGCATATCCTTGGGAATTTCGGCCGCGAACTCCTCTGCAAGCGGGTCGTCAGGGCTGCGCCTCATGCCAAATCGGACCATCCAGATGATCAGGGCGACCAGTCCGGTGAGCAGGAGCCAGCCTTCGTTACGGTCATAGATCTGGTCTGCAGCCATGATAAAGCTGCCGATCATGATCAACATCAATACGGGATATTCGCGCTTGAGGGTCTCCGACTCCACCCGAAGCGGATAAACAACTGCCGTGAGTCCTAGTATCAGGCCGATATTGGCGATATTGGAGCCGATGGCGTTGCCTACGGCCAGCGCAGGATTACCCCTGGAAGCCGCAACGCCGGACACGACCAGTTCCGGGGCAGAAGTTCCAAACGCGACGATCGTCAATCCGATGATTAACGGGGACACGCCGAGGTTACGGGCCAGTGCGGACGCACCTGCCACCAGCCGGTCGGCACCCCATACGAGAAGGATGAATCCGCCGCTCAACTGGATAATGGCAATCAGCATACGCGGTGAGTATCCTGACATTGGGCAGGTCGCCAGAAGTTACTATCACCGGTTTCTGATGTGGAAATCTCTTTCAGTATCTGTCCTGCTTCCATTATGATGTCCGGCTTTCGAGGCGACAGAGCCAAAGACTTTCAGACACGAGGGTGCATAGTCTATGGATAGCACAACTATAGAGCAAATGATCCGGGATGGGTTGCCGGACGCAGAAGTCACGGTCACCGGTGATGACGGCGTCCATTTCGAGGCGGAGGTGATCAGCCCGTCGTTCCAGGGCCTGACGACGCTGAAAAGACACCGGTTGGTTTACGCAACGCTTGGCAAGCTGATGGGTAATGAAATTCACGCCCTTGGGCTGAGAACCGATACCCCGAAAGAGACTGGCTGAAGTGACTAAAATCGAGATTACCGGTGGCGTGCCTTTGCAGGGAGAGGTCTGGATATCCGGCGCCAAGAATGCGGTCCTGCCGATCCTGGTGGGTAGCCTGCTGGGCGACGCACCGTCCCGAATCAGTAACGTGCCCCACCTTCAGGATGTCACCACCACGATGGAATTGCTCGGCCGCATGGGCGCTGAGCTGAGCATGCATGACAGCATGCAGATCGAAATCGATCCGCGCGGCATGAATCACTACGAGGCGCCCTATGACCTGGTAAAAACCATGCGGGCTTCCATACTGGTTCTCGGACCGCTGGTTGCACGGTACGGCCGCGCGCGTGTTTCGCTGCCCGGTGGTTGCGCCATTGGTTCGAGGCCCGTTGATCTGCATTTGCATGGCTTGCAGGCGCTCGGTGCGAAAGTAGAAGTTCGAAACGGCAATATCGAAGCGCGAGCCGACCGCTTGAAGGGCGCCCGGGTGATCATGGAAACGGTCACTGTGACCGGCACTGAGAACATATTGATGGCCGCCACGCTGGCGCAAGGGACAACAATCATCGAAAACGCGGCGCAGGAGCCGGAAGTGGTTGACCTGGCCAATTTCCTCATTTCCATGGGTGCGCGAATTGAGGGCGCGGGCAGCAATACAATTACCGTGGAGGGTGTAGACAACATGCACGGAACAGATTACTCCGTGCTGCCTGACAGAATCGAGACGGGAACCTACCTGGTTGGATGCGCGATGACCGGCGGTAACGTGCGTTGCACGCATACCAGCCCGGGCCACCTTGACGCCGTGCTCGATAAGTTGAGCGAAGCGGGTGCCGAAATCAGCATCGGCGAAGACTGGATCGAGATGGACATGCGCGGTCGTCGCCCACGTTCTGTTGACATCACGACGGCGCCTTACCCGGCCTTTCCGACTGACATGCAGGCACAATTTACCGCGCTCAATTCAATCGCTGACGGAACAGGAGTGATTACGGAAACAGTTTTCGAAAATCGCTTCATGCACGTCCAGGAATTACAAAGACTGGGCGCCGATATCCGGCTCAAAGGCAACACGGCGATAGTGCAGGGCGTTTCAAGACTCACCGGGGCTCCGATCATGGCAACCGACCTCCGTGCTTCGGCCAGCCTGGTTCTGGCCGGCCTGGTTGCGGACGGTGTGACGACGGTTGACCGCGTTTACCACATTGACAGGGGCTACGAAAACATCGAGGAAAAACTGAGCGCACTCGGCGCCAGGATCAGAAGAACAGATTCCGCTGCGGGTTAATGAGCATTATTCAGCGATGCTGGCCCCGGTTACCTGCACACGCACACGCTGGTCGAGTTCACCGGGACTGGTGAGCCGGATTCCCAGTCTGACCTGGTCCTGTTGCCCTCCGGCCAGCTGGCCGGTGTAACTCTGCCTGCCTTGCCGGGTCTGGCCTTGTTCATCCAGCCAGGCATAGCTGATTTCAATATTTGTCAGTGCTACCTGGGTCTGGTTGCCGAACTGAACCCAAACATTGTTATCCCGGTCCACGACTGCACGAGAAGCGATATAACGTGAGGGGTTGCTTTCGAGGTCAAGCCGGACCAGTTCCTGTGCGGCGTGTTTGCCGGACTCCGACTCCGATCCCGCCGCTACTTTGAAATGCTCGACGGCGCTGCTCATGTCGCCGTTCTTCTTATCGAGCATTCCGAGCAGATAATGCGCTTCCGCGGTCGGCAACATATCAACGCTCATGTTCAGGCTTTTTCTTGCGGCCAGGTAGCGGTCGAGCTGGTATTCCATTTGCCCCTTGCGCAGGTAGCCATAAAAGAAATCTGGATTGGCGCTGATGGCCTTTTCGTATGACCTCAGCGCCCTGCCGCGATTCTTGTTCAAGGCGTGAATATCGCCTTGTAGTCCGTGAAACAGGGACTCCCTGGGCTCGATGGAGAGAGCTTTGTTCAGGGCTTCCTGAGCTTCGGCGG
>CAMYKC010000053.1:0-2515 GCA_947258865.1 uncultured Lysobacterales bacterium
TCGACTACGAGCTGACGGCGTACCGCTTCACGTTCCGCCTGGGCTACTCGGCTTACTGGTGGGGTGACAACCGGACCAACTTCACGCTGGTCGGCGCGCACAGCGAAGGCCGTCCGTTCTCGTACACCTTTGCCGGAGACGATGGCGACACCTTTGGTGATTTCATTGACGACCGTCACCTCCTTTACGTGCCTGACGGCCCGAACGATCCACTGGTGCTATTTGCAGACGGCTTCGACACGGATGCGTTTTTCGCCGCGCTCGATGCAACCGGTCTGGCCAAATACGCCGGCTCAATCGCACCGCGTAACGCCTTCAACAGCGACTGGTGGACCTGGTTCGACCTTCGTGCCGAGCAGGAATTCCCGGCGTTCGCAGAAGGGCACAAGCTCGCCGGCTGGATCGTGATCAAGAACTTATGCAACCTGTTGAACGACGAATGGTGTGTCTTGAGGGAAGCCAGCTTCCCGCGCCGCCAGGAAATTGTCGATATGGAAATCAGCGACGATGGTTCCCATTATATATTCGAGGAGTTCATCGAGCCGCCGGGGCAGGGCCGCGTCACCGATCCTTCCCTGTGGGAAGTCAGGATTGGCCTGACCTACCGGTTCTGATTGATCACCACATGAATAGTAGTCGGGGCGGAATTTCCGCCCCGATTGCTTTCTGTAAACTTAATTTGCGTTAAGCTAATCGGCCGTTGACCCGAGGAGAAACAATTGTCATCTGAATCTGTCAGCACCCGCATCTATCCCGCCGGGATGCTTTATACCCTCAGCCGTCACGAGGTCGAACGCCTGCAGGACGCCAGCCGCGGCGACCTGGCCGGACTCGTGCGCCGCTGTGCGTTGGCCGTACTCAACAGCGGTAACGAGAGTGACGACGCCGAAGCGCTGATCGAGCAATACAAGGATTTCAAAATCGAAGTCCAGCAGGTCAACCGGGGTTTGAGGCTGCAATTGACCAATGCGCCCGGTTCGGCCTTCGTCGATGGCAAGATCATCGAGGGTATCCGCGAGTTGCTGTCATCAGTGATTCGCGACCTGGTGTATTTCGACAGCGAAATCAGAGGCCACCCCTACCATGACCTGCAGCACAGCGAAGGGATTACCAGTTCGGTGTTCGAGGTGCTGCGTAACGCGGGAGCCCTCATTCCGGAGATCGAGCCGGATCTGGTGGTCTGCTGGGGCGGTCACTCCATTGCCCGTCCCGAGTACGAATACACCAAGGGCTGCGGCTACGAACTGGGTTTGCGATCACTGAACATCATCACCGGTTGTGGCCCGGGCGCCATGAAGGGGCCAATGAAAGGCGCGACCATCGCGCATTCCAAGCAACGTGTGAAGTTCGGACGGTACATTGGCATATCCGAGCCTGGCATCATCGCGGCCGAGTCGCCGAACCCGATTGTCAGCGACTTGATTATCATGCCGGATATCGAAAAGCGCCTGGAAGGATTTGTGCGCCTGGGGCATGGCATTGTGGTGTTTCCCGGCGGCGTGGGTACGGCCGAAGAAATCCTCTACCTGCTGGGCATCCTCCTCAATCCTGAAAATGTAGACGTTCCTTTTCCCCTGGTGTTTACCGGCCCTGTCGGTGCGGCGACTTATTTCGAACAGATCGACAACTTCATCCAGCTGACGCTGGGAGAAGAAGCCAGTTCACGCTATCGCATTGTCGTGGATGATCCAGAGAAAGTAGCCAAGATAATGTCGCGGGGTATGAACCAGGTGCGCAAGTACCGCATCGAGACCAACGACGCCTTTTACTTCAACTGGCTGTTGAAAATCGAGGAATCCTTCCAAATCCCCTTCCAGCCGACCCATGAGAACATGCTGGCCCTTGAACTGCATCGCGACCTGCCTTTGCACGAACTGGCCTCCAATCTGCGCAAAATGTTTTCAGGGATCGTGGCCGGAAACGTCAAGCCCGAGGGCCTGCAGGCTATCCGGGAAAAAGGTCCATTCGAAATCCGCTGCGAAAAGGAGATCATGGAGTCACTCGATGGATTGCTGACTTCGTTCGTCAGGGATAACCGGATGAAGTTGCCCAGCGGTCATGCTTACGAGCCCTGTTACCGTCTAGTCAGCTAAGGCGTCGGGGCCGATCAGCTCACGTATGGTCGCCAGGCTGACCCCCATGGTGTATCGCCACTGGCGTCCCGGTGGCTCTTTCGGAGTTAACCATTCTGCCTGGGTTGCAGTCGATTCTTCCTGTGCCCGCTCATACGGGACAATCTGGCCAGCGGCGAGCATGGCGTCGCGCAGCGCGGGCGGCAGCGATTCGTCGTCAACCACGGCGTAGCCATCGCTGAACTTCATCTCCTGCGCGTATTCAACCAGCGGGTCACTGAGATCGATGCCGGTGGCCGGGAAACGCAGGGCATAGCGGTTTTCGCTGTCGACCAGCACATCCAGCGCACAGCCCTCGGCAAGGCCTCGGTAACGTTCCTCATCTTCAGGATCACGTTTCAGGAATAACAGGTAGCGGCGGCCTTCCTCGAACACGGTCGGAT
>CAMYKC010000053.1:2524-39551 GCA_947258865.1 uncultured Lysobacterales bacterium
ATCTCAGCCTGACTGTCGGTCTTGTAGCGGATGAGCACCTTGAAGTAGGCACTTCCACTCACCGGAATCTCCCGCCGGGTCAGGTAGTCGGTGTCTCGCGCCTGTGCCAGCACGACCAGTTCTGCCCTGCGTGCCAGGTCGGAAAGACTCACCGGGCCAATTCCGATTTCTGCTGCCTTTTCCGCCGCAAATCCCTCGAGGGTCGAGGCCAGTAAAAAGAGGATCAATAAGCAGCGCATTCGTTGAAATCCGGTCATTGATTTTGATGCGCTCATTATAAACCTGGTGGAGTCCCGGCCCGGGATTTGATAGCCTTCCCAGCCTTCATCTACTGAACACCCGGAAAATCGATATGAGCAAATTACCCCATCTGATCACGCTGTGCTGCAGCCTGGCGCTTCTGGCTGCATGCGAGCAAGCAGCCAAAACGGCACCCGCCGCAAACGGCGCCGCGGAACAATCTGCCCCGCAGGCGCCCACAGCCGAAGAGGCTGCCGCCTTCGTCGCGCGGGCGGAGGAAAAACTTGCGCAGCTGGGACAGGAAAGCGAGCGCATGGCCTGGGTTTTGTCAAACTTCATTACATTCGATACGGAATTGCTGGCGGCGCGCGCTTCAGAGCAATACACCGCGGCCCAGGTGGAGATTGCCAGCCAGGCGGCACGGTTCAATGAAGTGCAGGGCCTGGACTACGATACGCATCGCAAGCTGCACATGTTGAAGAGCGGAATCATCATTCCGGCTCCGCTGGACGCCGCAAAAACGGCGGAGCAGTCGGAGATTGGCGCTAGGATGAGCGGCATGTACGGGAAGGGGGCTTATTGCCCTGATGAGGGAGACTGCCTCGCACTGGGCGAGCTGGAGGACATCATCGCGGAATCGCGCAAGCCTGATGAGTTGCTGGAAGCCTGGGAAGGCTGGCGCACGGTGTCGCTGCCGATGAAGGACCTGTACGCCCGCCAGGTGGAACTGGCCAACGAGGGGGCGGCAGAACTCGGTTTCGACGACCTGGGTACGATGTGGCGCTCGGCTTACGACATGGACCCGGCGGAATTCCCGGGCGAGCTGGACACGCTTTGGAACCAGGTAGGCCCGCTTTATGAAGCCCTGCATTGCCATGTGCGAGCGAAACTGGGCGAGCAGTACGGCACGGACATCGTGCCTGCCGATGGACCCATTCCCGCCCACCTGCTGGGCAACATGTGGGCGCAGAGCTGGGAAAATATCTATGACCTGGTCGCACCGCCAGAAACCGCTGCTGGTTACGACCTGACCCAAATCTTGCAGGGTAAGGGCTACGATGCACGGAGCATGGTCGAGACCGGTGAAGCTTTTTTCAGCTCACTGGGTTTTGAGCAACTGCCTGAAACCTTCTGGGAGCGTTCCCTGTTCGTGAAACCTGCCGACCGTGATGTCGTATGCCATGCGTCCGCCTGGGATATCGATGAACAGGACGATCTGCGCATCAAGATGTGCATTGATGTGAACGCCGAAGATTTCAAAACCATCCACCACGAACTGGGCCACAACTACTATCAAAGGGCCTACAAAGAACAAAGTTTCCTTTACCGCGGCAGCGCAAACGACGGATTCCACGAGGCGGTGGGCGACACGCTCTCGCTGTCGATTACGCCCGAATACCTGCAGAAACTGGGCCTGCTGGAGGAGGTTCCTGATGCCTCCGGCGACCTCGGCTTATTGATGCAGCAGGCGCTGGAGAAAATTGCCTTCCTGCCGTTTGGGCTGATGGTGGACCAGTGGCGCTGGAAAGTTTTTGCCGGTGAAGTGGGGCCTGACGGCTATAACGACCTGTGGTGGCAGTTGCGCGAGAAATACCAGGGCGTCGCAGCACCCGGCGAGCGGCCGGACGACGCATTCGATCCGGGGGCCAAGTACCACGTTCCCGGCAATACGCCCTATACACGCTATTTCCTGGCCCATATTCTGCAGTTCCAGTTCCACCGGGATTCTGCAGTTCCAGTTCCACCGGGCGCTGTGTGAAATTGCCGGCAATGAAGGTCCGGTTCATCGCTGCTCGATTTATGCAAGCAAAGAGGCCGGTGAACGATTGAACGCGATGCTCGAAATGGGCAGAAGCCGGCCCTGGCCGGAAGCGCTGGAAGCAATGACGGGATCAGAGCAAATGGATGCGACGGCGATCCTGGATTACTTTGCGCCGTTACAGGCATGGCTGGATGAGCAGAACGCGGGCCGCCAGTGCGGCTGGTAAGGAATACGGGAGCCGGCTTTGCCGGCAATTAATCTGCAAGCACCCTTCGGGGTAAATCGATAAAAGACCCACAGGGCTGTCAGGTGGCTGTGTTCAAGACACGCTCAGGACATCCCTGTGCGCTCTTCGGCTGTTCCCGACAGCCCGAAGGTCCTGAACACAGCTACCAGATACCCCTGTGGAACATGTACAGAGTAATCACCGGCGAGGCCGATTAAATCCATGGAGCCGCAGGCGACCCACGACCTGCCGTCGCATGCCGTCGAGCGCAGCCGCCTTCCGCAGCGTAGGCAGTGAGGGCAGAGCGACTTTCGGCGTCGCCGAAAAAAGTGCTGACCGAACGCCGTCCACGCGTAGGCGGGAGCAGGGAAGCGAGACTCCTTCTATTAGCACAGGCGGCCGAGTTTCTGCCCCATGACCACGATGTCTTCCGGCTCGTTGGGCTCGACGGAAGACACGGCGCTGGGCGGAAGCAAGAGGATCACGGTCGAGCCCATGTTGAACCGGCCCAACTCTTCACCTTTCTGAAGCAGGATATCGCGCCGCGACCAGTCGCCCCTGGTGACTTTGCGGCCCCGGGGCGGGGTGACGATGCCCGACCAGACCGTTTCCATGCTGGACACCAGCATGGCGCCGACCAGCACGACGGCCATGGGTCCGTGGGAGGTCTCGAACAGGCTGACCACGCGTTCGTTACGGGCAAAAAGATCCGGCACCTGCCGCACCGTGTAGGGCGCCACGCTGAACAGGCGTCCCGGAATATGAATCATGCGTTGAAGCCTGCCGCCGAACGGCATGTGGACACGATGGTAATCCTTCGGTGAAAGGTAAATGGTGTGGAAAAATCCGTTGTTGAAATCCAGGGCTGAAGGATCGTTGGCCAGTAGCGAGCGAATGCTGTAGTGGTGTCCCTTGGCCTGAACGATCCGGTCCGTTGTGATGCGCCCACACTGGCTGATCTTGCCGTCACAGGGGCTGACAAAAGACTTCGGTTCGGGATCGACCGCCCTGGCGCCGTCAGCCAGTTCCCGCGTGAAAAAGTCATTGAAGCAAGTGTAATCGGAAGCGCCCTGGAGTTTCGCCTCGCTCCAGTCCACCCCGACCAGACTGCTGATCAAGGCAATCTGCGAGTTTTTGACCGGGGCGAAACGGATTCTCATGAACGCATGCACCAGTCGCGACAGCAAATGATGGGGAAGAAGGTACTGCAGTCCCGCAAACAGTTTCTCGATCAGTCCCATTTCAGTTTCCGTTCACTTGGCAAAAGAGTCCATGTCCGAAATGATTTTAGACGCATCATGCGGGGCGGGAAAGACGCCGTGCAGGCGCCCGTCCGGACCCATCAGCAGAATACTGGCGGAGTGGTCCACGGAATACTGCGCATCACCGGCCTCATGATCTTCAATGCGGTATGCAATTCCAAGCTGCATCGTCAGGGGCTGCAGTTGCTGGTGGCTGCCGGTGACGCCAATAAATGCCGGATCGAAATACGCAACATATTGCTTCAGTTTTTCGGGCGTATCCCGCTCGGGATCGATCGACACGAAAAGGACCTGGTGCGCCAACGGCAAGCCGCCCGATTTTTCGACCAGTGCGCTGTGCACCATTTGCAGGTCATAAAGCGTGCCCGGGCACACGTCCGGGCAGTGGGTAAAGCCGAAAAAAAGCAAAGACCATCTGCCACGCAGATTTTCAAGAGAAAAAAGCTGTCCATCCTGGTCAACCAGGTTGAAATCGGCAATCACCCTGGGTTCGGGAAGCATGATCAACGAAGCCGCCGGGGCCTGCTGATTATCCTGTACGAGTTTCCAGAGCGACACACCAGCCGTGGCACTGATGAGAGCAACGATGACCAGGGCGATCACCATGCGGAATGGCGGAAATTCGAAATTCATGGGTCACGCAACAATCAGCTCTTCACAGGCTGGATTATACTTCGACATTCATGATCATGGATGGCAAAAAACAGATGACGATCGCGGCATGCATCGATGAGGTTGCGGCTCAATTGGCCGGAGCCGGGCTGTACTTCGGCCACGGCACGGACAATGCCCGTGATGAGGCGGCCTGGCTCGTTCTGCATGTGCTCGGTGAATCCCTGGATGGGAGTTTCTCGGACTGGGGGCGGCCGGTCGATGAGGACGCCCGGGCCGGGATCAGGCGCCTGGTGGGCGCCCGCTGCAAGAGCGGGGAACCGTTGGCTTACCTGACCGGGTTCACCTATTTCGCCGGCCTGAAATTCGAGGTGAGCCGCGGTGTCCTGGTTCCCCGTTCCCCGATTTCCGAGCTCATCCTGGACCGCTTTCAGCCGTGGCTACGGCCGGAAAAGGTGGAGCGGGTACTGGATATGTGCACCGGCAGCGGATGCATCGCCATTGCAACCGCGCTCAATTTGCCTGACGCACGGATCGACGCGGTGGATATCAGCGCGGAGGCGCTGGAGATTGCGCGGCGCAACGCCAGGCACCACGGGGTCTCCCAACGGGTGCATCTTTTTGAATCGGATCTGTTCCAATCGCTCCCCGCATGCCGGTATGATCTGATCGTGGCGAATCCACCCTATGTCCCGGCCGGTGACCTTAAAGAACTGCCGAAGGAATACCGCTGCGAGCCCGGTATCGGGTTGGTTTCGGGTGAAGATGGCCTGGATGCCGTTCTGACGATCATGGTGGACGCGCCTGGCTATCTGCGCGAGGATGGGATTCTCGTTTGCGAAGTAGGCGAGAGTGAGCGCAGGCTGGCCGCTGTCTTGCCGCGAGTGCCATTCTTGTGGCTTGAATTCGAACGCGGCGGGTCAGGGGTTTTCGTTTTAACACGAGATCAGCTCGAGGAAGCCAGGCCTGATGTGGTCACACTGATCGGGGAAAGAGAATATGTCGCATAACATTTTCGGACACGTGTTCCGGATAAGCACCTTCGGCGAAAGCCATGGCCCCGCAATCGGCTGCATAATCGACGGCTGTCCGCCGGGGCTGGAAATTGACGCGGACGAGATTCGGCTGGATCTGCAGCGTCGCGCGACCGGCAAAACCCGCCACACGTCGCAGCGCCGCGAGAAAGATGACGTGCAGATTCTTTCCGGCGTTTTCGAAGGCAAGACGACTGGCACGCCCATCGCTTTGCTGATCGAGAACACCGATGCGCGTTCGCGCGATTACGAGAACATCAAGCGACAGTTCCGGCCCGGCCATGCGGATTACACGTACTGGAAAAAATACGGCTTTCGTGATTACCGGGGCGGTGGGCGCTCATCGGCGCGTGAAACGACGATGCGCGTTGCGGCTGGCGTGCTTGCGAAAAAGTGGCTGAAACTCAACCATTCGATTGAAATTCAGGGCTGGCTGGCGCAACTCGGCCCGATCCGGACGGATGAAGTCATGGATTGGGATTCCATTGAACGGAACCCGTTCTTTTGCCCGGATCCGGCGAAGGTCACGGAGCTCGAAAAATACATGGATGCCCTCAGAAAATCAGGCGATTCGGTCGGTGCGCGCGTCAATGTAATCGCTCGACATGTTCCGGCCGGGCTGGGTGCGCCCATCTATGGCAAACTCGATGCCGACCTGGCCAGCGCAATGATGAGCATTAACGCCGCCAAGGGCGTTGAAATCGGGGCGGGATTTGATAGCGTGGCGCAGAAGGGCACCGAACACCGCGATGAAATGACGCAGCGGGGATTTCTGAGTAATCACGCGGGCGGCGTCCTGGGCGGCATATCCAGCGGCCAGGACGTCATCGTCAGCACGGCTTTCAAGCCGACGTCCAGCCTGAGGATCCCCTGTCAGGGCCTGGATATCGATGGTAACGAGGTTGAGATCGTGACCAAGGGACGCCATGATCCCTGTGTCGGCATTCGGGCTACACCGATCGTCGAGGCCATGATGGCGCTTGTGCTGATGGATCACATTTTGCTTCACCGGGCGCAAAATGGATAAATTTATATTAAACAGTATGTTATTTTTTCTTTACAATACGCAACATGAATAAATTAGCAAATATCGCAGTCGTCGGCGCCAGTGGTGCCGTGGGTGAAGTCATGCTGTCCATATTGGCCGAGCGTGGCTACCGTGAAGACCACGTGACAGCACTCGCGAGCGAACGCTCCGCGGGGACCGAGGTTGAATTCGGAAATACGGAGTTGACCATCGAAGACCTTGCGGCATTCGATTTTTCAACAGTCGATTACGCACTTTTTTCAGCCGGCGGATCAGTCAGCAAGGAATACGCACCGAAAGCCGCTGCCGCGGGCGCCATTGTGATAGATAACACGTCGGCATTCAGGTACGACGATGACATTCCCCTTGTCGTTCCGGAAGTGAACGCGCACGTACTCGCCGGGATTGGCTCAGGTGCCATTATCGCGAATCCAAATTGCTCGACCATCCAGATGGTGGTTGCACTGGCCCCGATCCACCGTGCAGCGGGAGTCGCGCGCATCAACGTGGCGACCTACCAGTCGGTTTCCGGTGCCGGCCGGGGCGGCATGCTGGAACTGGCGGAGCAAACCATGGCGCGGCTCAGCTTCAAGGAACCGGAGGTCAGCAAGTTTGCTCAGCCGATTGCCTTCAATGTGCTGCCGCAAATCGATGAAATGATGGACAACGGTTATTCTCGTGAAGAAATGAAAATGGTGTGGGAAACCCAGAAGATATTCGAGGACCCGGGTGTGCTGGTGAACGCCACAGCGGTCCGGGTCCCCGTATTCTTTGGGCATTCCGAAGCGGTGCATTTCGAAACTCGCGAGGACATCAGTATTGCGGATGTTCGCAAATTGCTGGATGCCGCACCCGGGGTGCAGGTCTTCGATGGTCAGGACATGATTCACCCGACTGCGGTGACACATGCCGCGGGCAAAGATCCTGTTTTCGTCGGTAGACTGAGACGGGATATAAGCCATCCGCGAGGCATCAGCATGTGGGTGGTGGCCGATAACGTCAGGAAAGGGGCGGCTCTGAACGCCGTCCAGATCATGGACTGTCTTGAACAAAACAGGAATTCCAGTGGAAACACAGAGCAAGCAATCGTAAACTCTGCTGGATAAGAGGAAATTTGACAAAGACCAGGCAGTTCAAACACACCTGTTCTTCTAAATGTCAGGGAAAGACGGAGGGACTCAATGAACACCTTCAATCGCATCGGCGCTTTAGCGCTTCTGTCTGCTGCATCATTATCATTCAGCCCGGCGGCGTTGTCGCTCGGGCTCGGTGAAGCCACGGTCGAGTCGTTTCTCAATGAACCTCTCACGGCCAAAATCGACCTGATCAGCCAACAATCAGACGACGTAGCCTCCGTTACGGCAAAACTGGCGTCGGCGGACGATTATGAACTGATTGGCGCGAGCCGCGAATCGATTCCCGTGCCGATCCAGTTTACGATCGAGGATATTGACGGCGATGCGTATCTCATGGCCACCAGCGAACTGCCAATCGGGAGCCCGGTTGTCCGTCTCATCGTGGAGGTCAACTGGTCCAGCGGTCGCATGTTGAGGGAATACACGCTGTTTCTCGATCCGCCCGTGGTACCCGCGCCGGCGCCTATTCCACGAATCGACAAGCGTAAACCGGCAAGCGCCGCAGCGCCCGCAGCAACCACCGATGCCGTGACCGAGAGCCCGGCAACGCCATCCCAGCCCCGGGCACAGAGAGCTGAGCCGGCCGCCCGGGTACCGGATGCCAATGAGTACGGGCCGGTGCAAACCGGCGACACTTTGTGGGTAATTGCCAGGGATTGGTCCAGGGAAAGTGGACTGAACATCAACAAGGTCATGATCGCCATTCAGCAAGCGAACCCGGATGCTTTCATAAACGACAATATCAATCTGCTCAAACGCGGTGCGATCCTGCGCATGCCGGCGATCGATAGCGTCAACAGCATTTCAGCGGCCACCGCATACAATGAGGTGTTGATGCAGGAAGAGGAATTCACGAGCCGAAAACTGGGCCAGGAGATTTCCAGTCCCTCGATGCCCCTGTTGGCCGAAGAGAGTGCCGCGGTAAAGCCGCTGGACCTCGCGCCTGCGGTTCCCGGGGCTGATGCCGCCGATGATGCCGCCAGCCCGGGGGATGCGTCTGAAGCAGCCCCGAAGGCAGACCAGGCCGATGACGCTGCAACGGGCGAGGCTGAAGCGGTAGATCAGCTGGAACTGGTTCCGCCATCAGCAGAAAGCGACCTCGATAGCGCCTATGGGTTTGAGGAGTCTGAAGAAACAGCGGACGCGACGGTTGGTGTCCAGGCCCTGCGTGGGGACCTGGCAAGAACGGAAGAAGAACTGTTCAACCAGCAGGAGCAGAACGCTTACCTCCAGGAACGGATCAAGGAACTCGAATCCCAACTCGCGGCAACAGAGCAAGACCGTGTCGCCGATGCCGATATGGCCAATATGGAGCAGCGGCTGCGTGAGGAGCGTCAGGCTGAAGCCAGGGAGGCTGCCGAATCTGAATCAACGCCCTGGTACCAAAACCTGACAGTCTGGTTGATTGTACTGCTCGTGTTGGCAGTGGGCGCGGTCGGCTGGTGGATGAGCAGGCGCGGTGCAAACGCCAGGGCGGCGGCTGAAGCCGCGGCGGAAGAAGAATCAATTCGCGAAATCAAGGACGAAGCCGAAGAAGTACTGCGCGTCCTCGAGGAGACCCCCGAACCGGAACCGGAAGACATTCCGGCTGATGAAGAAGCCGTGAAAGAGGCCGAGCCAGTCAAGCAATTCGGCGCAAGCGATGACGACGCGGAAATACTGGATGAAGAAAGCTCGGATCCCGAGATTCAGCTCGATCTGGCCCGGGCCTATATTTCCATGGGGGATAAGGAAGCCGCCCGCGTCATTCTCCAGGAAGTCGTGACCAACGGCAGCGATGAACAAAAAGCCGATGCGCAGAAGATGCTAGACCTTTTGGGCGCTTAATAGGAAAATCTGCGAATGACAGGGCCGTGGCGGATGCCCCGCTGCGGCCCTTTTTGTTTCCGCTGATTAACGAATTGATTGGGACTGATGAGGTACGCGTTAGGGCTGGAATACGACGGAAGTGAGTTCCTGGGCTGGCAAATCCAGCGCCAGGAACCAACCGTGCAAGGCTGTCTGGAGCGCGCTGTGGCCGAGGTCGCCGATCACGAAGCCCGAGTCACCTGTTGCGGCCGGACGGATGCCGGTGTGCATGCCCTGGGGCAGGTGGCCCATTTCGACTCGGAGGCCACGCGATCGGAACGCTCCTGGATACTGGGCCTGAACAGCCAGTTGCCAACCGGTATCAGCGTGCTTTGGGTCCGGCAGGTGGATGACTCGTTTCATGCTCGTTTCAGCGCGTTCTCGCGCAGGTACCGGTACCTGATCCTGAATCGCTGGATACGCCCCGCGCTGGAGGCGAAGCGAACGAGTTGGTGTCGGACCCCGCTTGACGCTGATAAGATGCACGAAGCGGCCCAGTTGCTGCTGGGTGAACATGATTACACCTCATTCCGTGCGGGCGCCTGCCAGGCCCGGCATGCGGTCAGGGAAATCCAGGAAATTGCCGTTGGGCGCTCTGGTGACGTCGTGACGCTCGAGATCTCGGCAAACGGGTTTCTTTATCACATGGTGCGAAATATCGCCGGTAGCCTGATGCGGATCGGCAGGGGTGATGAATCCACAGACTGGCTGGGGCAGGTGCTCGAAGCCAGGGACCGGTCCAAAGCAGCACCTACCGCGGCACCGGAGGGTTTGTATTTCGTCGGCGCCCGTTATCCGAAGCAACATGGTTTACCGGATTCGGCGGCGGCATTTCCAAGAGGCTGGAACCTTTCATGAACTCAGTCAGGGTGAAAATTTGTGGCATTACCAGGCTCCCTGACCTGCAGGCAGCCCTGGCGGCGGGGGCCGATGCGCTTGGCTTTGTTTTTGCCCAAAGGAGTATGCGCCGGCTCGATCCCGGGAAAGCGGAAAAACTGGTCCGTGAAGTACCAGCTTTTGTCTCCCGTGTGGGTCTCTTCCTGGATCAGGAATTCGAGGACGTCGAACGGATTCTCGAGCGGGTGCCGCTTAGCCTGCTGCAGTTTCACGGTAACGAGGATTCCGGGTATTGCCGCCGGTTCGGCCTGCCCTACATAAAGGCGGTGTCGATGGATTCCAGGCGGGCGCTCGAGCGGGCCGGCGAGGATTTTCCCGATGCGGCGGCGCTGCTGCTCGACAGCCATCAGCCCGGGGGGCTGGGCGGCACCGGAATCGTCTTCGACTGGTCGATGATTCCCCGGGTACCGCAGGCACTGGTACTGGCCGGAGGTCTGACACCCGAAAATGTCAGGCAAGCCATACAGCAGGTGCGTCCCTGGGCCGTCGATGTTTCCAGTGGCGTGGAAGAGTCGCCGGGAATCAAGAGCGCGGAGAAGTTGAAGAAATTTATCAGAGAGGCAAAAAGTGAGTATTGAATCATCCACTGCAGAACCGCTTTCTTTCGAGCCGGACGAATATGGCCATTTTGGGCCATACGGTGGCACCTACGTTTCAGAAACCCTCATCCATGCCCTGGACGAACTGAAAGAGGCTTATTTCCGGTGGCGCAGCGATGATGAATTCATGGCCCGTTTCGATAGCGACCTGGCCAACTACGTGGGTCGTCCCTCACCGCTGTATTTTGCGAAGCGGCTGACCGAGGTGGCGGGCGGCGCCCGTATCCTGCTCAAGCGCGAAGACCTGAACCACACAGGGGCGCACAAGATTAACAATACGGTCGGCCAGGCATTGCTTGCCCACCACATGGGCAAGACCCGGATCATCGCTGAAACCGGTGCGGGCCAGCACGGTGTCGCTTCCGCGACGGTGGCGGCACGGCTGGGCAAGTCCTGCGTGGTCTACATGGGTGAAGTCGACATTCACCGCCAGGCGATCAATGTTTTCCGGATGAAGCTGCTGGGCGCCGAGGTTCGTCCGGTGACGTCCGGTTCGCAAACCCTGAAAGACGCACTCAACGAGGCGATGAGGGACTGGGTGACCAACATCGATGATACGTTTTACATTATCGGCACCGTCGCAGGACCTCATCCTTACCCGGTCATGGTCCGGGATTTCAATGCCGTGGTTGGCCGGGAAGCCCGGAAACAGATGCTGAAACAATACGAAGCCTTGCCGGATGTGCTGGTCGCCTGCGTCGGGGGTGGGTCGAATGCGATGGGCTTGTTTCATCCTTTCATTGCCGACGATGATGTGAGAATGATCGGCGTGGAAGCTGCGGGGAAGGGGCTGCACACCAAGCATCATGCTGCATCGTTGTGCGCCGGTCGCCCCGGTGTTTTGCATGGTTGCCGCACCTACCTGATGGACGACGACAGTGGCCAGATCGAACACACCCACTCGGTATCGGCCGGGCTGGACTATCCGGGCGTAGGGCCGGAACACGCCTGGCTCAAGGACACTGGCCGCGCGGAGTATGTTGGTGTGACGGACGACGAGGCCATGGAAGCATTCCATCAGCTCACCCGGCTCGAGGGCATTCTTCCCGCATTGGAAAGCAGCCACGCGGTCGCCTATGGAATGCGGCTCGCCGCGGAAATGCGCCCCGACCAGACTGTCCTGATCAACCTCTCAGGGCGCGGCGACAAAGATGTGCAGACGGTCGCCGAGCTGGAAGGGATCACGCTTTGAAAAACCGGATTGACAGCCGCTTCGAAGCGCTCGCAGCGGCAGGAAGAACGGCGCTCATTCCTTTCGTCACCGCGGGTGATCCCGATCCGGCCTGGACCGTTTCCGTCCTGCATGCACTCGTAGACAGCGGGGCCGACGTGCTCGAACTGGGTGTTCCTTTTTCGGATCCCAGCGCTGACGGCCCGGTGATCCAGGCGGCAAGCGAACGAGCAATTTCCAGGGGTGTGAACTTGAGGCGTGTGTTGGAATACGTGCGCGAGTTCAGGCGAAAAGACAGCGAGACGCCGGTGGTCCTGATGGGTTACCTGAATCCCATCGAGCGCTACGGATACGCGGACTTTGCGCAGGATGCGGCCGGATCCGGCGTCGATGGAATCCTGATGGTGGACTGTCCACCGGAGGAGATGGAAAACTTGCGCGGCGATCTGGACGATCACGGTATTTTTCCGATTTGTCTCGTGGCGCCGACCACGACCGAGGCGCGAATGGATGCGATTGCCGCTCAAGCCAGGGGATACCTCTATTACGTCTCATTCAAGGGCATCACGGGGGCCAACCGCCTGGAGGAGTCCAGCCTCGTGGATCCGGTCAGGATTCTTCGTTCCCACAGCAAGCTGCCCCTCGCCGTGGGATTTGGCATCAAGAGCCCCGAAAGCGCCTCCGCAGTGGCGGGGCTGGCCGATGGCGTGGTCATTGGAAGCGCGCTGATCGCAGCACTGGAGGGCGCTGATTCCGAGCAAGACGCCTGTGCGCGAGCCGCTAACTTCCTTGCACCCATTCGCGAGGCTATGGACAATAGTCACTCATGAGCTGGTTTCAAAAATTGATGCCCTCCCGGATCCGCACCGAGGGCGGAAGCAAGCGCACCGTGCCGGAGGGTCTGTGGACCAAGTGCGGCGACTGTGCGGCCGTTTTATACCGGCCGGAGCTCGAACGTAACCTGTTCGTATGCCCGAAGTGTTCGAGCCATATGCCGGTGACCGCGCGTCTGCGGCTGGAACAGTTCCTTGATCCCGGCGAGAAGCGTGAAATTGCCGGCCGCCTCGAGCCGACCGATCCTCTCAAATTCCGCGACAGCAAGAAGTACCGGGATCGGATTTCCGCTGCACAGAAAAAGACCGGCGAAAAAGACGCGCTGGTGGCCCTCGCGGGACAGCTCGATGGGATGGACATCGTGGCTTGCGCATTCGAATTCGCCTACATGGGCGGGTCCATGGGATCGGTGGTGGGTGAAAAATTTTCCCGTGCAGGCCAGGAAAGCCTGCGCACCCGCGCGCCCCTGGTGTGTTTTTCAGCTACCGGGGGTGCAAGGATGCAGGAAGGACTGCTTTCGCTGATGCAGATGGCCAAGACCAGCGCGGTTCTGGGACGTTTGGCCGATGAAGGTATTCCCTACGTCTCTGTATTGACCCATCCGACGACCGGCGGTGTGTCGGCCAGCCTCGGTATGCTCGGCGATATCAATATTGCCGAACCGGGCGCCCTGATCGGATTCGCGGGCCCCAGGGTCATCGAACAGACCGTGCGGGAGAAGCTTCCAGAGGGATTCCAGCGCAGCGAATTCTTACTTGAGAAAGGCGCGATCGACATGATTTTGGACCGGCGGGAGCTTCGTGACACAATCTCCGCGATGCTCAGCCTCATGACCGCGGGGCAGCGCCCCAAGCCTGTCAGCGGAGAGATTGTTTCCACTGAATAGCACCACTGAACCTGTGGACGTCCAGGCTTCACGGCGTAGCCTCGCTGAATGGCTGGCCCTGCTGGAAGTCCGCCATCCCAAGGCAATCGACCTCGGCCTGGAGCGATGCCGGGCAGTCTGGCAGCGAATGGGGTCACCGAAGCCTGCCGACAGGATCTTCAGCGTCGCGGGAACGAATGGCAAGGGGTCCACGGGCGCGACCATCTGCGGCCTGCTGGATGGATTGGGCTATCGCTACGGAAGTTACACATCCCCCCATCTGTACGACTTTAACGAGCGCGTGCTGATAGGCGGGCAACCGGTATCCGATGCCCGCTTGATTGAGGCTTTCGGGAAGGTAGAAGCGGCCCGGGCCGAGGTAAGCCTGACCTATTTTGAATTTACCACCCTGGCGGCTTTCTGCATCCTGTCTGTCGAGAAGCTCGATTACGCTGTTATGGAAGTGGGTCTCGGCGGACGCCTGGATGCGGTCAATCTGCTGGACGCGGATTGTGCGGTCATTACCCCCGTTGGTATGGACCACCAGGAATACCTCGGCAACGACCTGGTCAGCATCGGGCGGGAAAAAGCAGGCATCATTCGCGCGGGACGCCCGGTGGTGTGCGGCCAACCTGACCCGCCGGCGAGTATCCAGCAAATTGCCATGCAAGAACATGCATCACTGCAACGGCTGGGAATTGAATTCCACGCGACCCCCGGAGACGGCGGATTCCGGTTCTGCATGGGAGAGGTTGATCTGGTGCTGCCCTTGCCGCGACTGGCGGGGTCGCACCAGCTGAACAATGCAGCGACCGGGCTCGCTTCGATAATGGCATTGATCCCGTCGGCCGCCGCTGAGCAAGCCGCGCTCGCCGGAGGCCTGCAGTCCGTGCGTTTGCCCGGGCGGCTGCAGCGGGTTGATGGGGAACCGGCTGTTTGGATTGACGTCGGGCATAATCCCATGGCCGCGAGGGCTGTCAGCGAGGCGTTGCGGGAAATCATCGAGCAGGAAGCCTTCGGGCCTCTTCGCTGCGTGCTCGGTATGCTGGCTGACAAGGATGTCCAGGCGGTGGCCAAGGAACTGGATGCGATCGTTTCGTCTTATTACTGCGCAGGAATCGAAGGAAGCCGCGGACAGACCGGGAAGCAACTTGCCGATCGTGTGCGCACCGCGTCACTGCGGCCGGTGCGGGTATTTGCAGACGTTGCCGCGGCCCTGGAAACCGCGATGGCCGAATCGGGCCCGGGTGACGGCGTGCTGGTTTTCGGCTCCTTCCTGACGGCGTCACAGGCCGGCCGCTTGCTGGTTGCAGCTACATGAGGGCCGGCGGCCCGAAGCAGCCACGACACGCGCGCACAGATACTGCTAAAATCCTGACACGGGAGCCGGGTAATCATTCAGGATTTGAGGCTAATCTGATTAATGGATATCGCGCTTAAGCAAAGACTGATCGGCGCCAGCGTGCTGATCGCCCTGGCCGTCGTCATTTTGCCCATGATTCTTGGCGGGCGCCCCGACGGTAACGTCTCGGAAACGCAGAGGATTGAAGTTCCAAAACAGCCCCCTGAACTGGATTTTGAAACCCGGAAGTATCCCATCGGGGATAGTCAACCTGTCCCGGAAGACAATGCATCACCAGTATCGGCCCGGCCACTGCCCACACCCGGTAATTCCAGCAAGGGACAGAAAGGAGTCGAGGTCAGCGAAGATGCAGTGACTGGCCAGCAGCCGGCGGAGAAACCGTTAGTATCGGAATCGTCGCCTGAACCCACGCCCCCGTCGTTGCCTCAGACCGCGGCGACAGGACGTTACCTTGTCCAGGTGGCGAGTTTCGGCTCCATCGACAATGCCACCCGCCTGGCAAATACACTCCGGGAACAGGGTCATTCAGTCCTGCTGGACAGTGTGAAGTCTGATGTCGGAACGCTGCATCGTGTCCGCGTCGGTCCGTTTACCACAGAGTCTGCAGCGAATGATGCGGTCCAGGTCACCGCGCCGTCAGACCCACTTGTACGATGGGTGGTGCAGGTCGGCAGTTTTTCCAGCAAGTCCAACGCCGACAAACTGGTTGCAAGGCTCAGGCAGGATTCTCTCAGTGCGTATTCGGAAGAAATCATGAGTTCCGGGTCCGTCATTTACCGCGTTCGAATCGGACCTTACCTTGAAAGGGATGAAGCCATCAGGGTAGACCAGCTGGTCAACGAACGCCTGTCTCTGGACGGCGTCGTCATGAGCACCGATTGAAGCCGCGGTCGCCCGATGCCAACTGGGAACAGGAAGGACTGAATGAATTGGCCGGATTACGCCATCCTGGCAGTGATCGCCATTTCGGTGCTGGTTGGTGCGCTGCGCGGATTCATCAAGGAAGTGTTTTCACTCGTGGTGTGGTCGGCGGCCTTTCTCGTTGCTTATTATTTCGCCGGGGACGTCGCTGATCTCATGGAGGATGCGGTGACGTTGCCGTCAGCGCGCACGGCTATGGGATTCGCCGGTCTTTTTATTGCCGTATTGCTCGTGGGCGGCCTGGCGAATTACCTCCTTAGCCGGCTCGTGGAAAAAACCGGCTTGAGCGGTACGGACCGCTTGCTGGGCGGCGTATTCGGCGCCGCCAGGGGATTGGTGCTGATCATTGCGGTGCTGCTGGTAGCGGGCTTTACGCCGATACCCGCTGATCCCTGGTGGAAGGAGTCACTGACCATCCAGCGAATGATGCCGCTGGTCAACTGGACAGCAACGTTTTTGCCTGAATCCGTCAGCGAGCACCTGGAATTCGAACCGAAAGAAAAGGCTGAGGAAAAAGCAGAGGACAGCGAAGAGGATCCGAAAGCCTGAGCACCCCGGCCGGCGCAGCCAAAAGCCGCGCAAGCCATGTAGGGGGAGCGGCTTTGACAAAGGCAAATAAGTGCCCCCGGAATGCCGTCGCGCGTGGTAAAATTTCGCGCGACCGAACAGTCGCCGACCAGCAGGGAAAGTCACTATGTGCGGAATAGTAGGAATCGTCGGAAAAAGTGCCGTTGCGCCCGCCATTTACGATGCATTGACGATGCTGCAACACCGTGGCCAGGACGCCGCCGGTATCGCGACGCTGAAAGGCTACAAGATTTCACTGCACAAGGGCAGTGGCCTTCTCAGGGACGTATTTGAAGGGTCACCAATGACGGCCCTCAATGGCCTGGTGGGTATCGGTCATGTGCGCTACCCCACCGCGGGGACGGATGTTTCATCAGAGGCGCAGCCGTTTTACGTCAATTCTCCTTTCGGAATAGCGCTGGGGCACAACGGCAATCTGATCAACACAGAGGAGCTGACCCAGGAGCTGTTCGACAGCGATCGGCGTCACCTCAATACGAATTCCGATTCGGAAGTTTTGCTGAATGTTCTGGCGCATGAACTGCAAAAACAGAATCCAAAGCGCCTTGGCGCAGAACACATTTTCGCGGCTCTCGACGGGGTATACAGCAGGTGTAGCGGAGCTTTTTCGGCCATCGCTCTCGTTTGTGGTCATGGACTGATCGGGTTCCGGGACGCGCACGGCATTCGCCCGATGGTGCTGGGTTACAGGGAAACTTCAAAAGGCACCGAATACGCGCTGGCATCGGAAAGCGTGGCGCTGGACGTGCTTGGTTTTACCCTGATGCGCGATCTGAAGCCTGGCGAGTCCGTCTTCGTTTCCCTGGACGGTGAGCTACACACTCACGTCAGTCCGCAAGCGCGGGAATTGTCCCCGTGTATTTTTGAATTCGTTTATTTTGCGAGGCCCGATTCCCTGCTCGATGACATTTCCGTTTACAAGGCTCGCCTGCGCATGGGGCAGGCGCTGGCGCGAAAAATTTTACGCGAGCGCCCCGATCACGATATCGACGTCGTAATCCCGGTGCCGGACACCAGCCGCACGGCCGCATTGCCGCTGGCTTACGACCTCGATGTGAAATACCGTGAGGGCTTCATCAAAAACCGCTATATCGGCCGGACCTTCATCATGCCGGGACAAAAAGTGCGCAAGAAATCAGTGAGGCATAAACTCAACGCCATCGACCTCGAATTTCGCAAGAAGAACGTTTTGATCGTCGACGATTCAATCGTTCGCGGGACGACCTCAAAAAAAATTATTCAGATGGCCAGGGAGGCCGGCGCCCGGAAGGTGTATTTCGCCTCGGCTTCACCGCCCGTTCGCTATCCGAATATCTATGGGATCGACATGCCGGCGCCGGCGGAGCTGATCGCAAGCGGCAGGAACATCAGGGAAATTGAAAAAGAACTGGGAGCCGACTGGCTTATCTACCAGGACCTGCCCGATCTGATTGACGCCTGCCGTGAAGGAAACGAAAAGATACGGAAATTCGATACGTCCTGTTTCTCCGGGGAGTACATCACCGGTGTGCAGGACGGATACCTGGAAAAAATCCGGGTGTTACGCTCGGACGAGGCCAAGCAAAGGCGGCTGACCGAAAACTCGGTGCAGCTCGCCAGCTGACGAACCCTAGCGCCTCTGGCGGCGCCAGCAGTCGACAATATGCTCGACGTCCGTTTCTTCCGGTCCCTTGGCCCACATCTCTCCGTATTCAATGCTCTGGGCATTGGGTGGCGGATCCGGCATGGTTACCTTGAACCGCACCGGCATCGGTACGGCCTCGCCAGCAGCAATGGCCTCGCCTTGGGCCAGCGAGGTCATCGCCTCGAGGATTCCGCGGGCTGAATCAGGCACCAGCGAACGAACATATTCCTGGTCATCCGGGTTGGTGATGCGCAGGCAAACGAACGAGCTGCACTGCGCCAGCACGGTTTCCGACAATTCATTGGGCCGCTGGCTGACAACACAAAGACCTACTGCGTACTTACGGCCTGCTTTGGCTATTCGCTCAAAACTGCGCCGGGTTCCCTGGTGACCGCCAACGTGGTCCCGGGGTATATAGGCGTGCGCCTCTTCAGCGATCACAAACAGCGGGAATTCACGGCAACGCGGATTCCAGTAGTTGAATTCAAACGCCAGGCGTCCAATCTGGGACGTTACGGTCGGGTGCACGTCGAACGGCACGGAACTCAGGTCGAGCACCGTTACCTTGGCCCGTTTCTCACCGAGGCCGACGAAATCACGCAGCAGGCCGGACAGGGATTCGGACGATGTCCGCTTTTCCGGCCGCAACAGGAAATCGTAACGGGTATCGTTCAGGCGGCTGTGGAGTTTGACCAGCAACTGGTCGAATTTTCCGGTGAGGGCTGTTTTGGTTTTACCGAAATCTGCAGTGGTTTCATTGGCGAATTTGAAGCGCTCGACCAGGTCATCCATCGAAAAGTAGATGGGCGAATCCACCGTGATGTGCCCCAAGTCCAGGTGTTTGTTGGCCTCTCTCTTGAGTTCCAGCATGACACCGCGCAGAAAGGCTATCTGAACCGAGGCATTGGGATCATCGTCATCGATCAGCAGTTCGATCATTTCCTCGTAAGTCAGCAGCCAGTAGGGAATTTCCAGGTCGCTGGCCTTGATGCAACGCACCTTGTCATCGGGGAAGGGCGGGCTGGTGGTCGGGTCCCACTCCTTGGTGCCGTACTCGCCGTGCAGGTCGAGGATGATCACGTGGGCGTTGGGCATGGCTTTCAGAGTCGACTGGATGAAGCTGGTGACCGACCATGACTTACCGGCGCCTGACTGTCCCAGAATCGCCGCGTGGCGTCCAAAGAAAGCATCCGGATCAAAGAACACATCAACCGTATCGAAAGCGCTGAGCTTGCCCACCTTGAAGTTCGCCGCACTGTACTTGGAAAAAAGAACATCCAGGGTTGCGCTGGTGACGAGATGGAGTTCCGCGCCGGTGGTGGGGAAGTGTGCGACACCCCGCTCGAAGCCGCCCTTGGCCGAGATCTCGCCCAGCGGGTTCACGCGCAGCATGCGGACCAACTGACCCTCTCCATCGACTTCCTGCCACATGCTTTCGACGATGACCAGGACGTAGGTTCCAGATTGCCTGACCATCAGGTAGGAGCCCACCATCCCGATGCGGACGTCATGGCCATCGATCGACAATTCCGAAATGAATCCCTCGTCATCGGATATCAGTTGGGCGACGAATTCGGCCCCATTGGATTCCACGAGGTGCCCGATAAGGGTATTTTTCTCACTGATCATGATACATCCCTGTCAATATTTTTAATAAAACTATGATAATTCAAGTGTTTTGTAAAGAAAATAGTGAAATTTTTGCTACCTACTCGAGTTCTGCGAGCGCAGATTCCACATCCAGTCGCTCCATTGCGTCCAGCGGCTCCATTTCTGAGGCCTTGATATAGAGGTCGGAGACTTCGTCAATCCGCCTGTCTCCGTACAGAAGATACAAGCCGTTGCCGTACTCGATGTGAGCGATCGGCGCCCCCGGCGTTAAGTCCAGCGCCTTTGCAAAATGGTCAAGCGCCTTTTTCTCGCTGGCGCCATAGGTCACGCCGCCAATCAGTTTACCGACCTTGTCGATGATCTCAGCATGGTACATGCCAAGTGCCGTGTGCGCCTCGGCATGCCCGGGCTGCAGATCAATCGCCCGCTCCAGGCTTTTGAAGATTTTTCCACCCACGCCCTGTTTCAGGGCCTTGACGACGGAAATGCTCTGGCTGTATCGCCCCAGATTGAATGCATGGAAGTAGTGGCTGTTCGGATCGTCAGGGAACGCCTCGATCGCGCGTTCGGCCCGATCGATCGCTGACTTGAAGCAGTCGATCTGGCGCTTCTGGTCTTCCTCGAGGTAAGTCGCGTAGATTCCGGTTGCCTTGTTGGCCACGGCATGACCGGCCAGCCCGAGGTCATCCGCCAACCTTACCGCCTGCTGGAAATCCCCGCGATGGAAGCACCTCCAGGCTTCGAGCAACTTTTCATCTTCGGGAAAGGGTTCCTGGTCGCCCAGGTGCAGATCATCCCATGACTGTCGCAGAGAGTCTCCGCTGTATTCGTAAGAAGTGTTGTCATGGGGGAAAGGGGTCCACTGATGCATATTAGTGTGATTACTCTAATTACGGTTCTTAGAATATACCCGTCAATTGTAAACAACACCCGCTATAGGAGGATGTTATGGCTACCAAGAAGCTGAAAAAGAAAGTACAACGTAAATCAACCGTCCGCAAGACCGATAATCCTGTCGTCGATTCGGCACGGGATATCTGGCTGGCAGGCCTCGGTGCCTTCAGTGTCGCCCAGCAGGAAGGCGAGAAGTTCATCAAGGACGGCAACAAGCTGTTTGAGCGGCTGGTGAAAGAAGGCAACAAGCTCGAAAGAAGGACGCGCAAAGACGTTGAAGGCGCATTCGATGACATGCGGGGTGATTTCGAGACCCGCGTCAAGGACATTCGCGGTGAAGTCGAAACCCGCGTAAAAGATTTCCGTGGCGAAATCGAGACTCGCGTAAGCGATATTCGTGATGATTTCGAGACTCGTTTCGAACCGGTTCGCAAGCAGAGAGAAGAAGTCGAAAAACAGGCTGACTCTGTACGCAAGCAGGCCAACGAAGGCTGGGACAAGCTCGAAAACCTGTTCAAGGATCGCGTCGCGGACGTATTGGCGGCCCTGGGGATTCCGAGCCGTGATGACATGGACAGCCTGAACCGGCGTGTCCAGTCGCTTTCCCGGAAAGTATCCGAACTGGATAAGAAAGCCACGACGGTAAAAAAGCCGGCAAAGGCCAAGGCTAGAACAGCCTCCAGGGCGAAGGCCGTTAAGGCTGCGCCCAGGAAGACGGCGCCGAAGAAAGTTGCAGTGAAGAAGACCGTTGCCAGGAAAGCTGCACCGAAAAAAGCAGCAGTTGAGACACCCAAGGCAGCTTAGTACTTCTACCCAGGGTTCAGGCCCGGTCTCTCCGATGGGCCGTACACTATCAGGAACCCCCTGATATCCCTCTTCAGGCCGGCGTCCCGCCGGCCTTTTTTTATCCGGTACGGGACAGGTAGCTGTTTGCCATTTCCATGAACTGGCTCTTTTCCGGCTCGCGCAGATAGGGCGTCACCATGAGAAGGACACGGGCGATCGCGGAGGTCTGCGCCGAACTGTCCGCAAGCCCGCCGGGATCGAACAGGTCTGCAAAGGGAATCCAGTAGGTCAGCGCCAACAAAAGGCTGTCCGCCAACATTTCCTTTTGCAAGGCATGAATTTGAATGGCTCCGGCCTGTTCCAGGCCTCCAAGCGAGTTCCAGGCCGCCTGCCGTTCCCGGATGAGCAAGCCGCGCATAGCCCGGTCCAGGTCTGGGATTCGTGTGGTCAGGTCAGCCAGGTTCCGATACAGAAACCGATACTCCCCCTTGAGTTCAAAACTGAGGTGCATCTGAAACCAAAGATCCTCGGCCTGCAACAAAATATCCTCAGGGATTTCTATCAGGGGTTGAAATCGAACCAGGAACCGCTTGAATAACTCGATGACGATTTCATCTTTCTTACGGAAATGATAGTAAAGGTTTCCCGGACTGATGTCGGCTTCATCGGCGATGTGGTTGGTCGTGACGTTGGGTTCACCGAATTCGTTGAACAGGTCGAGGCTGGTGCCGAGGATCAATTCCCTGGTGTCGCGCCTTGCCATCCCGTCAGAAAGTGCCGCCCAGTTTTCTTACCAGTTCAACATATTGGCGTTGTGCTTCGTCCTGAGTCGTTCCCGCAAGCTTTTCCCATGCCTCGAATTTGGCAACCCCGACAAAGTCGAAAAAACCGGGTTTTTTGCCGTGGACATCGCCCTCGGATCCCTGTTTGAACAGGGCGTAAAGCTGCAACATCGTCGTGTCATCAGGCCGTTCGGCCAGGGATTTTACCGCATCGGCGGCTTGCTCAAACTCCGCATGTTCATTGCTCATTATCCGCGCTCTCCAGTGCGTGGCCTTTAGTCACTCCGGCCTTGTGTTCTGTTATGATCCTATCACGATATGCACCCGCGCCGTTCTTCATTCTGGAGTCGAGTCTATGAGTTATTTTGTTACCGGCGGAACCGGTTTTATAGGGCAAAACCTTATCGAGTTGCTACTCAAACGCAGGGGTAAAATTTATGTACTGGTGCGAAAGGGGTCAAGGGACAAGCTCAATCGCCTCACAGAGCGATTGGGTAAGGCCGCTGCCGCTAAAGTTGTTCCTGTTACCGGAGATCTCACCAGGCCTTTCCTGGGGATATCGCCGGCCCAGCGCAAGGGACTGACAGAAAAAATCGATCATGTCTTTCACCTCGCGGCCATTTACGACCTGAAGGCCGATGCCGCCAGCCAGGAAGCCGCCAATATCAACGGCACCCAAAACGCTGTCCGATTCGCTGAGACCGTAAAGGCGAAGCGTTTTCATCACGTCAGTTCCATTGCCGCGGCAGGGCTTTATCCCGGAATCTTTACCGAAGACATGTTCGAGGAAGCCACGGGACTGGAAAATCCCTATTTCCGCACCAAGCACGATTCCGAGGGGATCGTTCGTAAAAAGTGCAAAATTCCCTGGCGTATCTACCGGCCGGGTATCGTGGTTGGAAACTCAGAAACCGGTGAGATCGATAAGATCGATGGACCCTATTATTTCTTCAAGCTGATTCAGAAGATGCGCCGGGCCATGCCTGCCTGGATGCCCACGATCGGGGTGGAGGGGGGCAGGATCAATATCGTACCGGTGGATTTCGTGGTGAAGGCGATGGACCACATTGCACATTTGCCCAGGCAGGACGGAAAGTGTTTTCACCTGACGGATCCCAAGCCCAGGCGGATTGGAGAGGTGCTGAATATTTTCGCCGAGGCCGCGCATGCGCCGCAGATGAGCATGCGCATCGACGCAAGGCTGTTCAATTATATTCCTGGCGCACTGAAGCAGGGCTTGTCAATGCTGCCGCCGATCCGGCGGATCTACCGGCAGGTTTTGAGTGATTTGGGCATGCCGTCTGAGGTTCTGCAGTTCATCAATTACCCGACAAAATTCGATTCCAGGGACACCCACAAATTGCTTAAGGGGACCGGTATCACGGTCCCGCGCCTGGATGATTACGCCTGGCGTTTGTGGGATTACTGGGAACGGAACCTGGATCCCGATCTGTTCATCGATCGCAGCCTGAGAGGGCACGTAAGCGGCAAGGTGGTTGTCGTCACGGGCGGTTCTTCGGGGATCGGGCAGGCCACCGCGTTGATGATGGCGCGCGCCGGTGCACGGATCGCGATCGTTGCCCGCGATGAGAGCAAGCTCGCCGATACCGTGCGTGAAATCGAGGAGGAGGGCGGCGAGGCCAAAGCCTTTTCCGCCGACCTTGCCGACATGGGGGCCTGTGACGCGGTGATCAAGCAGATTAATGCCGAGATGGGCGGTATCGATGTATTGGTCAACAACGCGGGGCGCTCAATACGGCGGTCGATCGCGACGTCCTACGACCGCTTCCATGATTTTGAACGCTGCATGCAGCTGAATTATTTCGGCAGCCTGCGCCTGATCATGGGCGTACTGCCGGGCATGCAGAAAAAACGCAGTGGCCACATCATCAATATCTCGTCCATCGGTGTACTGTCCAACGCGCCGAGGTTCTCGGCTTACGTGTCGTCCAAGGCGGCGCTCGATGCTTTTTCACGCTGCGCCGCATCCGAATTCAGCGACACCGGTGTGCGCTTTACGACGATCAATATGCCGCTGGTGCGCACGCCCATGATCGCGCCGACGAAAATCTATGACAACGTACCTACCATTGCGCCAGACGAGGCGGCAGCCATGGTCAAACAGGCTGTGATCTACAAGCCGCTCCGGATCGCAACACGGCTGGGTATTTTTGCCCAGGTGCTGCACGCTGTCGCTCCGAAAGTCTCCGAGATCATCATGAACAGCGCTTTTCGAATGTTCCCGGATTCCGCGGCATCGAAGGGGCTAAAAGATCACCAGGCAGAGGCCTCACAGGAGCAGGTCGCCTTCGCGAGCCTGATGAGGGGCATACATTGGTAACCGGAGAACAGTTACTGGAAGCCATCGCATACGCTTCCTGAGACAGACAGGCTTTTGCAATGGGTAAGCCCGGGGCCGAACGCCTTTACCAGATGCTGGCGCGCAACCACGCCCTGGCCGGGGAAATTCAGGCCAGCGGCTTTCCCCTGCCGCGGTTTGAGATTCTGCAGCAATGGCAGCGCAACAGGATCGCCACGAGTTTTGAGGACCTGATCCGGCAGGAGGGCTATCGGCCTGCGGTGGTTTTCTTTCTGTCGGAAATCTATGGTGGTCTGGATTTCCGTGAACGCGACCAGGATATGGGCAAAGTGATGCCGGTCATGACGCGGTTTCTTCCGGACCATGCCCTTTTTACGATGTCCGAGGCATTCGAGTTACAGGCAATCAGCCTGGAATTCGATATGGGCATGGCCGGCTACATGGAACAGGAAAAGATCGACAGCCTGGACATGGCCCGTTACTGTGAGGTTTACCGCGCGCGCAGCGAAAAGGCCGGCCGGGAACGTCAGATCCTGCTTATCCGGAAGCTCGGATATGACCTCGATAAACTGGTCGGAAAACCCCTGGTCAATTACCTGGTCAGGTTGGGGAGTGGGCTGCGATGGAAAAAATGTTTGCAGGAGCGGAGAATCCTTTCGGATTTTAGTTAAAGGTACAATCAAAGTGCTCGGCGAGGTAACGCGTGATTTCATCTTCAATCTGTTTCTTGAGAAACATCAGCATCAACCCGAGTTGCGCCCTGATCCGGATCTCTCCATCGCGGACGGTAATCATGCCGTTCACGCCGGGCCGTTCGAAGTGAATGTGATCGCCGCTCCAGCCATAATCGATTTGAAATTTTTGCGCCAGGTCAGCGGCCAGTTCGTCAGCCGCCGATTGGGCTTCCTCCCTTGGCATGGTGTGCCGTGCGCTCATATCGATGGAAGACATGCAAATGAACCGTGGTCGCTAAAGCGAATCAGTTTAGACTTGCTAACTTCGCTATGCCAGTCCCGCGGCCAGCCGCGGCGTTCGGGGAGCAGGCAGTGAAGCCGTCCACCCGCCGCTTGCTCCTTCTGATACCACTTGGTTTTTTTCTGATGCTGCTGGTCTTGTACCTGGCTGTGGACAAGTGGCTGGAGTCAGCGGGAGGGCGGCATGCTCTGGAACGAGCGATCAGCGATCGGATCGGGATGGACGTGAAGCTGCAGGGCGATTTCAACATCATGCTCCTCCCCGCGATTGGCGTGTCCGGAACAAACCTCGAGATAAGCGCTTTTTCTGCAGGCGAACCGGTTGCGCGTGCAGGAAGATATGAAATCGTGGTCGCATTGGGACCACTGATTGACAAGCGGGTGCGGGTCGACAATTTCGTACTTGAATCACTGCAGTTGACCGGGCCGGGTGAAGGTACCGGTCAGTTAGGGATAGAAAGGGTCGAGTTCCGGGAATTCGAGAAAGACAAGCCCACGCCATTCAGTGTGACAACCACCGAACTGGGAAACATCGAGGGTGAATTCCGCTGGATGGCCGGAGACTCGGTCCTGGCTACGGATTTTGAGTGGCGGATCGAGGGGGCCGGGGTTCTGAACTTACGATCATCGACATCACTGGTGAATTATTCCGGCTCCCTGGCAGCCTCTTACCTTGCGCCGGGATCGGAACAAGTGATCAATGCCTCAACGAACTACGAATACCGGCCCGACAAAATCACACTGACCGAACTCGGCCTGGAGTCTGTGGGGCAGGAAGCAGGTGGATCGGGCTGTCTCTGGATGGGGGGATTGCCGTCATTGAATCTGAACCTGGTTGCGGATTTCCTGGACCTGGACGAACTGCGCACTGTGGCGCCCGGAAGCGGGGCGGGAGTGGGCGAGTTGCCGCTGGAAGTCCGGATTCGATTGACCGCACAGGAAGTGCGGACCAGCGGGGTGATCGCTCGCGAGGTTGCTTTCAGATTGGGTGGGGAACCGTCCTGTGAGGTCATGGAAAGCCCAGCCGCCGATCGGGTGCAATAGGGCGGTATGCGTCCCGAGGCGAAAACTATACAATACCGGCTGGGTCCAGCATCACGCAATCGGGCAGGCGCGCATTGAGTAAATCACACAAGGACACGGACGATCTGGAAGCGGTCCGGGACGAGATCGACGGCCTCGATGAACAGATACAAAAGCTGATCAGCGAACGGGCACGGCTGGCTTTTCGCGTGAGAGAAAGCAAGAGTGCTTCGCAGGATGCGGTCGAGTTATATCGTCCCGAGCGGGAAGCCCAGGTTCTCAGGTCCGTACTGGAAAGGAACCAGGGCCCTTTGAGTGACCAGGAGATGCTACGGCTGTTCCGCGAAATCATGTCGGCCTGCCTGGCGCAACAGGAGCCCCTGAAGGTGGCCTACCTCGGGCCGGAGGGGACGTTTACACAGCAAGCGGTCCACCGTCACTTCGGCCATTCCGTGCATACGCTCAGCCTGCCCGCCATCGATGATGTGTTCGAACAGGTCCAGGCCGGCGATGCAGACTTCGGCGTGGTTCCCGTTGAGAACTCTACCCAGGGAATCGTCAGTCATACGCTGGACATGTTCCTGCTTTCCGATCTCAAAATCTGCGGAGAGATCGAACTGCGCGTCCACCAGAATCTGCTTACCCAGGCCAAGCGCCTGGATCAGATAGAGCGGATCTATTCGCACGAACAATCGCTTTCCCAGTGCAAGATGTGGCTGCGCGCTCATCTGCCGGGAGTGGAGCTGATTTCGGTGGGAAGCAACAGCGAAGCCGCGAGGCGTGTGCGCAGCACACCCGAAGCAGCAGCCATCGCGGGCCGCTCGGCCGCGGAAGTGTACGGATTGCCGGTACTGTGCGCGGATATCGAGGACCACCCGGATAATACGACCCGTTTCCTGGTCATAGGCCGGCAGATTTTTGCACCCTCAGGAGACGACAAGACGACGCTGCTGCTGTCTGGCCACGAAGGTCCCGGTTTACTTCACAGTCTGCTGGAGCCGTTCCAGGTTCATGGTCTGAACATGACACGGATCGAATCGCGGCCATCGCGGCTTGGGAAATGGGCATACGTGTTTTTCGTCGATGTTGAAGGGCATGCACAAGACCCGCAATTGGCAGCCGCTTTAAAGGACCTGGAGAAGGTCAGCAAGTTATCCCGTATTCTCGGTTCTTATCCAAGGGCCGTCCTCACGCCGCCATGATCCTGGAGACGCAGCCGGCCGGCTCCCCGCTGCGGGGAGAGCTGACGCCGCCGGGTGACAAATCAATATCCCATCGCGCCCTGATTTTCAGCTGCCTGGCCAGCGGGCAGTCGCGCATAGAGGGATTGCTGGAGAGCGAAGATGTTCGGGCGACCGCGAACGCCTGCCGGCAACTGGGAATGAAACTGCGCGAAGAAGATGGCTTGCTGGTGCTTGACGGCGTGGGCGAAGCGGGTCTGTCCGCGCCGCAAGCTCCACTCGATATGGGGAATTCCGGAACCGCCATGCGGCTGCTCGCGGGCGTGTTGGCCGCCCAGCCGTTCGCAACTGAACTGACCGGAGACGAATCACTCAGCCGGCGCCCCATGATGCGGATTGTTCAGCCGCTTTCGATGATGGGCGCCCGGATAGAAACAGCGGAAGGCGGTACTCCGCCATTGAGAATCACGGGCAACCCGGAATTGAAAGGGATCGAATACCACTCGCCGATCGCCAGCGCACAGGTCAAGTCCTGCTTGCTCCTGGCCGGGCTCTATGCCGCGGGCCGCACCGCGGTTCTGGAGCCGCTCAAGAGCCGGGACCATACAGAGAAAATGTTGCCCGCATTCGGTGTTCAACTACACGGCGAATGCGGTGTACTGGGGGGAAGTAAGTTGACCGGAACTACGGTCAGGGTACCTGCCGATATTTCGTCCGCGGCATTTTTCATGGTGGCCGGATGGAGTCATCCATGTGATGCAGGCGATGGGAGCCGATTTGTCGATCCACGACCGCCGGTACTATGGAGAAGAAGCCGTTGGTGATCTCCGAATCCGCCACGCAGGCCCGTTGAATGGGATCGACATTCCCGAAAATCTGGTGCCTTCGCTTATCGACGAGTTGCCCGTTATCCTGGCGCTGGCAGCGACCTCCAGTGGAACCACGCGGCTCAGGGGCGCGGCGGAGCTGCGGGTCAAGGAAAGCGACCGACTGGCCGTGATGGCGCGCGGCCTGGGGGCGCTGGGTGTGAAGCTTAAAGAGTATGATGACGGCATGGATGTGCGCGGCGGCTCGATCGGTGGCGGAACGGTCGATGGCGCCGGAGATCATCGCTGCGCCATGAGTTTCGCCATCCTGGGGCAGGGCGCTGATTCTCCGCTGCGGGTTTCAGGAGCCGAGAATATTGACACGTCCTATCCTGGATTTGCGGATGATCTGACGCGTGTCGGTGGGAATATTGCTGCGTGAGGCCGCGATGCGGCGGACCGAATGAAGCACGGGCATGGCCCGCATGTGCAGGTTTGGAGTGAAACATGTCAGATGAGCATCACAACATACCCGTCATCACCATTGACGGTCCGGGTGGATCCGGCAAAGGCACCGTCGCGATGCGGCTGGCGGAAAGGCTGGGTTGGCACTTCCTGGACAGCGGGGCCCTGTACCGGCTGGTCGCCGTTGCCGCCATCGACCGCGGCATCAGTCCGAAAGAGGAGGAAGCACTGGGGGTTTTGGCATCAAGCCTCGATGTGAATTTTGGGATATCCGGCGACGGGATGGTCATTCTGCTGGACGGCAATTACATCACTGGCCGCCTGAGGTCTGAAGAGGTCAGTGTCTTCAGTTCGAAAATCGCCACTTTTTCGCTTGTCCGCTCAGCCCTGGTCAAGCGCCAGCGGGCATTCCGCAAGGCCCCGGGCCTGGTAGCCGACGGCCGTGATATGGGTACCGTGATTTTTCCGGACGCCGTGTTGAAGGTTTTTCTCACCGCTAATGCTGAGGCACGTGCTAAAAGACGCTATAAGCAGTTGAAAGAAAAAGGAGAAAGTGTTAATCTCTCGCGCCTTTTCCGGGAGATCAAAAAGCGCGACGAGCGGGATAGCTCCAGGGCAATTGCGCCACTGAAACCTGCGGACGATGCGCATGTTATTGATTCAACGGATTTGAGTATCGACGAGGTGTTGCAGATCATTCATAAATTACTTGATGAATCTGACGTATCGCTTTGACTAGTAATGAATATATATGCTGTTCAGTTTCCAAAGGCAGCCAGGTGGTCCGACGCGGACGTAATCTGCTCCTATAATGAACAGTGAACATTAACGGGTACTTGTTACCCCACAACCCAGGGTGGGTGGTTGCCGGCGACTATCGGTGCTTATGGCATTCCACTTGTGAGTAAACATTAACATGACTGAAAGTTTTGCTGAGTTATTTGAAGAAAGCCTGGCGGCTCAAGATCTGAAGCCAGGAGCAATCGTGACCGGAACCATCATGGAAATACGCGACGACGCAGTCGTGGTCAACGCCGGTCTGAAATCAGAAGGAATCGTTCCCATTAGCCAATTCCGAAACCTGCAGGGAGACCTGGAGGTGGAAGTGGGTGATGAAGTGCAGGTTGCGCTGGATACCGTCGAAGACGGATTTGGCGAGACCAGGCTCTCCCGGGACAAGGCCAAGCGTGCCCTTGTCTGGGATAAACTGGAAGGTGCTTTCGAAGGCGATGAGACCATCGAGGGCAAGATCAGCGGTAAGGTCAAGGGTGGTTTCACCGTTGATATTGAAGACATCCGCGCCTTTCTTCCCGGTTCACTGGTGGATGTCCGCCCGGTGCGTGATCCCGCCTATCTGGAAGGCAAGGACCTGGAATTCAAAATCATCAAGCTGGACCGTAAGCGCAACAACATCGTCGTTTCACGCCGTGCTGTTGTCGAGTCCGAATTCAGTGCTGAACGCGAAGCCCTGCTGGAACGCCTGGAAGAAGGCGCCATCGTTCAGGGCGTGGTGAAAAACCTGACCGATTACGGTGCATTCCTGGATCTCGGTGGCATTGACGGTCTGTTGCACATCACGGACATGGCCTGGAAGCGCGTGCATCACCCCAGTGAAGTCGTGAACGTCGGCGATGAACTGGATGTGCGGGTTCTGCGATTCGATCGGGACCGCAATCGCGTATCCCTCGGCCTGAAACAGCTGGGCGATGATCCCTGGATGGATCTGGCCCGTCGTTATCCGGTCAACACCCGCCTGTTCGGCAAGATTTCCAACATTACGGACTATGGTTGTTTCGTCGAAATCGAGGATGGGGTCGAAGGCCTGGTCCACGTTTCCGAAATGGACTGGACCAACAAGAACGTCAACCCGGCAAAGGTTGTTCACACCGGTGACGAAGTCGAGGTCATGGTTCTGGATATAGACGAAGAGCGACGCCGGATCTCGCTGGGCATGAAACAGTGCAAAACGAATCCATGGGAGTCTTTCGCCGCAATCTACAACAAAGGCGACAAGGTTACTGGCGCCATCAAATCGGTCACTGATTTTGGCATCTTCATCGGCCTGGATGGCGGTATCGACGGCCTGGTTCACTTGTCCGACATCTCCTGGCAGGATACCGGCGAAGATGCGGTCCGCAATTTCCGTAAAGGCGAAGACGTGGAAGCGGTCGTTCTGGCCGTAGATCCTGAGCGCGAGCGGATCTCCCTGGGTATCAAACAACTCGACCAGGATCCTTTTGCCACTTACATGGCCGAACACCCCCGTGGTTCAATGGTCAAAGGCGTGGTGAAGGAAGTGGACGCACGTGGTGCGGTCATCGAATTGGTGGAAGGTGTTGAGGGTTACCTGCGTGCGTCTGATATCAAGGA
Organism: uncultured Lysobacterales bacterium; assembly: GCA_947258865.1. Taxonomy (GTDB): domain Bacteria; phylum Pseudomonadota; class Gammaproteobacteria; order Xanthomonadales; family SZUA-36; genus CAMYKC01. The sequence continues at coordinate 33,746 of CAMYKC010000053.1, forward strand.
AGAGCGTGTTGAAGACGCTACCCGCGAGCTTTCGGTTGGCGACGAAGTCGAGGCCAAGTTTATCAGCCTCGATCGCAAGAACCGCACGCTCAGCCTCTCGATCCGCGCCAAGGAAGACGCCGAACTGGCGGAAGCGCTGCAAGAGTACAAGCAAAGCAGTGCCTCCGGCGGTACGACTTCACTGGGCGACCTGCTGAAAGAACAATTGGAGCAGGAGTCCTGATCCTCAGGGCGGAAATATATAATAATGGGTTAAGGGGGCTGAAAATCGGCCCCCGGAACCAGGGACAGGGGTTTGCATATGACAAAATCTGAACTAATTGATCGGCTGGCCGAATTTCAAAGGCACCTTGCCCACCTGGACGTGGAATTGGGTGTGAAGTCTGTGTTGGAACAGATGAGCGCGGCCCTGGCCAATGGAGACCGTATCGAGATTCGCGGTTTCGGAAGCTTCTCCTTGCATTACAGGGCGCCGCGCATGGGACGCAACCCGAAAACGGGTGAGTCGGTCGCATTGCCCGGCAAGCATGTGCCCCATTTCAAACCGGGTAAGGCTATGCGCGAGCGGGTAGATTATCCGAAGAGCTGATTGAGGCTTGTACCGGATTATCTTCATTATCATCATGGTCCTGGCCATCGGCCTGGGGCTGCTGGTCGGCACGCTGAATTCGGACTCGGCAAGCGTCGATCTGCTCTTCATTCAGCTTGAATGGCCGCTCGGTCTTTTGATCCTGAGCGCAAGCGCCGGAGGCCTCTTTCTCGGGCTCATTCTCGCCTGGTTTTTCAGTATTCTCCCATTGCGTTCCCAGTTGCGCAGATCGCGTAACCGGGAAGCCTCCAGTGCCCCGGGTTCGCTAAAAAATAGCAATGATTGAATACTTGTTGCTCCTGCTGCTGCCGGTCGCCGTTTATCTGGGCTGGTGGCTCGCAAGGACTTTGGACCGGCGGTCGTCCACCAAACGCAACCAGTTATTCAGTAACCAGTACTTTCAGGGGCTGAACTACCTGTTGAACGAACAACCGGACAAGGCGATACAGGTCTTCCTGGAGCTCGCTGAAGTCAACCAGGATACGGTGGAGACCCACATGGCTCTCGGCAGTCTGTTCCGGCGCCGTGGAGAGGTTGACCGGGCGATTCGATTTCACCAGAACATTATTGCCAAACCCGGCCTCGAGCCTGAGCAGCGCACGCAGGCGCTGCTGGAGCTCGGTGAAGATTATATGCGCGCCGGTCTGCTGGACCGGGCGGAACGGCTTTTCGCGGAACTGATCGAAACGGATGCGCATACACCTTCCGCACTCCGCAGTCTGCTCGAGATATACCAACAGGAGAAGGACTGGGCAAAAGCGCTGGAACAGGCGCAGCGGCTGGAGCAGGTCAGCGGTGAACACATGGGTGATGTCATGGCTCAATTCTGTTGCGAGATGGCCGAAGCAGCGTTGTCGGAACAGGACAAGGAAGCAGCCAGGCGGCACTTGCGGCAGGCGCGGCGCCATGATCCCAGGTGTATCCGGGCGAGATTCATCATGGCGGATATTGCTTCGCTGGAGGATCAGCATGGCACGGCGCTGGATCTCTACGAAGAAATCGCCGGCCTGGATGCGGATTACATCCCCGAATTGCTTGAATCCTATCTGGCTGCCGCCGGCGCTGCAGAGCAGGCCGAGAGAAGTCGCCGCAAACTCGATGAATGGGCGGTGAACTACAATGGTATCTCCCTCATTCTGAAGCTCACCGAATTCATCTCCGATGAGCAAAGTGGTGATGCCGCCGGCCAATACCTGGTGGACACCCTCACTTCAAAGCCTTCCGTGCGTGGACTCGACCGCCTGATAGATCTAAAGGCGGCCGGCCACCTCGACGCCGAGTCCAGCGATGACATCCTCAAGGCAGTTACCGCCCGCCTGATGGCAAAGCAACCCGGATACCGCTGTCATCACTGCGGATTCAGCGGTCAAACGCATCACTGGCAATGCCCGAGTTGCAGAAACTGGAGCACTACCAAGAAGATCAGCGGAGTGTTGGGAGAATAACGAGATGGATTTGCTGCTGTCAGTTTCCCTGACTGCAATTCTGTCTTGTCTTTTGACCGGTCTCGCCACCTTCTACGCTGTGCGTACGGGTTTGCTGGATCACCCGGGGGCACGTCACAGTCACACTGAGGCGACGCCGCGAGGCGGTGGTGCCGGGCTGGTGCTGGCGCTGCTCATCTCTTCCCTGTTTTTCGCAATGAAGGATATTCCCGATTTCTGGCTTCATTGCATAGTTCCAGGCGTTTTTGTTCTGGCTGCCACCGGCTGGTGGGACGACCATCGCCCGCTAAGCGCCAGGCTGCGCTTTTTCGTTCAGCTCACGGTCAGTGTCTACCTGTTATGGTGCGCGTCGAGGTCCGGATGGATGGAAGGAGCGATTCCGATGGTACTGGGCGGGCTTTTTGTAGTCTGGATGACCAACCTGTACAACTTCATGGACGGCAGCAACGGGATGGCCGGACTGCAGGGTATTTTTGCCTCGTGCCTGCTGGCCTGGCTGTTTTCGATAGCCGGGGACAGCCAGTCAATGCATCTTTCCCTGCTGGTTGCGGCAGCTTGTGTTGGCTTCATTCCATGGAATATTGGCAAGGCGCGTGTCTTCATGGGCGATGTCGGCAGCCTCTCGCTGGGATTCATTTTCGCCGCCATGTTGTTGTACGGCGTGGGTTCCGGAGCATTCAGCCTGCCTGTTGCACTGATGGTGATGATGTTATTTCTGACCGACAGCACACTGACGCTTGTGGCAAGGGTAATCAAAAGAGAGCGGTGGTATAATGCGCACCGGCAACACCTGTACCAGCGGCTGATCGCGTATGGAATGACACATGGCAGTGTCGTCCTGCTCTACCAGGCAATTAACCTGATGCTGGTCCTGCCGGGAATTGTGGTTGCAGTCAATTCACCGGCGTTGGCCTGGCCGATCGCACTGGCCATGGCCGTGATCTTCGGACTCGGCTGGTACACGTGGATTAAAAGGATTGGAGTACTCGCTTAAGCGGGATAAGAATATGAACGTTATGCGCATTCTGCGTCATCCGCGCGCAGCCGTGGTCGCTCATGACCTCGTGATGGTCGTCGTATCCTGGCTGGCCGCCGGTTGGATCATCAACCGGACCGGCGTTCCAGGCGTCATCGAGTCTTTACCCCTGGCAACTGAACTGTTCCTGGTTCTGCTGGTACAGGGATTGGTATTGTGGTCGACAGGGCTATACAAGGGACTCTGGCGCTTCGCCAGTTTTCCGGATCTCTGGAACATCGCGCGGGCCTCGATGTTCGGCACGATACTCATCATCACCGCACTGACCATATTTTATGGGGCCGAGGTCCGGCAGGTCCTGGGTTCCGTTCTGGTATATCCGGCAATCCTGTTTCTGACGCTGGGTTTACCGCGGATGTGCTATCGCTTCTTTAAAGATTCTCACCTGCCTGACAAGGCGCACACCGCCGGTCTGCAGCGGGTGCTGGTGCTTGGCGCCGGCCGTTCCGGGGCACTGCTGGAACGCGAGCTGAGGCATCGCGGCGCCTCCGATGTTATTGGCTTTCTGGACGACGATGAACGTTTGAGAGGCGCGCAAGTTCATGGTATCCCGGTGCTGGGAACCATCGACCAGTTGCCCCGCATCAGCCGGGAGGTCGGCGCCGACCTGGCGATTATCGCCATGCCTTCAGCGACGAATCAGCAGATGCAGCAGGTCGTCGAAATCTGCGAAAAAAGCAACGTCGAGTTCAGAACCCTGCCGACGCTCAATGACCTGGGAAACAAGGCAACCCGTATCGACGATTTGAAACGGGTAGTCATTGACGACCTGCTGGGCCGTGAGCCCGTTTCCCTGGTCTGGGATTCGATTCGCGAAGGCCTTGCAGGCAAGCGCGTCATGATCACGGGCGGTGGCGGTTCGATTGGTTCCGAGTTGTGTCGACAGATCGCACGTTTGAATCCGGTTGAGCTGATTGTCGTAGACAACAGCGAATATGCCCTGTATCGCATCGATCACGAATTGCAGACCGAATTCCAGGACTTGATTTTCTACAGCATTCTTGGCGACATCTGTGACTCGGCGACGGTCGAGAAAGTGGTGGGTGAGTACAAACCGGACATGATTTTCCACGCCGCTGCTTACAAGCATTTGCCCATTCTCCAGACGCAGATCAGGGAGGCGTTCAGGAACAACGTACTGGGTACGATGAGGTTGGCCGAAGCCGCTGAGCGCCATGGTGTGAGCAATTTTGTTCTGATTTCGACCGACAAGGCTGTCAATCCGGCCAACATAATGGGGGCGACCAAGCGCGTGGCGGAAATGTACTGCCAGAACATGAACGAACGCTCCCGGACGCGCTACATCACGGTTCGCTTTGGCAACGTGCTCAATTCCAATGGAAGCGTTGTGCCGCTTTTCAAGGAACAGATCGCCAAGGGTGGCCCGGTCACGGTGACGCACCCGGAAATATCCCGCTACTTCATGACGATTTCCGAAGCCAGCCAACTCATCATGCAGGCGGCGGTTCTCGGCAGTGGCGGAGAGATTTACGTGCTCGATATGGGAGAACCGGTAAAGATAACCTACCTGGCGGAACAGTTGATCAGGCTGTCCGGCAAAGAACCCGGAAGGGATATTCAGATCGTGTACACCGGACTTCGCCCCGGGGAAAAACTGTTCGAGGAGTTGTTTCACGAACTCGAGCCTTATGAGCAAACCCAGCATGAAAAGATTTTCCTGGCGCATCCGCGGCAGGGCAACTGGGATGGCTTCAGTAGCGAATTACGCTCGGCGGAGCTTGCTGTCAGGCGCTATGACACCCAGAAACTGAAGCACATACTGTTGCGGCTGGTACCCGAGTTGGCTAAAACCTCGATCAGCACCAAGCCCGGTGCGGCCGAGCCCGACGTCATTCCGATACATCGTTCCGGTTAGTACCTTGCCATGAGTTCGAACAAACCGATCAGGAAAGCGGTTTTTCCGGTCGCAGGCCTGGGTACCCGCTTCCTGCCCGCCACCAAGTCCATACCAAAGGAGATGCTGCCGATCGTTGACAAGCCGCTGATCCAGTACGCCGTGGAAGAGGCGCTTGAAGCCGGCATCGAGACCCTGATTTTCATCACGAGCCGCAAGAAGCACGCGATCTCCGACCACTTCGATTCCTCGTTCGAACTCGAGACGAAACTGGCCCGGGCAGGCAAGACCGGTCTGCTGGACCGGATCAACTGGATTGTTCCCGAGGATGTCAGCCGTGTGCATGTTACCCAGTCTGCCGCGCTGGGCCTGGGGCACGCCATACTGTGCGCTGAGCCTGTCGTCGGTGATGAGCCCTTTGCCATTCTCCTTGCGGATGACATGATCCGCAATGATGGTGCGGGCGCTCTTTCGCAGATGGCCGATGTCTACCATGAGACCGGCGCCAGTGTTATCGGCGTCGAGGAAATTCCTCCTGAATGGACCAGCAGTTACGGCATGGTAGGTGTTGAGAAGGACGATCGGGGTTTCAATGCCATCCGCACCATGGTCGAGAAACCGGCGCCCGAGAAGGCGCCATCAAACCTTGGGATTGTGGGCCGCTACATATTGGATTCCTCGGTATTCAGTTATCTTCGCGGAGTTCAGGCCGGCTCCGGCGGTGAAATTCAACTGACCGATGGCATCGCTGCGATGCTGGGGAATCATCCGGTGCTGGCCCTGGCCTTGGAAGGCGAACGTTTCGATTGCGGAAGCCGCAACGGCTTTATCAAGGCGACTATCGAGTACGCAATGGATCATGAAGAAATTCGCGAAGACAT
>CAMYKC010000054.1:0-2688 GCA_947258865.1 uncultured Lysobacterales bacterium
AACGGCCACGTCTATTCCAGCCAATACATGAGCGATGACGAGGCAACTTCCATTCTGCTGAAAAACCTGGATGGTGAAGCATTGGCCGAGCCGAGGTTGCTGGAATTCAAGACCGGTCGGCGGATAAAATTCTGGAATCGAAACTGTGTTGCGCTCGGGTTGGCCGGTGGCTTCATGGAGCCGCTGGAGTCGACCAGTATTCACCTGATTCAAACCGGCATCAGCCGGCTGCTCGAGTACTTCCCGCGCCGAGGTTTCGAGCCGGTCGAAATCGATGAATTCAACCGGCGCTGTATCTACGAATTCGAACGGATCCGGGATTTCCTGATCCTGCATTACCATGTCAACGCGCGCAGCGACAGTCAATTCTGGATTGACCGGCGGGAGATGCCGGTGCCGGCGGAGTTGAGGCGGCGGACCGAATTGTTCCAGGTCAATGGCCGCATCCATCGCGAATTCGACGAACTCTTCACGGAGGTCGCCTGGCTTCAGGTGATGATTGGCCAGGGAATCATGCCGGTGGGCTACCATCCCCTTGCCGATCGGATCACTGCGGAGCAGTTGAGCCAGTTCCTGGACAATATCAAGCGCATCATTGGCGGGACCGTCGACAAGCTGCCTTTGCACCATGAATTTATCGAAAAAAACTGTGCCGCACGCGGAGCAACGTGATGGATGGGGGAGCCAGGCGGTATATTTTCTCGGCGCTTGAGCCGGGGTGCCTGCCCGATACCCGTTAGAATCGATCAGTGGGAAGGTAAAAATACGTCCCAGAGGGTCCGTCCCAACGCCTCATTCTGCATCACGCCGTGAAAACGCTCACTGCCGGGGCCATAAACATAGAGCGGTACGTCGACACCTGTGTGGCCCGGCGTCGACCAGCCGGTAAACGTCCGTCTGTCGAATAGCGCGGTGACGGCGAGGCGGGCGGCCGTCTCGTTGCGTCCGGCCGCCTCGAGTTGGGATTTTTCGGCCTCGGTCAGCTCAAAAGGTACGCTCTTGGCGACCACAGATGAGAGCGGAACATCGCCCGCGAGAAACGCCGGGATGATCCATTTTGGAGTATGCTTGACACCGCGCAGTGGCCGTGGATTCCAGCGATAGATATCGTCCCGCCCGAGTGACATGCCGCCGGTTTCGTGGTCGGCGGTAATGACCACCAGCGTATCGCCCTTGTGCCGGGCAAAATCAAGGACGACGCGAATAGCCGCCACAAAGTCTTCCATCTCGCTGACTACGCCGACCACGCTGTTGTCGTGACTGGCCCAGTCCACCTCACTGCCCTCAACCAACAGGAAAAAGCCCTGAGGATTTCGGTCCAGCGCATGCAGAGCCTTTTCGGTCATTTCAGCCAAAGAGGGGACATCATCACCGCGGTCCCATGCCCGCGGAAGGCCTGCAGGCGCGAACAGGCCGAGCAGATGGCCGCCCTGCGTTTCGTACAGCTCCGCGCGGTTAAGGGCCACTTCGTATCCGGCTTCGCGGAATTCTGAAACCAGGTCGCGGTCATCCCGTCGCATGTCATCCAGACCTCCGCCCAACAACACGTCGACCATGGGCTCTCCATTCCACTGGTTGTCAAAATACTGATCGGCTATGTCGGAGGCTTGTTCGCGGTCCGCCACGTGGCTGCAGAATGCCGCCGGAGAAGCGTGGGTGAGCTCCGAGGTAGCAACCAGCCCGGTGGATTTGCCTTGCGTTCTGGCGACCTCGAAGATCGTCGTAATGGCCTCACCGGAAGGACTCATGCTGAGCCGTCCGACCACGGTGTCCTGCCCTGTCGCATAGGCAGTGGCCGATGAGGCCGAGTCGGTGAATCCATACGGGTCGCGGATGCAACCGGATTCGTCTTTTTGTGCGCAATCCAACCTGATCGAGTCCGTCGAAACTGAGCCGACCTGGTAACCATCCATCGCCAAGGGATCCACCAGCTCAGTCGATGGGTCATCGGCATACATGCGGTAAGCCTTTACCTGTGCGTAACCCATACCGTCCCCCAGCAGGAAAATGACGTTGCGGGGTGTGTCAGCCGGTGGTGGTGCGCCGGGTCCGCAGGCTGCCAGGAAGAGACAGATCAGGACTCCACCGCATGCCCGGGTCAGGTGATTCATGATGTCCTCCCGGACCGGCATCCGGATTTTATTTCAGCTCCAGGATCAGAGCGGAACGTGCCGGCAAATTCAAGGTATCGCCCAGCGGCTGAATGTCGCCGGAAACGATGTTACGGGCTTCACTGTAACCCTGCAGACGCTCCTGAAACCGGGAAAGGTCCAGCGGAACCGCTTCATCGTTCTTGTTCAAAACGACCATCACGCTGTCCCGATCGTTGTGCCGGAAATAGACGTAGCTGCTGTTTTCCGGTCGGAAGTGGGTCGTTTTTCCAGAATGAATGACTTCTTTGTCGAGACGCCATTTCAGCAATGTTCGCAGGTAATTCTGGGCTGCTTTTTCTTCCTCGGCGAGGCCGCTTCCGGTGAACGCATTCTTACTGTCGCCTTCCCATCCGCCCGGAAAATCGCTGCGTATGATTCCGTGAGAGCCGGACTCCCGGTTGTGCATCAGGATTTCCGTCCCGTAATAAAGGTGCGGCACGCCCCGCATGGTCAGCACGTAGGCCATGGCCATCTGGAACAGGCCATAATCTTCGTCCAGTTGGGTGAAAATCCGGCTCATATCGTGGTTGTCGGG
>CAMYKC010000054.1:2731-17432 GCA_947258865.1 uncultured Lysobacterales bacterium
AGCGCCAGGTACAGCCGCATCAGGCCACCCTGGCTGCCGTCATCGAGCCGGGTCCCGTCCTCGGTGACCAGGGCCGAGCGCAAGGCTTCCTGCAAGGGAAAGTCCATCAGGCTGGGCAAGTAGGAGACATAGCCATCACGGTTCTCATTACCCAGCTGCCAGTAGGCGACCGCGGCATGATTGCTGGTCCATTCCTCGCCGACCATGTTGAAGCCGGGGTACTCCAGTTTCAGGCGCCGGGTCCACTCTGTCATGTAGTGCTTGTCGGGATAGGGGTAGGTGTCCATTCGGATGCCTGCCAGCCCAAGATACTCGATCCACCACAAAGCGTTCTGGGTCAGGTAGTCCGCCATCAATGGATTGCGCTGGTTCAGGTCCGGCATGGTCTCGACAAACCAGCCGTCGGAATACAGGCGCTTGTCGTATTCCGAGGCATAGGGATCCTGTTCGGTGATGTGCTCGTGCGAGGTCATTACCGGTTCATCCTGGAAGTTGAACCAGTCATCGGTGGGCAAGTCATCCATCCACCAGTGTTCACTCCCGATGTGGTTGACGATCATGTCCATAATCACGGAGATGCCTTTCGCTTTGGCTTGCACCACCAGGTCGCGGTACTGCTCATTGGAGCCGTAGCGAGGATCGACCTGGTAGAAGTCGGTAGTGGAATAGCCATGGTAGGAATAGGTCGGCATCCGGTTTTCCAGCAGCGGATTCAGCCAGATTGCGGTGAAGCCCATGCCGGAAATATAGTCCAGGCTGTCGATGATGCCCTGGATGTCACCTCCATGCCGCCCGCCGGGATTGTTGCGGTCGATGGTGTCGCCCATGCCCTCGATATTGTCGTTGGAGGCATCGCCATTGGCGAAACGGTCTGGCGTGATCAGATAGATCGAATCGGCTGAAGTGAAACCTTTCGCATGCGCCGGGTCCGGATTCTTTTCCTGCAGCGGATAGGAATGAGAAAGCGTCAATCCCTTGCCGGAGAAGCTGATATCGAAATTACCGGGCCGGGCTTCCTCGCCGATGTTCAGATATACGAAAAGGTAATTCGGGCTCTTGACCTTCTCGACGCGCTCGATGGATACACCCGGGTAGTCCAGCGAAGGCGCGTACATGGCGATATCGTTCCCGTAGACCAGTAATTGCAGTTCGGTCTCCTTGAACCCCGTCCACCAGGAAGGTGGTTCGACCCGGTCAATGGTTGTCTTTTCCGCACAGGCCGTGAGCGGCATGAACAGCACGAGTAATACGATCAGCAGGTTTCGATTCATACCCCTGATTCTATGGAACACTGCTGTGCTTTGGAAATCCTGAAAACGTATTCATTCACTATCCAAGTGGAATTAAGGCCCGCTGTGGATTAGTTTGCACAGCTTAACATGCGCCCTCACCGCATAAACTGGACGTTTGAGCAATGAACAGCTGCCGTGCCCTGATCATCAGTTTGTTGATGCTGCTTCTCGTCGCGGCGAATGTTGCCGCTGATGCCCCGGCGGTTTCCGCCGGCCGGGTCGTTGTCATCGAAAACCTTGAATCCGAATTCGTCCCGGCGCGGGATGTGTTTGTCTGGTTGCCGCAAGACTTCGCCGAGGATCGCCAGTATGCGGTCCTTTACATGCACGACGGCGATAGCCTGTTCGATGCCTCGACGACCTGGAACGAACAGGAATGGGGCGTTGATGAAGTTGCATCGGGGCTGATGGCGGAAGACGCGGTCCGCGACTTCATCGTCGTGGGTATCCCGAATGCGGGCCTCGACCGGCATATTGAGTATTTTCCGCAGAAACCCTTTGAGGCCATGTCCGACCAGCAACAAAAAGCCTTATATGAAATGAGGCGGGAAGACAACGGCCAAATATTCAGTGGAGACATCAGATCTGATAATTACCTGCGCTTCATGGTCGAAGAACTGAAACCCTATATCGACGAAAATTTCCCGGTACTGAGCGACCGCGACAACACGTTCGTCATGGGTTCCAGCATGGGCGGCCTGATCTCGATCTACGCCATCAGTGAGTATCCCGGCGTATTCGGAGGCGCCGCATGCCTCTCGACACACTGGCCGGGAGTATTCACCCACGAGAACAATCCCTTCCCGATTCATACCCGGGAGTACCTGGCGGATAATTTGCCGTCACCCGACACGCACCGGATCTGGTTCGACCACGGCACCGAGGATCTCGACGCGATGTACCCGGAGCTGCAAGCCCAGGTTGACGAAGTGATGCGTGAACGTGGATACGATGCCGGTAACTGGGTCACGTATGTGGATGAAGGCGCCAATCACAGCGAGGATGCGTGGCGGGCGCGGCTTGACCGTCCGCTGACCTTTTTGCTCGCACCACGGGAGGGAGATTCCCTGGCAAGCCTGTCTTCGCCTTCCGGAACCATCGTGTTTTCTTTGGCCATTGATCGTTTCGGTGCAGCGCGCTACAGCGTGAAACATGGTGAAGAAACCGTGGTGGCGGACTCACGCCTGGGATTGAGGTTCGAAACCCAGGCCGGATTTGACCGGGGTCTGAAGTTGCTGGGGACCGCTGCCGCGAGCCATGATGAAACCTGGGAACAGCCCTGGGGTGAACGGCGCCTGGTGCGGGATCGTCACGAGGAGCTATTGCTTCGATTCAGTGATGATGCTGGCCGCAGATTCGATGTGCGCGTTCGGGCGTTCGATGACGGGCTGGGTTTCCGTTACGAAGTGCCGGAACAGGCAGGTTTCGATCGGGTCAACATTGTCGACGAGCTGACCGAATTTGGACTCCCGCAGGACTCAGAGGCCTGGTGGATTCCCGGGCGGCGCTATAATCGCTACGAATACCTCTATAACACGACCAGGCTGAATGCCATCGAAACCGCACATACCCCGATGACGGTTCGCACGCCGGCTGGAACGCACCTGAGTATCCACGAAGCCGCGCTGGTGGACTACTCCGCCTTCGTGCTGGACCAGCGCCGCCCCAACGTATTTCAAACCAACCTCACGCCGTGGTCGGATGGTATTCGCGTGAAAACCGCAGTGCCGTTCAAAACGCCATGGCGCACAATCCAGGTATCGAAAGATGCGGTCGGCCTGCTGAATTCCAGCCTGATACTGAATCTGAATGAACCCAACAAACTCGGCGACGTGTCCTGGGTGGAGCCTGGCAAGTACGTGGGTATCTGGTGGGCCATGCATATCCGGGAACGCACCTGGGGTACCGGTCCAATCCACGGCGCGACCACAGAAGAAACAATACGTTACATGGACTTTGCCGCGAAATATGGATTCGATGGCGTGTTGGTCGAAGGCTGGAATGTTGGCTGGGACGGTGACTGGTTTTTCAATGGCGACCTGTTCAGCTTCACTGAATCCTATCCCGACTTCGACATCGAAGCCGTTTCTCAGCATGGTCTGAAAAATGGGGTCCGTTTGATCGGTCATCACGAAACATCCGGAAACGTAACGAACTATGCAAACCAGATGCAGGCCGCCTTCGATCTTTATGAATCAGCGGGTGTCCGGCAGGTAAAGACGGGTTACGTGGCTGATGGCGGGGACATCAAGCGAATTGGCGAAGACGGCGTCGCCCACTACGAATGGCACGACGGCCAATACATGGCGGATCAGTATCTCCTGTCAGTGACCGAGGCCGCAAAGCGCAGGATCAGCATCAACACGCACGAACCGATCAAGGACACCGGATTGCGCCGCACATTCCCCAACTGGTTGTCGCGCGAGGGCGCCCGCGGCCAGGAATTCAACGCCTGGGGTCAGCCGCCGAATCCGCCGGAACACGCCGCCATCCTGCCCTATACGCGGCTGCTTTCCGGACCGATGGACTTCACGCCCGGGATATTCAACCTGACCTTTCAGGGCATGGATTCTGAGCAGCGCGTGCAAACAACCCTGGCCAAGCAACTGGCCCTGTACGTGACGGTATACAGCCCGATACAGATGGCTGCCGATCTGCCGGAGAATTACGAGGCCCGGCCCGATGCTTTCCAGTTCATCGTTGACGTCCCGGTCGACTGGGAACAGAGCATCGCAGTGGCTGGCGAAATCGGTGATTTCGTTGCGATTGCCCGACAGGAGCGCGGCGGTGATGACTGGTACCTCGGTGTGGTCACTGACGAAGAAGCGCGGCAGCTTGAACTTGCGTTGGATTTTCTCGATCCGGGCCAAAGCTATACCGCGCAACTATACCGTGACGGGCAGGATGCTCACTGGAAGACCAATCCCTACTCAATTGTGATCGAGGAACGAAAAGTGAGACAGGACGACTCCCTCGATCTCACCCTGGCCGCCGGAGGTGGGGCAGCGATTCGATTCAAGGCTGGGACCAGATAATGAGACAGAAGCCGCAGCTCAGTTTCTGGCAGATCTGGAACATGTGTTTCGGATTCCTGGGTATTCAATTCGGTTTCGCATTGCAGAATGCGAACGTGAGCCGGATTTTTCAGACCCTGGGGGCGGAAATCGAGGACTTGCCTATCCTTTGGGTGGCGGCACCGGTTACCGGACTGATTGTTCAACCGATCATCGGTTACATGAGCGACCGGACCTGGAACCGCCTGGGGCGCAGGCGCCCGTTTTTTCTCATCGGAGCCATTCTGGCCTCGCTGGCGCTCTTCGTCATGCCGAACTCGCCCTACCTGTGGGTGGCCGCGGGCATGTTGTGGATCATGGACGCCAGCATCAATATCTCGATGGAACCGTTTCGCGCCTTCGTGGGCGATAACCTGCCCAAGCAGCAGAGGACCCTGGGTTTCGCGATGCAGAGCTTCTTTATCGGCATCGGCGCGATTGTTGCCTCGGCGCTGCCGTGGATGATGGCCAACTGGTTCGAGGTCAGCAACACGGCGGATCCGGGCCATATTCCCGATACGGTGAAATGGTCATTCTACCTGGGCGGCGTCGTGTTCCTTTCAGCCGTTTTGTGGACGGTATTATCAAGCAAGGAATATTCCCCGGAGGAGATAGCGGAGTTCGAAGCCGGGGCTGAAGAGAGCGATGAATTCGCCGATCTGGAACCGCGTCCCGCATTAAAATACCGCAACGGCGGCCTTGCCTGGATCGTCGCCGGCGCTGCGTTCGTCGCCTGGATCGTGGCCGGCGGGCTGGAAAAACAACTCTACATACTTGGGATGGGCGCCATCGCCTTTGGCGGGTTGCAGATTCTGACCGGGTTAATGCAAACGCGCGGACGGACCGATAACGGCCTTTACCATATCGTCGAGGACCTGTTCCACATGCCGCGGGTGATGAAACAACTGGCCGTGGTGCAGTTCTTCTCCTGGTTTGCCCTGTTCGCAATGTGGATATACAGTACGGCGGCCGTCACCAGCCACCATTTCGGCACGACGGACGTGACCAGCCAGGCCTATAACGAGGGCGCCAACTGGGTCGGCGTACTGTTCGCCTCCTACAATGGCTTTGCCGCGCTGGCGGCGATCGCCATCCCGTTCCTGGCGCATCGCCTGGGTTGTCGGCTAAGCCACCTGATTAACCTGTCGATCGGCGGCGTCGGCCTGGCCAGTTTTATTTTCATTCGCGACCCTGCCTGGCTGATCGTACCGATGATCGGAGTGGGCATTGCCTGGGCTTCGATTCTTTCACTGCCCTACGCCTTGCTGTCCGATGTGCTGCCGACAGCGAAGATGGGCATCTATATGGGTATCTTCAATTTCTTTATCGTGATTCCCCAGTTGATCGCCGCCAGTGTGCTCGGCCTGGTGCTGCGCGAGTTTTTTGCCGGGCAGGGAATTTACGGGCTCGTGATCGGCGGGGTGCTGATGATCCTGGCGGGCTTCGCAACTCTGCTTGTCGATAAGGACGCTGAGCCGGAGAAAACATGAAAAGCACAGCACTCACGATCCTGATCATTTCGCTGGCCTGCGGGGCTGTCGCGGAATACTGCAAGGCGGAAAATATGGACCCACGTTATCAGCCAGTCCCTTACGTACAGCTCGAGCACCCGGAATGGAGCCGGAACGCTGCTATATATCAAATCAATACGCGACAGTTCACGCCCGAAGGTACATTCGCGGCAGCCGAAAAAGAATTGCCGCGGCTGCAGCGCCTGGGAGTCGACATTATCTGGTTGATGCCGGTACAGGAAATCGGCCTAAAGAATCGCAAGGGAAAACTCGGCAGTCCCTATTCAATCCGGGATTATTTCAGTGTGAATTCCGAGTTTGGTGATCTGGACAGTCTCAAGCAATTCGTTGCCGCTGCTCATGACCTTGGTCTGCACGTCATTCTCGACTGGGTCGCCAATCACACGGCCTGGGATAATCCACTGGTCGAGGAACACCCGGAATGGTACGCCCGCGACTGGAAAGGCGAGTTTCACTCACCGATCTGGACGGACTGGGCCGATGTCGTGACCCTGGATTACAGTCAGCCTGGCTTGCGTAAGTACATGACAGAGGCCATGAAGTTTTGGGTGGCCGAGGTTGGGATGGACGGTTTCCGATGTGATGTGGCCGGCCTTGTACCACTGGATTTCTGGAACAACCTGCGTGCCGAACTTGACGGCATCAAGCCGGTTTTCATGCTGGCCGAGTGGGAGACCCGTGATCTTCACGCTCATGCATTTGACATGACTTATACCTGGGGATTCAACAACACGCTGCATCAGATAGCCCAGGGAGAGGGGGATGCCCGGTCCCTGCACTTCTACTACTTCGAAAAGAATAATTCGTGGCCGCACGATGCCATGCGTATGACTTTTCTCAGTAATCATGACAAAAACGCCTGGGATGGAACCCAGTTCGAGCTTTATGGTGCTGCGCTGGAAAACGCCATCGTGCTGTCGGTCGTTGGCGAGGGAATGCCCCTGATCTATAACGGACAAGAGGCGGGCAACACGAAGCGGCTGGCTTTTTTCGACAAGGATCCCATCGTGTGGCGCGATCACCCGATCGGTGATCTGTATGGCAGGCTTTTCCGGCTCAAGAAAAAGAATACAGCACTTTGGAACGGCCGCTGGGGCTCACAGATGATTCCGGTTTCCAACACTGCGCCTGCCAGCGTTTTCAGCTTCGTGCGCGCCAATGACAAGGACAAGATCTTCGCGGTATTCAACTTCTCGCCGAAAACGCAGTCAGTGACTTTCAAGGAATCCCTTTACCACGGCGACTACCAGGACTTCAGGTCCGGGGAATCATTATCGCTGATGAAAGATTTGAAGCTGAAATTGGAACCCTGGACTTACCGCTTGTTTGTTCAGAACTGAGCGCGGTCAGAGAAAACCAGATGAAACAGAACAAGAATTCAGAATCCTACATCATGCAAATGGGCCGCCGGGCCGGTGTTGGGCTGCACATCAGCTCACTGCCGGGAGAACATGGCATCGGTGACATAGCGGACAGCTCGGTGTCCTTCGTCGACACACTCGCCGCGATGGGTATCGGTGTATGGCAGTTCCTGCCCCTTGGACCCACGGCTTACGGCGATTCGCCTTACCAGCCACTTTCGGCATTTGCAGGAAACGCCAACCTGATTGGACTCAATCCCCTGGTCCGATACGGACTGCTCGACCAGGCAGAGCTGGACATGCTTGCCGGATTGCCACGCGATTACACGGATTACGGCAGCCTGATTCCCGCCAAGCGCGCATTGCTATTCAAGGCTGCTGAGCGATTCAGTGCCATGCAGGGAAATGGGCTGAAGACCGAGTACGAAGAGTTCCTTCATCGTTACGGCGAACAATGGTTGGATGACTATGCCCTGTTCAGGGTATTGAAAACCGCACACGGTGAACGGCCCTGGCCGGAATGGGGCATGGAATTTGTACACCGCCGGCCAGAAGCTCTGGAGAAGGCACGGGATGAGCAACGGGATGCGATCGAATGCACCCGAATCACCCAGTTCCTTTTTGACAGGCAGTGGCGCGAGCTGAAGAATTACGCCGCGGATCGCGGTATTTGCATGTTCGGTGACATACCCATTTATATTGCGCTGGACAGCGCGGACGCCTGGGCGCATCCGGAATTGCTGCAAATCGATCGCGACGGTGTACCGGGCAGCGTCGCCGGCGTTCCGCCGGATTACTTCAGCGAAGACGGGCAGCTTTGGGGTAATCCCCTGTACGACTGGGATTACCATCATCGGACCGGTTACCAGTGGTGGATCGAGCGTATGCATCATATCGGGCAGCAGACGCACCTGGTGCGCATCGACCATTTCCGGGGTTTTGAGTCATTCTGGTCCGTTCCCTATGGAGCAGAGACCGCCAAGAACGGAGAGTGGCTGCCGGGCCCCGGCGATGCGCTGTTCAAGGCGATGCGTGAATCGCTTGGAAACCTGGCTATCGTTGCCGAAGACCTCGGGGTCATTACGCCCGAAGTAGATGAACTGCGACTCGGCCAGGGTTTTCCTGGAATGGTCGTGCTGCAGTTCGAAGTGGGTGAGCCTGATTTCGACATGGATGAGATCGCGGAAAATAGCGTCTGCTATACGGGCACTCACGACAACGACACCACGTTGGGCTGGTTCAGTGGAAACGGTGACGATACGCGAACCGAGAAGGAAATCGTCCAGGCTCAGAAAAGAACACTGACAGTGACGGGCGGGACAAAGGAAACCATTCATGCGGACCTGATAAGGCTCGCATTTTCAAGCAATTCAATGCTGGCCATTGCGCCCATGCAGGACTATTTGGGTCTGGGTTCCGAGGCCCGATTCAATATTCCCGGTACCACCATGAATAACTGGCGCTGGAGAATGCCGGCAGATGCATTGCGTCCAGGGATGGTCGACTGGATAGGCGAAATGGTGCAGGATGCTTCCCGTGTTCCTGAAAAGCGGTGGCACTGTGCTTCATGATTCAACCCGGTAATCCAGCCCTGCCCGGAGCGAACCGTCTTGACGACGGGATTAATTTCGCCGTCTTTTCCAGCGGTGCCGAGGCCGTTGAATTATGTCTTTTCGATGAGAACCGGCGGCAAACCGGAACCCATTTTCTGCCTGGGCAGAATGAAGGCATTTGGCATGGTTTCCTGCCTGGCTGCGCAACTGGCCAGCGCTACGGTTACCGTGTCCATGGTCCCTGGTCTCCGGAGCAGGGGCTGCGATATAACCCGGCCAAGTTATTGATCGATCCGTATTCGCGCCGTCTGGACGGCGAATTCCGGTGGTCCCCGGCCGTATTCGATTTCGAGCCGGAGCCCACGGATCAGCATTGGCGGAAAAACGAGCAGGACAGCTCGCCCTGGGTCCCCTTATGCGTGGTCGATGCTCCGCTCGAGAGAGCAGAATCCCATCGTCCGGCAATCCCCTGGTCCGATGTTGTCATGTACGAGGCGAATGTGCGGGGTTACACCATGACCCATCCCGACGTACCGGAATCCGATCGCGGCAAGTTTCGGGGTATGACGAATGGCCAGGTGCTCGAATACCTCAAAGCACTGGGTATCACCTCGCTGGAGTTGATGCCTGTTCATGCGCTGATTGATGAAGAGTTCCTGGTCACCAGGGGATTGCGTAACCTTTGGGGATACAACAGCATTCAGTTTTTCACGCCGGACAGTCGATTCGCTTGCGGCGATGGAGTCGCGGAATTCCGCGAAATGGTGGATACCATCCACGATGCAGGTATCGAGGTCATCCTGGATGTAGCTTACAACCACACCGGCGAGGGGGGGCTTCATGGACCAACCCTGAGTTTTCGTGGGCTCGACAACCTGGCTTACTATCGTACCGAACCCGACGATCCCCGGCGATACGTCAACGACTCGGGCTGTGGCAATACCCTGAACACGGATCACCCCAGGGTACAAAACCTCGTTTTGAACAGCCTGCGATACTGGCATCGAGATATGGGTGTCGATGGTTTTCGTTTTGACCTGGCCACCATTCTTGGCCGGACCCGTCGTGGCTTCCGGAAATCCCATGAGCTGTTGACCCGGATCGGGAGCGATCCGGATCTCTGGGGAGCAAAGCTGATCGCGGAGCCGTGGGATCCGGGTCCGGGTGGCTATCAACTCGGGCGCTTCCCGGTCGAGTGGGCAGAATGGAACGACCGCTTCAGGGACACTGTACGGCGGTTTTGGCGTGGCGATCCGCACCAGGACAGCGACTTCGCAAGGCGCATTCACGGTTCGGCAGACCTGTTCGAGCCCAGCGGCCGCAACCCGTCTGCCAGCATAAACTTCATCACCTGCCATGACGGTTTTACTCTCAGAGACCTGGTCAGTTACAAACACCGGCACAACCAGGCCAACGAAGAGAACAACCACGACGGCCATGGTCACAACCACAGTCGAAATTATGGCGCTGAGGGTGAGACGGCCGATACCGATATCAATCGTGTGAGGCGTCAACAACGCCTGAATCTGCTGGCGACGCTGATGTTTTCACAGGGTACACCGATGCTGCTGGCCGGTGACGAGTTCGGGAACAGCCAGAACGGCAACAACAATGCCTACGCGCAAGACAACGAGGTCGGTTGGCTGGATTGGCGGCGCCTGGATGATGATCCGGAATTTACAGACAGCTTCCGAAAGCTCATAAAGCTCAGGTACAGATTTTCACTGCTTCGTCAGGCCCGGTATATTCATGGCCGGATGCCCACTGATAGCGGTTGGTGCGATATCGATTGGTTGCATCCGGACGGACGGTTGATGCGGCCCGAGGACTGGGACGGCGGAAAGAAACTTGCGCTCCTGTTTTCCTGCCATCCGGACCAGAAGGACGAAAGTCCCATCATCGAAGCCGTCGCTCTGCTGTTCAATGCGTCCAAGAAAGACCAGGTATTCAAACTACCCCCGGGTCTGCCGCCGGAATGGAGCGTGCAATTCTCCAGCAGTGATTCTCCGCCCGAGTCGGCGGAGCCGGGGCAATGGCTGGTTAAGGCAAGGTCACTGGTGCTGGTGACGAGCAGGCTGCTGTAGGAGGCCGCCATGCGGCCGATCCTACAATTCGGTATTGACCTGGTAGAAATTGACGGCGTTATCAAAGAAAATTCGTTGCATGGCTGCTTCACCCAGCGCATCGATGACCAGCTCAAAATCGTCATCCACGTAAGGGCGCGAAGCGCGTGTGGAAGGCAGGTCGGTGCCGAACATGAGCGCTTCCGGGTTGGCCGCATACAAATCCTTCAGCGCAGCCGTCACGTCGAAATCAACCCGGCCGAACCCGCTTGCCTTGACGCGGACGCCGCGTTCAGCCAGTTTTAGCAGTATCGGAAATCCGCCGGCGGAGAGACCCAGGTGGTCGATCGCGACTGCCGGCAGTGCAAGCAGCGTGGAGCACAGATCTTCCAGGTGCTGCGCGTCTGCGTAGAGTTCCACGTGCCATCCAACGAGGTCATGAACGCGCCGCGCCATGGCGTCGAGGTGCTTGACGTTCTCCGAACCGCCGCGCTTCAGATTGAATCGAATGGCGCGCACGCCCACCTGATTCAATTCAATCAGTTCATCATCGCTGACCGATGCCGGCAGCTGTGTGACACCCGTGAATGAACCGCCGAGGCGGGAAAGGGCGTCGACCAGGTAATCCTGATAGAAACCCTGGAACGAGCCGGACACGATGGCGCCACCACGCAAATCGTAGTCTTTCATCCGCTCGAGGTAGTCCTCGCAGGTGTAACGGTCCGGCAGGTATCCCCAGTTTGGCACCAGCGGGAAGCGGGGGTCGATAATATGGAAGTGGGCGTCGAAAAGCCTGATGTCAGAAATCAACATGAATCACCTGCCTTTTCGCGCCCCAGGTGCCGGGACCTGCTTCGAACACCCCGGCAATCGCTGTATTGCAATTCCGGCATACTCCCTTCTGGCCATCGAGCACCAGGTTCCAGGTTGAAAGTTCATACCAGTCGCGACCAATCAGTGTTTCACCGCAGTCAGGGCAATAAGTACTCGAACCGTGGAAATCATGGATGTTTCCGGTGTAGACGTGGTGCAGGCCGTTTCTCAAAGCAATGTTCCGGGAGCGGGAAAGCGTGGCCATGGGCGTTACCGGGTGCTCCCTCATTTTCCAGTCCGGGTGGAAGGCTGTGAAATGCAAGGGTACGTCCGTTCCCAGGTTTTCCGCGATCCAGGCCGTCATTTCCTCTATCTCGGCCTCTGAATCGTTCTCGCCGGGTATCAGGAGGTCGGTCAACTCGAACCAGACATCGGTTTCGTTCGCCAGGTAAACCAGGGTTTCGAGAACAGGATCGAGGTGCCCGCCGCAGATTTTCCAGTAAAAACGCTCGGTGAATGCTTTGAGGTCGATATTGGCGGCGTCCATATACCGGAAAAACTCCGCCCGCGGCTCACTGCAGATGTAACCGGCCGTGACCGCGACGGTCTTGATGCCTCGTTCGCGACACGCCCGGGCGGTATCGACCGCGTACTCCAGGAAGATTACCGGGTCGTTGTAGGTAAAAGCGACGCTGCGGCTGCTCGTGGCAATAGCGGCATCCGCGATGGCTTCCGGGGAGGCCAGTGACTGTAAACGGTCGAATTCGCGCGATTTGGAGATATCCCAATTCTGGCAGAACTTGCAGGCAAGATTGCAGCCGGCAGTGCCAAACGACAATACCGGGGTTCCCGGCAGGAAATGGTTGAGCGGTTTCTTTTCAATCGGATCGATACAGAATCCACTGGATCGGCCATAGGTTGTCAGGACGATTTCCTTACCCGACCGGGCGCGAACGAAACAGAGCCCGCGTTGACCTTTGCGAAGTCGGCAAAAACGTGGGCAGAGGTCGCATTGCAAGCGGCCGTCTTCGAGCCCGTGCCAGTATCGGCCGGGAAAGCCCTCTATTCGGCCAGGTCGATTTACCGATGTGTTTTGATGAGCCATATCAACAATATGAGAATGACCGGCCACCTTAATCATGGTAGCGGCACTATACTGTGAGTGACATGATCCAGGTTCGGGAACCTGCAGTTGCCGGTTATTTTTATCCGGCCACCCCAGGCGAGCTGAGCGAAACGGTTATGGCGATGCTTCGCGAAGAGCAAAGTCAGACAGATTCAGCTCCCAAGGCCCTGGTCGTGCCTCACGCCGGCTACGTCTACTCCGGTGCAGTTGCAGCAGCGGCTTACGCCAGGCTATGGTCTTTTCGTGATCACTATACGAGAGTCGTATTGCTGGGCCCCTGCCACCGATGCGCCATTCGCGGCCTGGCCATCAGCAGTGTGGACGCATTCCGGACTCCGCTGGGTGATGTCGCGCTGGACCGCGAACTGTCTGCGGTTCTGGGTCATCCTTCTGTCAGCCAGTCCGAATTGGCGCATCGTCTGGAGCACAGCCTCGAAGTGCAGTTGCCCTTCCTGCAGAGCGTGCTGGGATCATTTTCGCTTCTACCACTGGCAGTCGGGGAAGCAACGCCGGAAACAGTGGCTGAGGTCATCGAGCTCCTGTGGGGCGGACCCGAGACCCTGTTTGTCGTCAGTTCCGATCTGAGTCATTACCTGGCGTATGACGAGGCTTGCGAACGCGACTTGGAAACCTGCACCGCGATCCAGAACCTGGACGACTTCGCAGACGACGTCGCGGCCGATGGTGGGGGTATCGGTCATGGGGATGCCTGCGGGGCCACACCGCTTGGCGGCTTACTGATTGCGGCCCGAACCCACGGTCTGAAAGTCACCACCCTCGATCTGCGGAATTCCGGCGATACGGCCGGCGGGAAAAGCCAGGTGGTCGGGTACGGGGCCTGGATGTTTCAAGAGGAGGAGATATGCGAACCAACCGCTTGGTGAAATGGGCTCTGCCCCCTGTTTACGTGCTGCTTGCACTGGGACAAACGGCTGCCTGCTGCGCTGATGAAGCCGATTATGCGGCAGCGAGGGCGGCACTGGTGGAGGAAGTTCGGTTTTACGCTGAGCGCGACCCTCCTCCAGGTAAAAATGCATTTGATGACAGGGTCATGCAAGCGCTGGGTGGCGTCCCGAGGCATGAATTCGTACCCGGCAACCTGCAATCAAAAGCCTATGCAAACCATCCGTTGCCGATTGGCCATGGGCAGACCATTTCGCAGCCTTACATTGTTGCATTAATGACGGATCTCATAGAGCCAGGAGTTGACGACGTGGTGCTGGAAGTTGGAACCGGCTCCGGCTATCAGGCCGCGATTCTCGCAGGGCTGGTGAAACAGGTCTACAGCATTGAGATCATCGAACCGCTCTCGGACCAGGCCAGGGACCGCTTGCAGAATCTGGGCTACTCCAATGTGGAGACGAAACTGGGTGATGGGTATTTCGGCTGGGAGGAGCATGCGCCTTTCGACGCCATCGTCGTGACGGCTGCTGCAAGTCACGTTCCGCCACCGCTGATTCAGCAGCTCAAGCCAGGGGGGCGAATGGTGATTCCGGTTGGTGGACGTTTCCAGGTCCAGTATCTGTTACTCATTGAAAAGACCCTGGATGAAAAGGTCATCACCCGGCAGATCACGGCCGTGCGCTTTGTCCCGCTCACGGGTGATCATTAAAACAGGACGGTGCGCTTTCTGCTGACCGCAATACTCCTGGTTTCCGCATCGGCGATCGGCTTTGAAATACTGTTGATGCGCCTGTTGTCGATTGTTCAGTGGCATCATTTCGCATGGATGATCATCAGCCTGGCCCTGCTGGGTTACGGCGCCAGCGGCACAGCCATTGCACTTGGCAGGCGGTGGCTCGAACCGAGATTCAATCTCGCCTTTGCGGTCAGTGCCCTGCTGTTCAGTGTATCGATGATCGTCTCTGCGGCGCTGGGGCAGCGCGTGCCTTTCAATGCCCTCGAAAT
>CAMYKC010000055.1 GCA_947258865.1 uncultured Lysobacterales bacterium
GGCCTGTCCTGTTGATGCGGCAGGCGGCCGGGGAGCTGGCCCGTAGTCTTTTTGCCACTCGACCCACATCATATAGCCGAGAAATACGAGGCCAATGATCAGAGCCGGTCTGAGATTTCCCATCTTCTGTTTCCCTCAATCGGCCGATTCACATATCGCCGGATTGGAATCCTGTTGCTGGCGGACTGCGTCCTCAAGCCTGGACCAGTGCCTTTCCAAAGAATGAGACAACCGGTCATTGCTGCTGGTGGCCGTTACTTTCCGGGGCAGTACGACGATATCCATGCCGGGGTTTTCACCTGCCCAACGCCTGAAGCTTTCGCGGATAATCCGCTTGATGCGGTTTCTGCCCACGGCCCGTTTGTCCACCTGGCGCGAAACCGCCATGCCCAGCCTGGAATATTCTACGTCGTTGCTGCGCACCAGGACTTTAAAATACGAATCGGAATAGACCTGTGGCTTACTGAAAACCCTTTTGAATTGACTGGGTTTGCGTAGGCGTGCTGCTCGAGAAAAGATCGCCTTGCGAGCCGGTTCCGTTTGCCGCTTACCTGCTGACGAATCGGCCATGATCAGAGGCTCAGGCGGTGAATGCCGGATAATACGGTGTCAGGCAGACAGTCGTTTTCTACCCTTTGCTCGGCGGGCTTTGATAATGGCCCGGCCGGCACGGGTCGACATGCGTGCTCGAAAACCGTGCCTGCGCGCGCGCTTCAGGCGGCTTGGCTGGAATGTACGCTTCATTGTGTTCTTTCCTTAAAATTGGTTTTTGGCCGGCGTTTGGTTGGACCGCGGTTATCTGTTACAAATGCCCGACAAAAGAGAACAATATTAACTTTAATCAAGATCGTAAACAAGTAAAGGGGGTCAGGTTTTTTTCTTATGGTCAAGTTATCCACAGCGGGGTAGACTTAGCCGCTCCGGTTCCGCTATGAAACGTGCCGGTCACGAGAAAATAAGCGACAGACAAACCTCCGGTATGTCCAAAAACTATTGGCAAACCTGCTTGAACCACCTGGAGCGTGAGCTTCCGGCCGATGATTTCAATACCTGGATCCGCCCGCTGCAAATCAAGGCTGGAAAAGGCCGCACCGTATTGCTTTCCCCCAATGAGTATGTCCGGGATTACATCGCGATGAATCACCTGGAGCGCATCAGGGATATATTCGAGCACTTGGGCGCCACCCGTGATTCAGTCGTCGTCGATTTGAGCACGCACAAGGACTTTGCTTCGCCAGCCCCCAAAGCCGGACCCCGTAAAACACGTTTACAGACGGGGCTCGACAAGCGCTATCGCTTTGTCAATTTCGTGCAGGGTAAATCCAATGAGCTTGCTTACGCGGCCACACAGCAGGTTGCCAAGAAACCTGGTGCGGCCTATAACCCGCTTCTGCTCTATGGGGGCACCGGCCTGGGCAAGACGCACTTGTTACATGCTGCGGGGAATTTGATCTTCAAAAAAAATAGCGACTCAGGAGTCATTTACCTGCACTCCGAACAATTCGTCAGTCAAATGATCAATGCCCTGCGTGGCAACAGCATAGAAGCCTTCAAACAGCGCTACCGTACAGCGGGTGCCCTGCTTATCGATGACATCCAGTTTTTCGCCGGTAAAGACCGCACACAAGAAGAATTCTTTCATACTTTCAATGCTTTATTGGATAGTCAGCAGCAGATTATTTTAACCTGTGATCGCTATCCCAAGGAGGTGGATGGGATCGAAGCCAGGCTGCGCTCCCGTTTTGGCTGGGGTTTGACCGTATCGATCGAACCACCTGATTTCGAGACCAGAGTGGCCATCCTGATGAACAAATCGCAGGAGCGAAACGTCGAGCTGGACGAATCCGTGGCCTACCTGATTGCACGCAGAATCCGCTCAAACGTTCGGGATCTCGAGGGGGCGTTAAACACCTTGTTCGCCAATGCGCGGTTTGCCGGAAGACCGATTACCGAGGGCTTTGCGCAGGAAGTCCTGCGCGATCTGTTGCTGGTTCACGATCGGCTGATCACGATCGAAAACATACAAAAGGCGGTAGCGGAGTTCTACAAATTACGGGTCACCGATCTACTGTCGAGGCGTCGAACCCGCATGATCGCGCGCCCCAGGCAGGTAGCCATGGCACTGAGCAAGGAATTGACTGAACACAGCCTGCCTGAGATCGGGGACGCATTCGGTGGCCGCGACCATACCACCGTACTGCATGCTTGTCGTAAAATTGAAGAATTGTGCGAAACTGACGGCCGAATCCGGGAAGATAAGGCCAAGCTGGTACGCCAGCTAACCGCCTGAGCAGATATTGGAGCGGTAACCCTGTGCTCAAGAGGTGGACAGCCTGTGGATAGATTATGGACAGAAAATGAAGCTGATCTTGTCCACAGCATGTATACAGCTTCAAGACCTTGTTACACTAAATCGATTCGTTTGTAATATATTGATATTTATAGATTTATCCGGCTTATAACGATATCCACCGGGCTTATTATTACTAATGTTTATATATAGATAATAAATAACTACTGATAGGAAAGTGGCCATGAAATTCAGCATTAAGAGAGAAACTCTACTCCAACCCATCAGCCAGGTGATCGGCGTCGTTGAGCGCCGGCAAACGCTGCCCGTGTTGGCCAATTTCCTTATTTCAGCGCAAGGCAAGCGGCTTTCCGTTACCGGTACCGACATGGAAGTAGAATTGATCGCATCGGTCGAGGCAGACATTCAGGCTGAGGGTGAAATCACGGTCCCGGCAAGAAAGCTCGTCGATATCGTCAGGATGCTGCCGGATGGGGTCGGCATTACCGCAGTTCTGGAAGGCGACAAGCTCACGGTCTCATCGGGCAGGGGTCGTTACACACTGGCCACACTTCCGGCTACCGAATTTCCCGCAACGGATCAAGTAGAAACATTGGAAGTTGTTAAAATACAAGAAGATAAACTAAAAAATCTGTTGGATAAAACGTCTTTTGCCATGGCCAACCAGGATGTCCGGTATTACCTGAACGGCTTGCTGTTCGACTTTCAGGATGGCAAATTGATCACGGTGGCAACCGATGGTCACCGGCTTGCGCTTTGTGACCTGGATTCCGACCTGGGAATCGTCGGCGAGCGCCAGATGATCGTACCCAGAAAAGGCGTGCTTGAACTTTCCAGGATGCTTTCCGACAGCAAAGACCCGGTGGAATTGGCATTGGGAAAGAACCATGTGCGCCTGGTCAAAGGCAGCACCATCTTCACTTCAAAATTGATCGATGGACGGTTTCCTGAATACAAGGCGGTTATTCCAAAGGGAACGGACCGTCATATCAAGATAGACCGTGGAAGTTTTACCCTGGCCTTGCAGCGGGCCTCGATTCTATCCAATGAAAAGTATCGCGGAGTGAGGCTCGAAGCGGCGGATAATTCGGTAAAAATCATCGCCCACAACCCTCAGCACGAAGAGGCGGTAGAGGAATTGGAAGCCGAATTGAATTTTGATCAGATTGCCATTGGTTTCAATGTCACCTATCTACTCGATGCGCTGATGGCCATTGAAGGGGAGTCAGTCATCATGGAACTGAAGGACGCCAACAGCAGCTGTCTGATAGCTGCTGAAACAGGTGGCCACGACAGGCATGTTGTCATGCCCCTGAAACTCTGATCAATAGCAGCGGACGACCGGCATTTAAAAAGCTGAATCTGCAGTAGAAAACGGCAAGCTATTGATAATACGAAGGCTTCAGATCGAAAACCTGCGCAATTTATCACTGGTAGACATTGAGCCCCATCCACGACTCAACTACTTTTACGGCGCCAACGGAGCAGGCAAAACCAGCATTCTGGAAGCCCTTGTCGTCTTGTCGCGGGGCAGGTCTTTCAGGACAACCCAGGCTGGCGAGTTGATCGGCCCGGTAAAAAACACGTTCCGCGTCTATTCGAGCGCCCTGAATCGAAACAAGCAGGAACAGCGGTTGGGGCTCGAACGATCGGGAAAACGCTGGCGAGGGCGGAAAAACGGAACCGACCTCTCACAGCTCAGCCAACTGACGCGTGTCTTGCCGCTGGTCCTGATGGAGCCTGACAGCCACCTTTTGATAAGCGGTCCGCCGGAGATTCGTCGAAAATACCTGGACTGGGGACTGTTTCACGTGGAACACGGCTTTCTTGAATCGTGGAGGCGATTTTCCAAAGCACTGAAACAACGCAACGCAGCGCTCCGAAGAGGACAGATCGACATTCTCGACAGCCTGGACAGCGTACTTGCGGAGTACGGCGATACACTGGGGGTGATGCGGCGAGCGCATTGTGACTCGATTTCAGTAAATATTGAAAAGATATTGACAGAACTTAACGCCGGCCTGAGCGACATGTCGGTCGGGTACAGTGATGGATGGCCCCCCGGGTCTTACCACAAAGCGTTGGTTTCCGGTCGGGAAAGAGATCTGGAGCGGCAAATGACCATATACGGACCACACCGGGCAGACCTGGTCCTTAAATGCAACCGATCTCCGGCGAAAGCCATTTTATCTCGAGGAGAACAAAAGACCCTGGCGGCAGCACTTTTGCTGACGCAGGCCGAAATTCTGGTCAGACAGGGTGAATTGCCGATCATCCTGCTGGATGACCTGGCTTCGGAGTTTGACCAAAAACACTTCAATGACGTTTTGTCACGAACCTTGAAAATTGGCGGCCAGATCTGGTTGACCGGCACGGATTTCAAAAAGATGCCTACGCGGCATAAAGTGTTTCACGTGGAACAGGGAGGGGTGCAGGAAGTGCTATAATGCTTCCTTGAAACCAAAGAATGTCAAACCCATTTATTGTGGGCTAGACAGCTTCAACGACTGATCAGAAAAACAGTCTATTTTCAGACAATTACCAGCCCCTCCAGTGCGCAGGAAACATCGATGAGCAATACAATATACGATTCCAAAAACATCAAGGTACTAAAAGGCCTGGACGCCGTAAGAAAACGACCCGGAATGTACATCGGGGACACGGATGACGGCACGGGGTTGCATCACATGGTTTTTGAGGTCGTAGACAATTCCATTGATGAAACACTGGCCGGGCACTGCGACGCCATTACGGTGACCATCCATTCGGATGATTCAGTGAGTATTGAAGACAATGGCCGCGGTATTCCGGTCGATATTCATGAAGAAGAGGGAAAATCCGCAGCAGAAGTCATTATGACGGTTCTTCATGCGGGCGGTAAGTTCGACGATAACTCGTATAAGGTTTCCGGGGGATTGCACGGCGTAGGTGTTTCCGTGGTCAATGCGTTGTCGGAAGAGCTTCAGCTGCGGATCAGGCGCGAAGGCCACGTGTGGCGGCAGACGTATCACATGGGCATTCCCGAGGACGATTTGAAAATTACGGGTGACAGTGGCGACACGGGCACACTGATCTTTTTCCGGCCGAGCCACGATGTATTCACCAATGCCGTGTTTCATTATGACATTTTGGCCAAACGGCTGAGGGAACTAAGCTTTCTGAACTCGGGTGTTCATATCAAGCTTATTGACGAGCGCAGCGGAAAATCGGATGTATTTGAATACAAGGGTGGAATAAGATCTTTTGTCGAGCATCTTGGGCGCAATAAGAACCCACTTCATCCCACGGTCATGCACATGTTTGACGAGTCAAACGACACAACGGTCGAAGTGGCCATGCAATGGACCGATGCCTACCAGGAAACGGTGTTCTGTTTCACCAATAACATTCCACAAAAAGACGGAGGCGCTCATCTGGCGGGTTTTCGCGCGGCCCTGACGCGGACAATCAATCATTACATCGAGGAGTCGGGAATCGCCAAGAAAGACAAGGTTTCCACGACCGGTGATGATGCCAGGGAAGGATTGATAGCCGTTCTGTCAGTTAAGGTCCCGGACCCAAAATTCTCTTCTCAGACCAAGGACAAACTCGTGTCGTCGGAAGTCAAGGCGGTAGTAGAGTCAATCGTTTCAGGTAAATTACGCGATTTTCTGCTTGAAAATCCGGGTGAGGCCAAAACCATCACCGCCAAGGTCGTCGAAGCCGCCAGGGCACGTGAAGCGGCCCGAAAAGCCCGCGAAATGACCCGTATCAGGCCATTTTGCCACTCAAGGGAAAAATTCTGAACGTCGAGAAAGCCCGTTTTGACAAGATGTTGGCGTCTGCTGAAGTCGGAACGCTGATCACGGCGCTGGGCTGTGGTATCGGCCGCGATGAATTCGATCCCGACAAACTGAGGTATCACCGGATCATCATCATGACGGATGCTGATGTCGATGGCTCGCACATCCGAACTCTTTTGTTGACATTTTTCTACCGTCAAATGCCGGAGCTCATCGAACGCGGATACATCTACATTGGACAGCCGCCCCTGTACAAGATAAAGAAGGGCAAACAGGAACACTATCTAAAGGACGACTCGGAACTCAATGATTATCTCCTGGCAAGAGCGCTAGATAATGCGGCATTGATTTTTGATCCGGATGCTCCGCCACTGAGCGGTGAAGCGCTGGAGCAATTGATGCGGGACTACCTGGCGGTACAGTTGGCAAACAGCAGATTGGCAAAAAGATATGATGTTTTGTTTTTAGAACAACTGGTTGATTATAAAAAATATTCCACGGATTGGGAAAAGGAAGAGATGGTCGTCTGGTGCGAGCAGATGGTGGCGCGCCTGGCTGATAAATGCTCACCAAGCGTCAAATACAACCTCGAGGTGGTCAAGGGTGAAGAAGGCCATGAATTACTGCTCGGTAAGTTTACCCACGGCGTCGTCGAAGAGACCCGCATTTCAGCCGATTTCTTTAACAGCCCGGAATACCGGCTCATTGGAAGGCTCGCAGACACTCTGTACGGCTTGATACGGGAAGGTGCCGCTGTTCACCGGGGTAAGTCACACCAGGAGATCGCCTCGTTCCAGGAGGCATATGATTGGCTGATGGATGAAAGTCGCAAAGGCAGGAACATTCAGCGATTCAAGGGGCTGGGCGAAATGAATCCGGAGCAGCTTTGGGATACCACGGTTAATCCCGAAACCCGACGCTTGTTGCAGGTCACCATCGAAGATGCCGTGGCGGCTGACCAGATATTCACCACACTGATGGGCGACGAGGTGGAACCACGACGGGAGTTTATTGAAAGGAACGCGCTGGATGTAACGAATCTTGACGTATGAAATAACCGATATAAAAAAATTATATCTCGTTGATTATAAAGAATGATTGGCAATCAGCTTTTCGAGCTCCGTCAGCAAATGACAAGAGGGGGACAGGCGCCTGGCCTGGATTCCCAGTCCGGTGGCGTCTGCGACAAATTTCTTGCTTGAACTGAACAGATGGCAATGAGAGGGAGTGACGCCATACCGTGACATCATGTCAGTCAGCGCCTCTTCGCGGTTCCTTTTTTGAGTCATCAATGACCGAGGAACATAATAAACGCCATCGAGCACCCCCCCTGAATCCGACAATCTTTTTCTGATACTCTGCGGCCCGAGCAGGGCATCGTCAGGCCCGCCGTGATCGCGCGACCAGTCTTCCGGCTGTGGCGCTGTCGCCAGCAACTGGAACTCCCCCCGCGTCAGCTTGGCCAGCAATCGAAACAAGCGATCACCGTCAGCACTGTCTGCAACACTGAGTATATCGTCGCGGCTGACAAGCAAGAGCTTTTGATCGACCATGGTGTTTAACCCAAAACCGACAGATCTGCGATCTGGTCAAACAGGGACTTCAGGCGCGCGAGCAAGGCCAGACGCCTGTTCCTCAGCTCAGGGTCCTCATCCATGACCATCACTGCATCGAAGAAATCATCCACCGGATCCTTCAACTCGGCCAAAAGTAATAAACTGGCTGTGTAGTCACTGTTGGCCAGCAGCGGCCGGGTCGCTTCGTCAATGCGTCTAACTTCGTCGAAAAGATGCCTTTCTTCTCCTAATGTATATTGAAATTGATCGATATGAGTCGAAATATCCTGGCCCGCCTTATTCAATATATTTCCGATTCTCTTGTTGGCCGTCGCCAGGCTCTGGGCCGCATCCTGTCCCATGAATTCCGCGATTGCCCGGAGCCGCTTATCCAGATCCGGAAGCGTCTCCCAGCCTGAAGCGAGCGCGGCGCTGATCAATTCGGCGGAATAATTCTGCTCACGATAATAATGGCGTAGCCGTTCGACGATGAAATCACGGATGTCCACCAGGAGTGCGGGATCCACAGCTATACGGCCAGCAAGTTCATTCGAGGCGAGGGCCAGGATTCGGTTAAGTGAAAGCTCCAGGTTTGCCTCGATGAGTATCCTGACCAGGCCCAGGGCTGCGCGCCGAAGCGCGAAAGGGTCCTTGTTACCGCTGGGTCGAAGATCCGCGGCAAAAATACCGACCAGGGTATCGGCCCGGTCGGCGATGCTGACGATTTGGCCGATCGCAGATCCCGGAATGTTGTCGCCGGCAAAGCGCGGCGCGTAATGCTCACCAATCGCTTGCGCCACCTCGGCTCTCTCACCGGACGCCAGTGCATAGTGGTGACCCATCAAACCCTGCAGCTCGGGAAATTCGCCGACCATCTGGGTCATGAGATCGCATTTTGACAGGACTGCCGCCCGCGCACAGACGTCAGGGTCCAAAGCGATAATTTCCGCTAATTTAAATGAAATGTCGGCTAAACGTCGCGATTTGTCGCCAACAGTGCCTATTTTCTGTTGAAAAATCACTTGATCCAGGCGCGGTAAATAGGACTCCAGGGGTTCTTTCTGATCTTGATCCAGAAAGAAGCGGGCATCTGCAAGCCGCGGTCTGATAACACGCTCATAACCCTCCCGGACAGCGGATATGTCCGTGCTCTCAATGTTCGCAATGGCAATGAAACGGTTGCTCACGCGGCCCGAGCCGGCGTCTGCAAGGACCGGAAAGAACTTCTGGTGATCCTGCATGCTGGCGATCAGTGCTGCATGCGGAACGTCAAGGAATTCTTCTTCGAACGTACAGGCGACAGCTACTGGCCACTCAACCAGGTTGTTGACTTCGCTCAGCAGGCTGGCGTCGATAAGCACACCGGAATCCGCCTGCTCGAGGATATCTCGAATATGGGCTTTGCGTTGATCCTGGTCGGCAATCACATGTGCTCGCTCAAGGGTTGCGGCATACTCGGAGCCCCGTGGAATCTCGTGCGGACCGGGAGCATGAATCCGGTGGCCCCGGGTCAGGTTACCGGCCGCCTGACCAAGCAGCTGGCCTTCGATTATGTGTTCACCGTGTAGCGCAACCAACCAGTGTACCGGCCGGACAAAACTGAAATCGTGGTTTGCCCAGCGCATCGGTTTGGGCACGGGCAATTGCCTGATGGCTTGCTCCAGGATGGGATAAATCAGCTCTGCAAGCGATTTACCCGGCAAGTGAATCCGGATGGTCAGCCATTTGCCCTTGTCGGTTTCAAGGATTTCGAGTTCGGTAACGTCTTTACCAACCGAGCGTGCAAAACCAAGAGCCGCACCGGTCGGATTGCCAGCAGCGTCGAATGCGGCGTTGATCGAGGGACCTCGCCGATCCTGGACCTGATCAGCTTGTCCGGCGGCGACATCTTTGAATAATAACGCGAGACGGCGCGGGGTAGAAAAACTTCGGCTTCCTTCGCTTACGAAATCGATGTTGCTGTTCTCCAGGCCAGTTTTGACCGCGCCAAAGAACGCTTCGCGAAGGCCATCGAGTGCTTTGGGCGGCAACTCTTCGCAACCCAGTTCAACCAGCAGATCGGCCTTATCGCTGTACATGATCGTCGATTCAGTCATTGTTGTGGCCTTCCGGCGCAGCGCCAGGCAGGCCGGGAAACCCGAGAGCCTCGCGGCTGGCCAGGTAGCTTTCAGCCACGCGCCGCGCCAGGTCACGCACCCGCAGGATATATCGTTGCCGCTCGGTGACGGAAATCGCCCGGCGCGCATCCAGCAGATTGAAGGTATGAGATGCTTTCAGAACCTGCTCATACGCGGGAAGCGGTAAATCAAGGCCGACCAGTTTCCGGGCAGCATTCTCACAGGTGTCGAACCAGGCGAAAAGGGCGTCAACGTCGGCGTGTTCGAAATTA
This sequence comes from uncultured Lysobacterales bacterium, assembly GCA_947258865.1. GTDB lineage: Bacteria > Pseudomonadota > Gammaproteobacteria > Xanthomonadales > SZUA-36 > CAMYKC01. The sequence goes on from CAMYKC010000055.1 coordinate 10,039, forward strand.
TACGTGGATTGCTCGACCTCATTCTGGTGGAAAACTTCGCCATAGGTCACCACGCGGCCGCCCGCGTCGGTCCATACCAGGTCGTACACGCTGTCTACTTGCTGCAGGTACATCGCCAGCCGTTCCGCACCGTAAGTGATTTCTCCCATCACCGGCCTGCATTCCAGCCCGCCCGCTTGCTGGAAGTAAGTGAACTGGGTCACTTCCATGCCGTTCAGCCAAACCTCCCATCCCAGGCCCCAGGCGCCGAGCGTGGGTGATTCCCAGTTGTCTTCGACAAATCGAATGTCATGCACGGAAGGATCGATTCCAACCGACTTCAGCGAATCAAGGTACAGTTCCTGGAAATTCTCGGGGGACGGCTTCATCACAACCTGGTACTGGTAGTAGTGTTGCAGCCGATTGGGATTCTCACCGTAGCGGCCATCGGTGGGCCGCCGGCTGGGCTGCACATAAGCGGCGCTCCAGGGTTCGGGGCCGATAGAACGCAGAAAGGTGGCCGGGTGAAAAGTACCCGCGCCGACCTCGAGGTCCAGCGGCTGCACCAGGACACAGCCCTGTTCGGACCAGTAAGCCTCCAGGCTCTTAATGAATTGCTGAAACGTCATGATGGATTGACCGATTATGGTTCTGCCGCGCGGCTGCGAAGCGCGGCTTCGCGCAGCTTAAAACCCAAACCGGTTAGTATAGCGCCTTCAGGATGATTCCGCGCTCTCCACGATAAAGACCACGCCGTCCACACCGACCACCCGGACGTGTGTGCCCGCCGCCATATCTGGACCCTTAACCCGCCAGGTGGAATCATCAACCACTACCTTGCCAACACCATTGACAATGGGATGATCCAGCGTGAAAACCCGGCCGGCATACTGCTGACCCCGTTGATTCAAAAGCGGCTGATCGGAAACCGGGGGATGAACTTCCCGGTATTTTCTCCAGGCGAAAACCGCCACAACGGAAAGCACACCGAAAAGTACCAGCTGCGCCTCCAACGGAAGGGCCGGAAACACCAGCAACAGGAAGCCTACGGCCGCTGCAGAGAACCCAAGCCACAGGAAAAAGAAAACCGGGGAAGTCAACTCGAGAATCAGCAACATCCCGGCCAGGATCCACCAATGCCAGAACACGATGTGGTTCAACCAGTCCATGACGACCCCCTCACTTGCGCGCGCCGTCTTTGGCGAACGCTTCCTTTGCGACCTCTGTAATGCCCGCCAGGCTGGAAAGGATTCCGGTTGCCTCCATGGGCAGCAGGAGCGTCTTGGTGTTGGTTCCGGTCGCAAATGCACGGAGCGCTTCGACGTACTTCTGGGCTACGAAGTAGTTCACCGCCTGGATGTCACCGCTGGCGATCGCATCTGAAACCATCGTGGTGGCCCGCCCCTCTGCCTCAGCCAGCCGTTCCCGCGCCTCGGCATCTCTGAAAGCCGCTTCTTTGCGGCCCTCAGCCTGCAAAATGGCTGCCTGCTTCAGACCTTCCGCCTCGAGGATCTCCGCCTGCCTTGTGCCTTCCGCCTCGAGAATCGTGGCGCGTTTTTCGCGCTCAGCCTTCATTTGCCGGGCCATCGAGTCAACCAGGTCCATCGGCGGGCTGATGTCTTTGATTTCGATACGGGTTACCTTGATGCCCCACGGCGTGGTCGCCTCATCGACAACCAGCAGCAAACGGGCATTGATGTCATCGCGCTTGGACAGCGCATCGTCAAGGTCCATGGAACCGAGCACCGTTCGTATGTTCGTCATGGTCAGGTTCAGGACGGCATGTTCCAGGCGGAATACTTCATAGGCGGCTTTGGCTGCGTCCAGCACCTGGAAGAACACGACGCCATCCACGGTCAAGACAGCGTTGTCTTTTGAAATGACTTCCTGCGATGGCACATCCATCACGCGTTCCATCATATTGACCTTGTGTCCCACGCGGTTCACAAAGGGCAGGATGAAATGAAAACCGGGTCTCAGGGTGGTTCGATAACGGCCGAATCGTTCGAGGGTGTTTTCATAACCCTGGCGAACGATTATGACTGCCTTTCGAACGACCGTGACGCCCAGAACGGCCGCTATGACCGCCCATATCAATACGCTGTCAAACATGATGACCTCCACAACAAGCGAAAAGCTTTTCCTGAACCCCTTTTGGTGTCGCATGGTTGCAGGAATTTTCTCCCAGAACAACGATATCAAAAGCACTTTGGGTGTTAATGCGCCAAAAGTCACGGCATGAGAAAATTACGCCGGCATTCATCATGCTGGGGCTGAGCCGATGAACCAAAAAGACAAACTGTTTGATTCGAAAATAACACGGCCGGGTGATTTCGTTTTTGACGACCGGGTGGTCAGCGTTTTTCCCGACATGATCAACCGCTCGGTACCCGGTTACGGGCAGGTCGTGCCAATGATCGGCTTACTCGCCCGGCGTTATGCACAGGCAAACACGAACCTTTATGATCTCGGCTGTTCCCTGGGCGCAGTGTCGCTGGCCATGGCCGGCGCGGTCCGTGCCGCGGGCGCCAGGATCATCGCAGTCGATCGTTCCGCCGGCACGATCGAACGTCTGAAAGAAATTCTTGATTCGTCCGAAGAGGAAGGGTTGCTCAGCGTCCATCCGCGGCAGCAGGACATCCTCGATACACCGATTGAAAACGCGTCCGTTGCGGTGCTTAATTACACCTTGCAATTCATCGAGCCTGCCGACCGAAACGGACTGCTGGTGAAAATAGCCGAAGGACTCAATCCTGGCGGCATTCTGGTATTGTCTGAAAAAATTCACTTCGAAGATCCCCGGGAGCAGGAGTTGCAAACAACATGGCATCACGATTTCAAGAAGGCGCAGGGTTACTCCGACCTGGAAATTGCCCGCAAGCGTGACGCCCTTGAAAACGTCATGAAAACCGACTGTCTCCGACTTCACAATGAACGCCTGAAGAAAGCCGGCTTTCAGCGGAGCTACCAATGGTTCCAGGGTTTCAATTTCGTATCTCTGATCGCCTTCCGGTGAGGACGTGAGTGAGTTCTATACATCCCTGGGTGCGCTCTGGCCGGGCAACGACTGGCTGACTGCGACGCAGGCATTGGCGGACTCGAAACTCAGGGATCATCCGCACGGTGATTTACCGCGCTGGCGGGCGGCTCTCGGATCGCTGCCGGACACGAGACCATCGGCCGTCCTGGATTGTTCAGCGCCGAAACTCGGACCTGTTGCAGATGACCCTGAAGGGCTCAGGGCTCAATTGATGAAGTTACACCCCTGGCGCAAAGGCCCATTACGCCTTGGCGGAGTCCTGATCGATACGGAGTGGCGGTCGGACTGGAAATGGGAACGAATCGCGCCGCACATTGATCTGGCGGATCACAAGGTGCTGGACATCGGATGCGGCAACGGTTACTTCGGCCTGCGTATGCTGGGGGCAGGCGCGCATTTCGTCATCGGCATCGACCCGACAATCCTTTTTGTCATGCAATGGCTGGCTTGCCGGCATTTCTCGGGCGACATCCTGAACTACGTACTGCCTCTGGGCGTTGAAGAGCTACCCGACATACCCGTCACCTTCGACACGGTCTTTTCAATGGGCGTGTTGTATCACCGCCGCGACCCACTGCATCACCTGGCACGGATCCGTTCAATGCTGAAAAAAAACGGCAGCGCCATGGTTCTGGAAACCCTGGTGCTGCCGCAAGGCAGGGACGAGGAGCTGTTGGTACCGGAAGACCGTTACGCCCGGATGCGAAATGTATGGGCGGTACCCGGGCTCAGGCGCCTGGAACAGTGGGTCAGGGCAGCCGGTTTCCGGTGCGTGGAGCTCGTCGATGTTACAGCGACGAGCACAAAGGAACAAAGAAGCACGGAATGGATGCGGTTCGAGTCTCTTGACAGAGCGCTGTCCAAACAGGACAAAGCGCGGACCCTCGAAGGATTGCCCGCGCCCGTCCGGGCGGTGATCATAGCGCGCAGTTGATCGCTCGCCTCGGGAATCTAACCGTCGCCGGCATCGTACTGGGAACAATCAATGGGCCCGTGCCGGCGTCCGCCGCGTTCCCTCGCTTCCCTCCGGTCGCGCCGGTCTTCCATCAGCTGCAGAAATTGCTCCGCCTGCTCTGGCGTCAGAATAGCGAGAATATCCTCTTCGGTTTCATTCATCAGGGCACAGATCTCCGGCCCCATCAGGGCTTCGGTCTGCTCGCGAAGCGCCTGGCGCTTTACCTCTTTATCCTGCAATACGAGCAACATATCGACGGCTTGTTGATCGCTGAGACCCAGGGCTTCATTTATGTGGACGAGTTTTTCCTCAGCGCTGGGCGGCCCACCAAAAAAGTCTCTTCTGTCCTGTTTCCTGTCTGCCATTGCATTTCCTGCCAGCAACAGGCTTGCGAGGATAACGAGGGTGATGGAGGTGGTTAGACTAGTTTTCATTTACTTCTCCTTGTGGTTTGCTTGTCGCAGTTCGGTAAACAACAGCCTTCACCGCGGGTTCACTTTTTTCACGGTTCATTCTGAAGTTCTTATTCGAATAAATTGTGGAGAAATAATGAAGTTTCACTGATCCTATTGATCCCTTCGTTGTTGCTGGCGCAGGATAGTATTCGTGAAGACCTTGTTATCGAAAATTTTGATCGCGCAAGTCATCACCGTCGTGCTGGCCTTGCTCGTGATGACCGTGATTACCCGGGTCAGCTTGAACCGGGGCTTTCTCGATTTCCTGGAAAAGCAGGAGTCGGCAGTTCTCCAGAACCTGTCAACCGGCCTGGGCGAGCTGTACGAAAACCGGGGAGGCTGGACGATGCTGCGCAACAATCCGCGTCTTTGGAACCGGATTCTGCAAAGAACGCGACCCGGACAGGGCAACTGGCCGGATGGCAGGCCGGGCGGTATGCAAAACGGACGGATGGCCCCGCCGGAAACACCCGAAGGCCAGATGATGCGCTGGATGCGCTCACTGGATCGCCTGCAGTTGAAAGGCCGTTTGTTCCTGCTGGATGGGGACAAGTCCCGGATCGCAGGTGCGCCGGTCGATTCACTCGAAGGCCTCTCTCTGGCGCCTATAGAATCCGGCGGAGAGGTGGTGGGCTGGATTGGATTCTCCGCCAGGGGAACGGCGCTTCCACCGGATGCAAGGCGTTTTTTACAGGGACAGATCAAAATCACACTGGTATCCCTGGTGATTGCCCTCGTTCTCGCAGCCGCACTGGCTTTCTTGCTGGCGCGCCATGTCAGCCGCCCGGTCAGGAAACTCGATGAAGCGGTTACGGAGTTGACTCGTGGAGATTACCTGGCGCGTGCCTCGGTGCTAACGCGGGACGAGATCGGCAGGCTGGCCGAAAATGTCAATCGCCTGGCGCAAACCCTGGAGAAAAACCGGTCTGCCCGGCAACGCTGGATGGCTGACATTGCTCATGAACTGCGCACACCGGTGGCAATCATGAAGGGTGAAATTGAAGCCGTTGCAGACGGCGTGAGGCAGGCTGACGAGCATACGGCGGCTTCATTGTTAGAGGAGATCAACCAGTTGGGCTCCCTGGTCGAAGATATGCAGACCCTCGCATTGTCGGATGCGGGCGCACTGAATATCCGTAAAGAGCCGGTCGACCTGTCCGCGCTGGCTGGCCAGGCGGCGGAAACCTACAGGCACCGCCTGCATGAAAAGAACGTCGCATTGGAAATACACTGCGGCGAGGAAGTCTTGCTGAACGGAGATCCCCAGCGCGTGAGGCAGCTTTTCAATAACCTGCTTGAAAACAGCTGCAGGTATGTCCAGGCAGCGGGCCGGGTCAGGCTGACGCTGACGGAAAAGGCGGCCGAAGTGGAGGTGGTGCTCGAGGATTCCGGCCCAGGCGTGAGCGACGATCAGCTTGAGCGCATTTTCGATCGTTTTTATCGCGCCGAGGGCAGCCGGTCCCGGGCAACAGGCGGGACAGGGCTCGGATTGTCCATTTGCAGGAATATCGCGGAGGCGCATGGCGGCAGTATCCGGGCCGGTCACAGCAGCCTGGGCGGTCTCGAAATCAGCATCAATTTGCCGCGGTAACCGAGGTCGATGAATACAATGGGAAAATCCATACTGATTGTCGAGGACGAGCCAAAAATTGCCGGCCTGCTGGAGGATTACCTGCGAACACAAGGCGGTTTTCATACCCTGTCGGTAGCGAGGGGTGATCAGGCCGTGGCCATCTTCCGCGACGAGTCCCCGGACCTGATCTTGCTGGACCTGATGTTGCCGGGGCTGGATGGAATCGAAGTCTGCAAGCAAATTCGCGCGGAAAGCGATGTGCCGATCATCATGGTGACAGCACGCGTCGAAGAAATCGATCGTCTGCTGGGGCTGGAGCTGGGAGCAGACGATTACATCTGCAAGCCGTTTTCACCGCGAGAAGTCGTCGCCCGGGTAAAGGCCGTGCTTCGTCGCGCCGAAATCGCCTATCAGAAACCAGACCAGGAGGGGCTGGAGATCGACAGCGATAGGTTTACCGCGAAGTACGGTGGTAAAACGCTTCCATTGACCCCGGTTGAGTTCGCGCTTTTGAAATCGCTGGCAGCTTACCCTGGACGGGTTTTTTCCCGCGATCAGTTGATGAACGAGATGTACTCGGATTACCGCGTGGTCAGTGATCGCGCGGTGGATACGCACATCAAGAACCTGCGCAAAAAGCTGAACCAGTCCTCTGGCGGGAAAGACATGATTGAATCGGTATACGGGCTGGGCTACCGCTTTGAGCCGTGAAGCAAGGCGTGGCATTTTCCTGCACAAATTCGGCTGATTCTCCTCTGCCCCTTAATTTTCGCGCGTGGCCCAATGGCAGCCATGCGTATCATGGTCATCAACGGGTTCATCAGCCTCATCCTGTCGTTTTCAATACTTTCGGACGTTAACGCCGACAGTTTCCGCTGTGGAAGAAAGCTGGTCAAAACGGGCGACTCGAGCATTGACCTGTTAAGAATTTGCGGTAAGCCTCGTTATAAGGACCGGGGTTATGAAAAGATCAAAGTGGATGGCGTCACCCGGAGCGAACGGGTAGAGCGCTGGTACTACAAGAAAAGCTCGCGCAGCCTCGAACGGCAGGTTTTGCTTTACCGTGGCCGTATAGCAGCTATCGAGATAGGCAGCCGGTGATAAACCTTCCGGGCAATAATATAATGTTCTATCCAGAACTGGTTGTTATTTCCCCGGGTCTAAAAACTTCAAGTCAATCCTGGGTAATAAGTCTTGCCATGGAAACAGCGGACCCGGGTCTTTCTTGCGACGGATCAAAAGCTCAGGATTATCCGATGCCGGAATCCGGGATTCATCCAGGAACTCATGCCCGGTAATCCATTCCAGGCGTTGCATTTCGAAGCATAGCCAATGCAGCAGCTCAACCAGACTGTCCAGTTGAACAGTGGTGTAGACTTGCCCCATGACCTGGCGGCGGCTATCGAACCAGTCGGGGTAACGGCCCATGTTATCCAGCTCTATTCCAATGCTGCGCTCGTTGTAAGCTTTGACGTGATGAGCGATCCTTGACCGGGGGACCCATTGTTCAATCAAGCCTGTTCGTTCTACATAGAAATGACCTGAATTGCCTGTGGCAGTATCCGGGTAATGAATCCGTTCACCGTAACTTCTGGCCGTCGGCAGGTCTGGCAGTTCGGTACAGTGAATCACGACCAGGTCGATGGAATCGAGCGCCCGTGCCTGCAGCCTGGGCGCATAAGATAAATGGTCAATATGGATGGCCGGTTTTGTCACGGCTCAGCCCGGTCGGGTATCGTCCTCGGAGCAAGGACTGGGAGGGGCCGTTTCCTGCCCATCCTTTATCCTTCCTGCAAGAGTTTTCTGAGATCAATGATGGCAGCGTTGGCGCGAGAGATATAATTGGCCATGACCAGTGAGTGGTTCGCGAAGAGGCCGAACTGACTGCCATTCAGAACCATTGGGCTGTGTAGTGGTTCCTGTGTCGATTCGAGTTCACGAATGATTTGACGGAAACTGATCAGCGCGTTCTTCTTTCTAAGAACTGAATCAAAATCCACCTCCATCGCATGGAGAAAATGCACCAGGGCCCACGCGGTTCCCCGGGTTTCGAAATATACATCGTCGATCTGGGTCCAGGGCGTTTTTACTACGAGGATGTTCGGCGTGTCGGTGGACTGGCGGGCTTGAGGGTCGCCGGACAGGTCGGTGTTCAGACGGACCTGGCCAACACTGGCTGACAGCCTTTGCGACAGGGATCCCAGTCTTTTTTCGACGATGGACAGCCAGTCAGTCAGGTTATCGGCCCGGGCATAGAACTGGGCATCCGTCTCATTAGCAGAAGTCAAGCGTGTCAGGTAGCGTTCAAGTGCATCGACACCCTTTTTGTAACGGCCTTCCGTATCCGGCGGAATCCAGCGCTCGCTGTCATAGTGAAAAAGCGGGTCAGCCACGGATAAATCGGGATCCTCGGTGGACTGGGTCTGAGAGCGGCTGAAGTCGTTACGCATGGCCCGCGCGAGGTCGCGAACCTGGGTCAGGACCCCAAACTCCCAATTTGGCAGGTTATCGAGGAACACCCACGGCGGCATGATGTCGTTGGACATGTAGCCGCCGCGTTTGTGAAGCATTTCATCTACCACTTCCATCAACGTAGAAGTCGTGGTGTAGCCGGTGACAACTTGGTGACCGTGATTCTGTGCGTGAAGTGTGGCCTTCGCGATCGGGTTGAATGCCGCGGGTTCATGGTTAAAGAAAAACATCATCGCCAGGCAAATAATTACCAGCGCGGAGGGAATCCCGATCCAAAGGACGCGGGCTCTCTGAGATAGTTGATTGATCATGATTCCCAACATACCAGATGGGAAAGAAATTCGCTTCTCTAGGAGCTTCCCGGGGAGGGAAAGATGGACTCCTGAATCACCGCATAATAGTTGGAAACTTTCTGGGTGCCGGCGCCAATGATGGCTGCAGAGCCACTCCGCAACTCGACGAGGATGGCTTCCATGCCGTCAAAAGCCAAAAGCTTTTTGTCCGTAACCCGCGTTTCAGGCATGTAAATCACCGTGACAGGACCAGACTGGGTATTCAGCACCATGTGAACACCCTTCCCATCAGGAGTGGGGCAATATTTGATGACACCCACGATTTCCGCGAGCTCGGGCGCGGCTTGCACGTTGAATTCGGCCAGGAGCGCCTGGACATTCTGTTCAGCGCTCTCATCAGCGATTGATACCAGTTTTACCCCGTCATGGCGGTAGTGGTCGACAAGGTACTCTTCGACGGAATCCCAGCCTGTATTCATTTTCCAGGTCAGGCCGGCAGCGCCGACCGCAACCAGAACGCCCGCAGCGAGCGCCCTCGCCTCGCCATATTTCAATATGCCTCGGATCGGATCCCGCAATTTAGCCTCAAAATGCTCGGCGTCGATTGCAGCTTTCTCATATTCGGGAGACGATTCACGGGCACGCAGAAGCTCCGGATCCTTACTCAGGGGTTCCGCGCCAATCCTTTTTTTGAACTCAGAAAAGTTCATGGACATTTCCGGTTACTCCGTCTTTCTGCAGCTTTGCTTTCAACTGCTCCCGCGCTCGAAACAACTGTGTCATGACCGCGCTTTTACTGACACCCAGCTCTTCGGATATTTCCTGGCAGCTGTAACCCATCACCACCTGCATCAGCAGTGGCTCCCTGTACTTGGGCGCCAGTTTCAAGATGCCCTGGCGCAACAGTTTGATTTCAGTTCGGTCTTCAGGCTCAAGTTCGCTGTCTTCTGGTACGACCACCGTGTCAACATCGGTGAATTTAGGCACTTTTCGCTCAAACGTCCTGGCATATTCGCGGCGCAGAATCGTTATCAACCAGCTTTTCGCGGCCCCCGAATCCTTTAACTTGTCCAGCGCTTTCCAGGCTCTCAGGTACGTTTCCTGAACCAGGTCCTTGGCGAGCGCATCGTCACCACAGATCCACATGGCATACCGGTACAGATCGGTGCCATAAGATTGAGCCAGCTGATTAAATTTCGCCTGACGACCGGCTTCAGTGTTCATGACCGGAAAAATCCATCAAAGCTTGCAAAAAATTTAACTCATTTTTTGGCATAAACGCATAATCCAAGAATCTGCCAGTAGAGCTGGCGGGCATGTGTCCTCGAAGGGTTCTGAACAATAGCGTGAGCCGCATGCTGCGCGCAAGTTCATCGCACACCCTCAATCCGGCGCATCTCCTGTGGCCTGGCGACGCCGTTCGCTGTGACTAATGGCACTTAATTCCAAGGTCACAAACGCGCACTCTTTCGCTTGATGCGAAGGCCCGTAGGGCTTAATCTTGCCTGTTCCTGCCGGGGGTTAACGGTAGCCGGGAGATATGACTGAATATGAATTTCGAACAAGCCCGCTTCAATATGGTGGAACAGCAGATTCGGCCCTGGGAAGTACTCGACAGCCGGGTTTTGTCATTACTTGAAAGAATTCACCGCGAAAATTTCGTGCCGGTTCGCTACCGTAAGCTGGCTTTCGCGGATATATCTATTCCACTGGAATTCGACCAGTTCATGATGCGGCCAAAAATCGAGGCCCGCATGCTGCAGGCGCTCGATCTGCGTGAAGATGAAACGGTGTTGGAAATTGGTACAGGCAGTGGGTTCGTGACGGCGTGCCTCGCGTCGCTCGCCAAGCGCGTGGTCAGCGTCGAAATCTTCGAAGAGCTGCACCGGGAGGCCGCCCTCAGACTCAATGACAATGACATCAATAATGTAGAGCTTTTCATCGGTGACGTAATGAGCGGCTGGCAGCCCGAACAGGCGCATGATGTGGTCGTCGTCACCGGCTCCGTTGCAGAAGTTCCGGAGCAGTTCCTCGGCTGGGTCAACCCGGGCGGCAAAATGTTCGTGGTGGTGGGGGAATCGCCAGCAATGGAGGCACGACTGATGACCCGGCTGGATGTGACCCAATGGTCCGTTGAGAGCCTGTTTGAAACCGATCTCGCCCGGTTGGTCAACGCGGAACAAGAGCCGGAATTCGAATTTTAGTGCTGAACTGGCGGGTGGAACCGCGAGTGGGCAAGCAGCGGGTGAAGCCGGCTTTTAGATTCTTGGAGTCACGTATGTCGAATAAACTAAAGCTGTTTTTCCTGGTTTGCCTGGCTGGATTTGCGAATGCCCCGGCCCTGGCCATTGACCTGGTGGGTGTGCACGACCTGGCTTTGAAGAATGATCCACGATTACAGGCAGCGGAATACCGGCGGCAGGCAACCGGTGAGAACAAGACCATTGCGCGGTCCAACCTGCTACCCCAACTCAGCGCAAGCGGTTCCTGGAACCAGGGCAGCAGCGAAACTGAATTGGCCGGACAGAAAATTTCTGATACCGACATCGATAACAACAGCTACGATGCGAGTCTCGGGTGGAGCCTGTACCGGCAGGCCAATTACGAAGCGCTCGACGTGGCCCGCGGCCAGATCACGCAGGCAGACGCCATTTATGCCATTGCCTATCAGGATTTCCTGTTGCGAGTCTCCGAGAGCTATTTCCTCGTTTTGACGCTTATCGATGGCGTGATACTGGCAGACGCCGAAGAAAAAGCCCTGCAACGCCAGTTTGAGCAGGCTGAGCAGCGTTTCGAGGTGGGTTTGACGGCGGTAACGGACGTCCACGAAGCACGGGCCAGTTACGATAACGCACGGGCGCGCGCGATCGTGGCGAGAAACGACCTCGAGGATGCCAAGGAAGCGCTCAGGGAATTGACCGGTGAATACTTCGAAGAGTACGAGTTGTTGCAGGAAGTATTGCCCCTGGTTGAGCCGGACCCGGCCAATGCGGATGAGTGGGTGGACATTGCGCTACAGAATAATCCTGCCGTGCTGTCAAGCCGCGCGGCTGTGGAAGTTGCAGATTCCAACATGCGCCTGGCAAGGGCCGGCCATTTCCCCACCCTCGATCTGGTGGGCAGCGTGAGACGTTTTACGAACAACAAGTTCGTGATCCGGGATGATTTTCAGAATCCCATAGGATCAACTGACTTGCAGGTCGACGATTCCTCGATCGGCCTCGTTCTGGATATTCCGATCTATCAGGGGGGCCGAGTCAGTGCACAAACCCGTCAGGCGAGATATTTGCTGGACGCAACGGGGCGGGACCTCGATGACGTTCAGCGGGGGGTTTTTCGCGAGGCACAGAACGCCTTTCGTGCCGTGCTCGCCGGCATCCAGGAAGTACAGGCATTCGAGCAGGCCAGCATTTCAGCTGAGAGCGCGCTGGAGGCCACCCAGGCCGGCTTCGAAGTGGGAACCCGAACCATTGTCGACGTGCTGATCGCTGAACAGAGAAACTACTCGGCGCAACGCGACTATGCCGTGGCGCGGCATGCCTATATCATCAATCATCTTCGCCTGAAAAGCGTGGCCGGACTGTTGAATTCCCAGGACCTAAAGGTCGTCAACCAGTTGCTGGAGTGATCAGCCGGTCAACGATTTCCAGGCTGCGGTCCACGGCGCCCTGACCGCTTCGGACCAGTTCGACCCCCGCTCGTCCCATCCGATCCCTCAATTCGGGTTCGCTGAAAAGCCGCCGTACCGCATTTTCCAGTTCGCCGGCGTCCGCAACCCGCATGGCAGCGCCGCAGGCAAGCAATTGTTCCGTTATCTCCCTGAAGTTGAAGGTGTGAGGACCAACCAGAACCGGCCGGGACAATGCCGCGGGCTCCAGGGCATTGTGCCCGCCAAGCGGCTCCAGGCTGCCGCCGACGAAAGCGACATCACAGGCAGCATAGTATCGAAGCAACTCACCCATCCTGTCGATGATGAAACACTGGGTGTTTTCAGAGCAACTGGCGCCACTGCTGCGCATCGATACACTCAGGCCGGCGGATTTTGCCAGCTGGGCTGCCCGGTTGAAACGTTCCGGGTGACGCGGAACAACGACCAGCAGGGCGCCGGGAAAAGAGCCAAGCAGGCCGGTAAAAGCCTCGAACAGCGGCCCCTCATCTCCTTCGTGGGTGCTTCCGGCCAGCAACACCGGGCGATGCGTGCCCCATGCTAACCGGATGGCCTCGCCCTGCTCGAGCAGGCTGGGGGGAAGATTGACATCGAATTTGAGGTTGCCTGTCACTGAGAGGCGGCGCTCATCTGCGCCGATTTCAATCAGGCGCGCGGCGTCCTGCTCGCTTTGTGCTGCAATAAAGGACACCTGGTTCAGCGTTTTTGCGGTCAGTCTGTGCAGGCGCTTGTAACCGCCGATGGAGTGTTCGGAGATCCGGGCGTTGGCGATCAGGAGTGGAATTCCCCGGCCGGCTGCTTCGGCGTAAAGATTTGGCCAGATTTCTGTTTCCATGATGATCAGCAGGGCAGGCTGTACGCGGTCAAAAAACCGCCTGACCGCACCAGGTAAATCCAGTGGTGCGTAAACATGGCAGGCATCCTCGCCAAAAAGAGCACGGACCTGCTCGGACCCGGTCGGGGTGAACGTCGTCAGGCACAGCGGCGTTTCGGGATATCGTTTTACCAGCGCCCTGACCAGGGCGCTGGCTGCGTTGACCTCACCCATGGATGCCGAGTGCACCACGATTCCACCGGTCTCCTGGGGTGGGTCGAAAATACCGAAACGCTCGGGCCATCTTTTCAGGTAATCCCGGCTGCGGATACCACGAAAAGCCAGGTACAGGAGCACCAGTGGTGTAATCAGGTAGATGAGAAGGGAATAAAGCGTGCGCATCTGGGACTTGAGTATATCATCGGCCCTTGGTTCCCGGGCCAACAACAGTGACAATACCTTCATGACGATAGCGTCGGCAAAAAGACCACCCCTGACCCCTCGCTACTGGCCCGGCTGGCTGGGTGTCAGCGTTCTTTGGTTGCTGGGAAAAACGCCACAGAGTTTCGGTTTGGCATTGTCCCGGCCCATGGCCTGGCTGATGTCCCGCCTGATGAAAAGCCGGCGCAGGGTCGCCGCGCGAAATATCGAAGCCTGCTTTCCGGAACTCGATGCGGCGCAACGCGAAGCACTCATTGATGAATGCTTCGCATCGCTGGGACGGATGTTGTTTGAAACGACCTGGTCCTGGTCGGCTTCCGAAAAGCGAATACGCAGTATGGGGAAGGTCGTTGGCCTGGAGCACCTTCTCGAGGCGAGGCGCGGGGGACGGGGTGTTCTGATCATGACCGCCCACGTGACCTGCCTGGAGATTGGCGGGCGGTTCATCGGCCTTGAGTTTCCCGACTGCAGCGGAATTTACCGGCCGCTGAAAAGCCCGGTCCTGGAGTGGTACCAGAACCGCAGCCGCGCCCGTTATTCAGCGGGAGCCATCAGCAAACGGGACATGCGAGGAGCCATCCGCTTCCTCAGGCAGGGTGGGATGCTCTGGTATGCGCCGGACCAGGATTTT
>CAMYKC010000056.1:0-17477 GCA_947258865.1 uncultured Lysobacterales bacterium
TCCACAGGTCGGAATTCCTGGTTACCGAGCTGAAGAAATAATGCCGCCTCATTTGGATTCTTTTCCTTTCCCGGCGGGCACCAGAGGGGGCGCCATCAGCAACAGCGCGAGCAGGGCCGCTCGCTCGATGGTAGGCGCCAGCCGAAGATGCTCGTGGCGCGCATGTGCACCATCACCGACAGCGCCCATGCCATCCAGCGTTGCCGTGTACAGGCTGGTGAAATTGCCGTCCGAACCGCCGCCTGCGAGACCTTCTTCCAGTTGCAGGCCGAGCTCGCTGCCCAGTTCGCAGGCCAGGTGCCACAATTGGCGGTTCGCCGGTGTCCGTTCCATGGCAGGACGACCAAAACCGCCTTCAATTGTCAAAGATGTTCCTTCGATTTCGGGTCGTAGACCCAGAATGGACGCCTCGATGCGTTCGGCGTCTTGTTTCGTAGCCACGCGCACATCGACGACTGCCTGGCTTACGGGAGCGACCACGTTGGGTCTGAGTCCGCCATCGATGGTACCCACGTTGACCGTGACCCCCCTGTCCAGATCGTTGAGTGCAAAAAGCGCTTGTATCACATGCGACAGCTCGAGAATCGCGCTTGCCCCGGCGCCGGGATCCAGTCCCGCGTGCGCCGCTTTGCCCTTCACGGTAACCGTGTAACGGCCAATCCCTTTGCGCGCGGTCTTGAGCCGGCCGTCATGGCCGAGAGAAGGTTCCAGAACAAAGACCCGGTCCATGTGCGGGGCCAGTGATTCAATGTAACGCCGGCTCTCTCGGCTTCCGATTTCTTCATCCGAGTTCAGAAAAACGCAAGGCACGACTTCCGGATCGACATCGAAGTGCTGCAGTGCTTCCATCGCGATCAGCGCCTGAGCGACACCGCCTTTCATGTCGTAAACGCCCGGACCGCTAACCGTGTCATCGTCGTGTTCAAAGGGCATGTCTTTCAATGTCCCCAGGGGCCAAACGGTGTCGTAATGACCCAACATCAATTGGCTGGGCAGGCCGTCTTGCCTGCCGGCGGGTCTGGCATACAACATCCCGCCGCTGCTGCGGCCCGGGATGCGCCTGACCCGGAATCCCAGCCCTTCGAATTCGCTGGCGATGATTTCGCGGATTTCAATTTGTGCCCCGGGAACATCCGATGGCGATTCGGCATCAGTGAGGCGATGCAGGAGTCGGACCATGTCTTCCTGCTTGCTTTGCAGGTGCTCGAGCACATCTTTGGCGGCAGGTTTCGGGCCCATATTCATGTCTCTTACAGGAATTTCTGTAGACGATTCTCCGGTCTATTTCTTCATGCCAGCCGGAAACGGGAACGAGAGGCTCTGATCGATGGCTGCAAATCGGCCTGGGTGCAAATAAGCCAGTAATGGTGAATCGTGAATGAGATCCTGGTCCTCGAGGTCATCCACCCGCTCGGCATCCTGCGCCACGCGCGCGGCCACGATACGTCCGACGATCAGGCTGTTGACCCCAAAATCGTCGATGATCCGGTCCAGTTCGCATTCCAGATACAGGTAGCAGCCTTCCACCAGAACGCCGTCCACGCTGCTGGCCGGGAAGACGGGCAACGCGCCCAGCGCCGGCTTTTCGTCACCGCTGACGCGTGGTGACGCGGCCAGGCTGGTCAGAACCAACTGGGACGGGCGCGGATAGGAAACGGTGAACACGCCATCCCGCTTGATGTTGCTGTAGGTGTGGTGCCTGGGCGTGCAGACGAAGCCGTAGTAATTTTCCCAGCCCATCGGGATAGCCATATGTTTTGGCGCCAGGTCATGGCTGCCGTCGGTCTCGCGCGTACCTATGAGAACCAATGGCGCCAACCAGAAAAAACGGTCCCAGACGGGCTGACTGACATCCAGCTCGATCAGCCGCTGCTTTTCAGCGGGGTTCTGCATCACTGTGACACTCCCGGAATCAAATTTCGTCACTAACCCAGTTTAGAGATTAGTCCTGGCTTCAAAACCACGCCATGACTTGAGACAACCCCGGACTCAAACCCTGCTTGTAACTTGCCTTCCAGGCGCAGGTTTGCCGGTCAGTCCGACGCGTAATGCTCAGGACGGCTGCGATGGAATAGAAGCATCCCTTAAAACTGCGATCTCAAAATTCCCATGATTCAAACGGTGTTTCCGGTAAAATTCGCGCCATGATGTGCAAAGCAGTCAGGCAATCATGACTGATGTCCTCGTCGTTTTGTGTACCTGTCCGGACTCGGCGGTAGCTGCGAAACTGGGTGGAGGGCTGGTCGAAAATGGTTTTGCGGCTTGTGTGAACATCCTGCCCGAAATCCGGTCTATTTACCGCTGGCGGGGTGAATTGCACAATGATGGCGAAGTCCTGATGGTTGCGAAAACGACACGGCAGGCTTACCCGGACCTGGAAGCATGGCTGCAGAAACATCACCCTTATGATGTTCCAGAGATCCTCGCAGTTTCTGCTCTGGAGGGTTCTGGCAGTTACCTGGAATGGGTGAAAAATCAATGTCAAAAAATTCAATAATACGGTTGAGCACCATTCTTTGTTTGCTGCTGCTGGTTCCCGCGGCGCCGGCAATTGAATTCGACGAAGTACGAAATTTCGAGGAAGTGTTCGTCATTTCGGGTCAGGCGCCAGGCCGAGACCGTGTCGAAGTCCATTGGGACATTGAGGACAACTACTACCTCTACAACAACAAATTCCTGCGTTTCACCTCCGCCACTGATGGCGTGGTGCTCGGTGAACCACAAATTCCCCGCGGTGAAATCAAATTCGACGACCTGCTGGGTGAGGAAGTGGAAAAATACCGCGAGGGGCTGACGGTCAACTTACCGCTGGAATCAGTCGCCCCCGGAGTGAATGCAGTTCAGCTCAGGGTGAGGTCCCAGGGGTGCCTTGAAAACGAGTTGTGCTACCCCCCGACTGAACAGGTTTTACTGGTCAGCCTGCCTTCTGGATCGACGGCAGCCGGACCATTGAACGGTCTGGCAAAAAGCCCACTGGCCGGCCCGGGTAAAACGGAGTTGCTTTTCGGGCAGGAAGACGCACCGGCTTTGCAGCCGGAAGAAGCCTTTGTTTTCGAATCCATTGGCTACAACGCCGACACGGCGCTGCTGCGCTTCACCGCCAAGCCCGGTTACTACCTTTATGTCGATAAATTCAGCTTTCGTGTCACCGGCAATGATGACTTTGAAATCCGGGCGGTCGAACTGCCTGAAGGCGTGATCAAAGACGATCCCGAGTTCGGGCCGGTACCGGTTTATTACGGGCAGGTGGAATTGCCCTTGCGCCTGAATCGGCCGGCTGGCCCTGAAACAAATCTCATGATTGAGGCGGATTTCCAGGGCTGCCGCGATGGTGACATCTGTTATCCCCCGATGTCGCGTGCCGTCACCTTCCTGATGCCGGCCGCGGCCGCCGACATTGGTCAGGGCAGCACATCAGTTGATGAACTGGCCGGCTCCGGCCCCGCTGCCGAAGTTCCGGTCTCGGATCAGGATCGGCTGGCCCGCATGCTGACAAGCAGCCCGACAAGAGCGATCATTGCATTCTTCATCGCGGGCCTGTTGCTCGCCTTCACGCCCTGCGTGTTCCCCATGGTTCCGATTCTCTCGGGAATAATCGTGGGTCAGGGAGACAGCCTGACGACGACGCGTGCGTTCTGGCTTTCGCTGGTCTATGTGCTGGCAATGGCTATTACCTATACCGTTGCTGGTGTCCTCGCAGGCCTTTTCGGACAGAATCTCCAGGCGGTTTTTCAGAATCCCTGGATCATCAGCGGCTTTGTACTTGTATTCGTCCTCCTTGCCCTGTCCATGTTCGGTTTCTATGAATTGCAGCTTCCGGGCCGCCTTCAGACACGCCTGGCCGAGGCCAGCAACCGGCAGCAGGGGGGTCACTTGTGGGGCGTGGCTGTCATGGGGTTCCTGTCGGCGCTGATCGTCGGTCCCTGTGTCGCGCCGCCGCTCATGGCGGCACTGATCGTGATCGGCTCTTCAGGTGATGCGGTACTTGGTGGGTCAGCCCTGTTCGCCATGTCCATGGGAATGGGCGTGCCGCTGATCCTGTTCGGAGTATCGGCCGGAAAACTGGTACCCAAAGCGGGAGCCTGGATGGATGCGGTTAAAGCCTTTTTCGGCGTCGGCCTGCTGGCCCTGTCGATCTGGATGCTCGAGCGCATACTGCCCGGTGGTGTGATCATGCTGTTGTGGGGTTCACTGGCAATCGCTTGCGGCATTTACCTGGGTGCACTGGAACGAATCGAGTCCGGATCTTCCGGCTGGAGGCGACTCTGGAAATCACTGGGGGTGCTGCTGTTGGTGCTAATGGCCGGTTCGGTACTCGCGCAGATACCCTTCGACTTCCTCGGCTGTGCCGGCCATCCCATCCTGAAGACGCCGAACCTGGCCGCTGGAAGGCATTAGCGGCCCGGCGGCAGACGGATCGCAGGCAGATCACGCGGCCTTCGAGCGCATTAAGTCAGTAGACGATTTAAACCAGGCACTGGCGAGCGCTGCTCAATCAGGCCGTGGAACGATGTTGGATTTTTATGCCGACTGGTGCGTGGAATGCAAACGCATGGAGCGAAACACCTTTCCCGAACCGGGCGTGCAAGCCCTGATCAGCCGCCTGCAATTGCTGCAGGCGGATGTTACCGCCAATGACGCGACAGACCAGGTGTTGATGAAAACATTCGGCATCATCGGCCCGCCGGCTATTCTGTTCTTTGACCGGAACGGCGAAGAAATGAAACCTTACCGGCTGGTGGGCTATTTCGAGCCGGATGCATTTTCAGATCATTTGCAGCTGGTACTCGCCTCACAGTGAGAAAAAACCTGGTCATCATGTTGGCTGTCGCTGCGCTGGCGGCGGTAGCGGGGTATTTCGCCGCGATGCTGTTGACCCGGGATTCCGGAATCCCGGGTTCAGATCAGCACCAAGCCTCGGTGATGCCATCGCTGGCGCGCCCGGAAGACCTGATCGGTCAGCGGCGGCCGGATTATGACCTCATTGACACCAGCGGCAACAGCATTGCAGCATCCGACTACGATGGATTGGTGACATTGGTCAACTTCTGGGCGACCTGGTGCAAACCCTGCGTAGAAGAGATGCCGATGCTGACCCGCCTGCAACGGGAATTCGGGCACAGGGGCTTTACAGTCGTTGGAATCGCGCTGGACGATGCGGAGCGCGCTGCTGAGTTTGCAGCCAGTCTGGGGGTGAGCTATCCCATACTCGTCGGCCAGACCGAAATCGTGTTGACCGGCCGACGATACGGAAATGGAACCGGCCTGCTCCCTTACAGCGTGCTGATCGATTCCAACGGGATCATTCGCTGGACCCACCTCGGAGCGCTGACCCCCCCGGAGCTTGAGGGGCAGATCAAGGAATTGCTTTCGAACGCAAACTTGTAGCGAACGTTCGTGATTTTGCATCGATTTGTGGACTATATGCTCAAATTGATGCAAACTTTCACTCCTCGAAGGCGAGGGCATTCCTATGGCGAGCATCCTGGTACTCAACGGACCAAACCTGAATCTGCTCGGCAGCAGGGAGCCGGATCAATACGGATATCGCACCCTGCAGGAAATCATGGAAGAACTCGGACGATTCGCCGGCGCCTGCGGCCATGAACTGGATCATGTCCAGGAAAACAGTGAGGGCGATCTGGTGGAAGCCGTGCACAAGGCGGCTCACGAGGGCGTCGGCTACATCATCATCAATCCGGCGGCCTACACGCATACCAGCGTGGCTCTGAGGGACGCTTTACTGGCGGTGAGAATTCCGTTTGTGGAAGTTCACCTGTCTGCCGTTGCGGCCAGGGAACCCTTCCGTCAGGTTTCCTATTTTTCGGACATCGCGATGGGCGTGATCACCGGTTTCCAGGGCGAAAGCTACATGCTTGCCCTGCAGGCCATCATCAACCAGATCGAGCCATAAAACATGCCGGGCCGCCGCCCGGGCAGGAACGGATACGCGCATGGACATCAGAAAGATAAAGAAACTCATCGAGCTGCTGGAAGAGTCCAGCCTTACCGAGATTGAAATCGTCGAGGGAGAGGAATCGGTTCGCCTGAGCCGTGGCGGTGGCGCGGTCTCTGTTCCCATGTATCCAGGCATTCCCGCGGATGTGCAGGCAGCCGCGTGGTCCGCACCGGGCTCGGGAATGCCGGCCGGCGCCACCGGGCCGCCCGCCGCGGCCGCTGAGGCTCCCGCTGCCGCTGAAGACGCCGTACCCGAGGGAGAACTGGTTCGTGCACCCATGGTCGGTACTTTTTATGCAAGTTCCAGCCCGGAAGCCGAGGCTTTTGTCTCGCTCGGCCAGCAAGTCAACGAGGGTGAAACGATGTGCATCATCGAAGCGATGAAGATGTTCAATCAGATAGAGGCCGACGTTTCCGGCACGGTCGTGGCAATCCTCGTGGAAAACGGTCAGCCGGTGGAATTCGATCAGCCCCTTTTCGTCATTCGCTAGTCTGGACGACATGGCCGTACTCGAAAAAATCGTCATTGCCAACCGCGGCGAGATCGCGTTACGAATCCTGCGAGCCTGTCACACGATGGGCATCAAGACAGTGGCGGTTCATTCAACGGTTGACCGCAATTTGAAGCACGTGGCGATGGCGGACGAATCGGTCTGCATTGGTCCGGCGCCGTCGACTGAAAGCTATTTGAATGTACCGGCCATCATAGCTGCGACGGAAGTTACGGATGCGGTTGCCATCCACCCCGGGTATGGCTTCCTGGCGGAAAACGCTGATTTTGCGGAACGTGTTGAACAAAGCGGTTTTATTTTCATAGGGCCCCGGCCGGAAACGATCCGCCTGATGGGTGACAAGGTATCGGCAATCAAGGCCATGCGCGAAGCTGGTGTGCCCTGCGTTCCGGGTTCAGACGGTCCGCTGCCGGAAGATCCGCACGAGTGCATAAAAATTGCGCGTGACGTGGGTTACCCGGTCATCATTAAGGCGTCGGCCGGTGGTGGGGGACGGGGGATGCGGGTGGTCAACACGGAAGCGCATCTGAGTAATGCACTTCAGTTGACACGTCAGGAGGCAGACACCTCGTTTGGTGATGCCACGGTATACCTGGAGAAATTTCTTGAAAATCCCCGGCACATCGAAATCCAGGTAATCGCTGACAGCCACGGTAATGCTATTCATCTCGGGGAACGCGACTGTTCAACTCAACGCAGGCATCAAAAGGTCATCGAGGAAGCACCCGCACCGGGTATCACCGAGGAACAACGCAATGAAATCGGCACGGCCTGCGTCAATGCGTGCAAACGGATTGCTTATCGTGGTGCCGGAACCTTCGAATTCCTGTTTGACGGCGGCCATTTCTATTTCATTGAAATGAACACCCGGATCCAGGTGGAACACCCCGTGACGGAGCGAATAACCGGCGTCGACCTCGTGCGGGAACAGATCATGGTGGCTGCGGGTGACCGGTTAAGCCGTAAGCAGGAGGACATCGAGATCCGTGGACACGCGATCGAGTGCCGCATCAATGCCGAGGACCCTGAGACCTTCATGCCTTCTCCCGGATTGGTCGAAGGCTTTCATGCCCCTGGCGGGCCGGGAATCCGCACCGAAACGCATATTTACGATGGTTACCGCGTTCCGCCCAACTACGATTCAATGATCGGCAAGATAATTTCGCATGGCGAAAATCGTGACGTGGCCATTGCGCGGATGCGCGTCGCCCTGGATGAAATGGTGCTCAATGGCATCAAGACCAACGTGCCGCTGCACAAGTGGTTGCTTTGGGACCGTGGATTCCTGAGAGGCGGATTCAACATTCATTACCTCGAGAAGCGCCTCGCCGAACGTAAAAAGTGAGCTTGAGCTGGACTGAGGCCTGTATCAGCGTGTCGCGTGAAAACGCGGCTGTGGCTGAACTGGCCCTGGAGCAGCTTGGCGCACTGGCCATCACATTCGAAGATGATCGGGACAGCCCGGTCATGGAACCCGGACCGGGCGCTACGCCCCTTTGGCCCGATGTGCGCGTGCGGGGCTTGTTCGAATCCGGCGTCGACCGGGCCCGGGTCATTGCCGGACTTCAAAGCGTCCCCGGAGCCAACCGCCCGGATCATATCCGGTGGAAAGAGGTCGATGACCGCGATTGGGCGCGTGCCTGGACGGACCGTTTCGAGCCGATGAAATTCGGCCGGCGTTTGTGGATCGTTCCCGGCGGAATGAGTATTCCGTACGATCCGGGCAACGTCGAAATCAAGCTCGACCCGGGCCTGGCTTTCGGAACCGGCACCCACCCGACTACCGCATTGTGCCTTGAGTGGCTGGATAGACAGGACATCGCCCGGCGCCGTGTCGTCGACTATGGCTGCGGGTCCGGCATACTGGGCATCGCCGCGGCGTTGCTGGGCGCGCAATGGGTTATTTGCGTGGACAATGACCCGCAGGCGATCGAAGCGTCGGCTGTAAACGCCGAGCGAAACGGAATTCTCAACCGGATAAGCTGCCAACTGCCCGAGTCGTTCTCCGCATCCAGGGCGGACATTGTGCTGGCCAATATCCTGGCCGGCCCCCTGATTGACCTGGCGCCGGTGATCACCGCTTGCACGAAAAAGGGCGGGCGAATCGTTTTATCGGGCCTGCTCGAGGAACAACAGGATCAAGTGGTATCAGCCTACCTTGATAGCTGTGATTTGGTGGGTTCGGCTTCGCATGATGGCTGGTGCCGGCTGGATTTACGGAAATTCTAGACCCTCACCATTTTTCGGGTTTTTCAGGCAGGGCGTTGTATCGCTCGACGGAATCCAGGATTTCCCGGCGGGCAGCATCGGCATTTTCCCAACCGACTATGTTGACCCATTTGCCCGTCTCCAGATCCTTGTAGTGGTCAAAGAAATGAGAAATCTGAAGGCGCAGCAGCTCATCGACGTCTTCGAGCTCCTGCACATTACGATACAGGCCGGTGACGTCTTCGGTCGGGACCGCGAGAATCTTGGCGTCTTCGCCCGATTCGTCCTCCATGCGCAACATTCCAACGGGCCGGCAGGTTACGACCGCACCATAGTTGATCGGAACCGGCATCACTACCATGACGTCCGTAGGATCGCCGTCGCCGCACAGCGTGTGCGGAATATAACCGTAATTGCAGGGATAGTGCATGGCGGTCTTCAGCATGCGGTCGAGGAACAGCGCGCCCGATTCTTTGTCTACTTCATACTTGACCGCCGGGCTGTGCATCGGAATCTCAATGATCACATTGACGTCGTTTGGGACGTCACGCCCGACGGGAACATCCTGCAGGCTCATCGCATGCTCCGGGTTCGATTGTAAAGCCACTCATTATACCCGTAAAATGTCGCGCCCCGTATCCGTACGCGTGATAGGAAACAACATGCTCACCCTGATAAAAAATGCGGATATTTATGCCCCGGAATCGATCGGAACAGGCCACATTCTGCTGGCAGGCGGTAAAGTGATCTATGCCGGAAAAACGCATCCCGGCGTCGACCTGGCCGGCCTGGGTGAAATCATCGATGCAGACGGCGCAGCGGTTATTCCCGGGTTGATCGATTGCCATGTTCATGTCACCGGCGGCGGAGGAGAAGATGGATTCTCAACCCAGGCCCCGCCGGTGCCGCTCAGCCGGTTCACTTTATGCGGTGTGACCTCTGTTGTCGGATTGCTGGGTACAGACGACGAGACGCGATCCACGGCAGGATTGCTGGCGCGCACGCGGGGATTGCGCGAGGAGGGGTTGTCTGCCTGGTGTTGGACGGGGGGTTACCATATTCCACCGACGACGCTGACCGGCTCGGTCCGCGGGGACATTGTCAACATCGATTGCATCATCGGCGTTGGCGAAGTAGCCATCAGCGATCATCGCTCCAGTCAGCCAAGCATTGATGAACTGGCGAGACTCGCTTCCGAGGCGCACGTAGCGGGGCTTTTGAGCCGCAAAGCCGGAGTCGTGCACCTGCACCTGGGTGATGGCGCCCGGGGCTTGGCCATGGTGCGGCGCTTGTTGGAGGAAACCGAACTGCCGCCACGGGTTTTTCATCCCACGCATGTCAACCGCCGCAAGGAGTTGTTTGAAGAGGCCTGTGAGCTGAGCCGCCAAAACGTCGCGATCGACGTCACAGCCTTTCCTGTGGAAGAGGGTGAAAATGCGTGGTCGGCCCCGGATGCCTGGGAACTATTCCACGAACTGGGATGCCCTGCGGATAAGATCACCATCAGTTCCGATGGGGGAGGCTGCCTGCCGGTGTTCGATTCCAACGGCGACCTGCTGAAGATGGATTTTGCAACGTCGGCCAGCCTGCCGGAAACTCTGCGTGAGCTGGTTTCACGTGGCCGGGCGCTGGAAGCTGTTTTGCCGGCAATGACCAGCAATGTCGCCGGCACGCTCAGGCTAAGCAACAAGGGACGAATTCAGGCTGGTTTCGATGCGGATATCGTCTGTCTGGATGAAAACTGCGGAGTGAGGCATGTCATGGCGGGCGGGTCCTGGATGGTGCAGGATGGAGCGCCGGTGGTTAAAGGCGTCTTTGAAGACTGAGCCTGCCTTCTCCGGTTTGGTCGTTTACATTTATAGGAACAGGAACAGGCGAGATGCCGGCGAAACCAAGCGAAGTTAAGGAAAGAGGTTTTATCATCCCCATTGGTGGAGCCGAAGGAAAACTTAAAAAACCGGCGATTCTGAAACGTTTCGTGGAGCTATGTGGTGGAGAGGAAGCACGAATCATGGTGATTCCCACCGCTTCATTGCTTTACGAGACCGGCCCGTTGTACCAGAACCTGTTCCAGTCGATGGGCGCCAATTCAATGTGCGTTCCCATCGAGAACCGAGAAGAGTGTTTCGATAAGGAAACCCTGAGAATTCTCGAGGCCGCAACAGGCATTTTTATTACCGGCGGGAACCAGCTTCGCCTGTCGACCATCCTGGGCGGCACTCCGGTGGCGCGCGGCATCCGAAAGCTGAATTCACGTGGTGTGCACGTTGCGGGGACGTCGGCAGGTGCCGCAATACTTTCAGAGCACATGATAGCGGGGGGACGCAGCGGTTCATCTCCGCGCGAGAGTGGAGTGGAGCTTGCACCAGGTCTTGGACTGACCAACCGCGTGATCATCGATCAGCATTTCAACCAACGCCAGCGCATGGGTCGATTACTGGCGGCGTTATCGTTCAATCCTTTTGCCTGCGGTCTGGGAATCGATGAAAACACGGCAGGGTTTATTGGCCCGGACGGCCGGATGGAGGTCATAGGAAGGGGCACCGTCACGGTGGTCGATCCGACGGACCTGAGGCATTCATCGATGAGCTACGTCCGCCGGGCGGAAGCGGTAACCCTGATAGGCCTGCGGTTACACGTACTTGCCGAAGGCTCACACTTCAATATCGAAACACGACAGGCCACAATTGACTGAACGGGCCCACCGATATGCTCGCCCGACTTGGCGATAAACGGAGTCCGGCGTTAAGATGCCCTGACCCCCAGTAAAATCAGGTCTCGTCTTATGAAAATCCTGGCAACCAACGTATATGTCGGGCCAAGTCTCTACGCTCATTTTCGGGTGATCCGGCACCAGGTCGATATCGGTGTCCTCGAGGATTGGCCTTCCGTCAGGCTCGGTGGGGATTTTATTGATGGGCTGGTGGCTGCTTTACCCGGCCTGGCCAACCATGGCTGTTCTTACGGTGAGCCGGGTGGGTTTCTCAGGCGCCTGCGGGAAAACGAGGGCACATGGATGGCCCACATCTGGGAACACGCCGCCATTGAATTGCAGAATATGGCCGGTTCCGACATATCGTTCGGCAAGACACGCAGTGCGGGTCCCTCCGGTGTTTACAACATGGTGTTCCAGTACCAGCAAAAAGACGTGGGGCTCGAGGCTTCGCGAATTTCGCGCCAGCTTCTGTTGAGCCTGTTGCCGGAACAACTTGGGGCAGAAATGGACAGCGAAATCGAAGCAGGTTTCGATTTCGCAGAAGAACGCGACGATTTCATTCGATTTGCACAACGAAAAGAGCTGGGACCGAGTACGGCCTCGCTGGTGAAAGCAGCCGAGGAGCGCGAGATTCCCTATCTCCGCCTCAACAAGTACTCACTCGTGCAATTTGGTCATGGCCGATTTCAGCAACGCATCCAGGCGACGATAACCAGCAAGACGCCACACATCTCGGTGGAAATTTCCTGTGACAAGGAGGACACCCACAATCTGCTGCGAGACCTCGGTCTGCCGGTGCCCCAGCAGCGGCTGGTCCATTCAGAGCGCCAAGCCCTGCGGGCAGCTCATCGCATTGGGTTTCCCGTGGTCGTCAAGCCTCTCGATGCAAATCATGGCCGGGGCGTATCGATTAATCTCATGGATGGCGATCAAGTCAGCACGGCTCACGGCATAGCACTCGAAAATGCCCGGGGACGAAGTGTGCTGGTCGAGAGCTTTATTGAAGGGATGGATCACCGGATGTTGGTGGTCAACAACGAACTGGTGGCTGTCGCCAAGCGTGTCCCGGGCCACGTGGTCGGCGATGGTGAACACACCATTACCGAACTGGTGGAACAGGTTAATCAGGACCCGCGCCGGGGTATCGGCCACGAAAAGGTCTTGACACGCCTGGAATTGGATCACCAGGCCCAGCGGCTGATGAAAAAGGCCGGTTTGGATGAAGAATCGGTGTTACCCGAGGGCGAAGCATTCTATCTTCGCTCGACGGCCAACCTGTCGACCGGCGGCACTGCTATCGACATGACAGACGTCGTGCACCCGGACAATCGGGAAATGGCTATTCGAGCTGTGCAGGCCGTTGGGCTCGATGTTGGTGGCGTTGATTTTCTGACCTCCGATATCACCAAATCCTTCAAAGAAGTAGGAGGCGCAATCGTCGAAGTCAATGCGGCCCCGGGATTCCGCATGCACGTCGCGCCGTCCAAAGGCGAACCGAGGGACGTCTCCGGAAAGGTCATGGACATGCTGTTTCCACCGGGTAGCCCCACCCGAATCCCCGTGGCCAGCATTACAGGCACCAATGGCAAAACCACCACGTCGAGAATGCTTGGGCATATTTTGAAAACCGCCGGTCATGTGGTCGGCATGACCTCGACGGATGGTGTGTATATTGACGGCCGGCTGTCGGTAAAAGGCGACATGACGGGGCCATCTTCGGCTCATATCGTTCTGCGGGATCCCACGGTTGACGTAGCGGTGATGGAAACAGCCCGCGGAGGTTTGCTGCGCGCGGGTTTGGGCTACCGCCGCTGTGACGTTTCGGCCTGCCTCAACGTGGCGTCCGACCATTTGGGTCTGCAAGGCATCGACACGCTGGAACAACTGGCAGAGCTGAAACGCATTCCGATCGAAGTCGCGCGGGATACGGCGGTGCTCAACGCGGATGATGAATTGTGTTTGCGGATGGCCGATTACACGGAAGCGGAACATGTCTGTTATGTGACGATGAACCCGGCACACGCCCTGGTAAAAGAACATATCCGGGCAGGCGGGCGTGCCATGGTGCTGGAGCAGGGTATTAACGGCGACATGATCACGCTGTACGACAATGGAACTCATTTCCAGTTGTTGTGGACCCACCTGATTCCAGCGACCATGGAAGGCAAGGCCACACACAACGTTCAAAATGCCATGTTTGCTGCTGCGCTTGCGTTCAGCATGGGCAAATCGCTCGATGACATCCGCCATGGACTGAGAACATTCGGTTCCACGATATTCCAGGCACCGGGTCGCATGAATGTGTTTGATGAACATCCATTCCGGGTGATCCTGGACTACGGGCACAACGCAGCCGCCATTGCCAGTATCAGCCAGCTTGTCGACCGGCTCGAGGTTGGTGGAAGAAGGATCTGTGTGCTGGCAGCGCCTGGTGATCGTCGTGACGAAGACATCAGGGCTATTGCGAACGAGGCTGCCGGTCATTACGACTATTACATCTGCAAGGCGGATGACCACCGGCGCGGACGGGGTGATGATGAAGTGCCTCAATTGCTGCGCGACCAGTTACGTCAGTCTGACGTCGACGATACCCGGATCGAAGTCATCCCCAATGAAATTCAGGCAATTGATGCTTCATTGGCCATGGCGCAGGAAGGAGATCTTGTCGTTATTTTTGGTGACAACATTGAACGGTGCTGGAAACAGGTGGCCGGTCACCAGGTGGAAGACAGTGGCACGGCGGACGAAGTTCCGGACAGACCAGTTCAAAGCTTTGTCGAGGAAGATCCGGAAGCCTTCACACTGGATCCCGGATCCGAGCTGATCCGCGATGAACGAGGCGTGCGCATTGCCCGCCTGGATGAGGAGTCTGATTGAGACGGCGGCCGTGAATTGTAAACTGACAGATAGCCGGCGGCTCACGGGAGCCAATCTTTACTGGGATCATCCCAGCGCCATCATCGACGTCGCCATCGAAGGTTCAGGGGAGCAAGTCATTCGTGAATGGGGCCGCGCGGCCAGGGATTTGCTGGCAGCGGTGGCCTACGAGGACGAGAAAACCTGCCACCGACAATTTGTAGGCGGTGCGAGCCTGCTTATCAGCACTCCGATCGATGTTCTTTATTCCATGTGTGAATTGAACGAGGTTGCCTGGAGCAGTGCGCTGCATGCCTGCGGCATGGGTGATGCTCCTGATCCGGGAGAAGTCATCCCGCGCCTGACCCGGTTGTTCGATGAAGAACGAAATCCTCCATTGCTTAATCTGCAGGCCGCGGCGCATGATCACGGCGTGCCTTTCCTTTGGGACGATGATGAAGTTTCCTTGGGATTTGGCAAAACTTCGCGCTCATGGCCCCCTGACGGGCTGCCGTCGCCGGAGGAAATAGACTGGTCATCTGTGAAATCGATTCCGGTCGCGCTGGTGACGGGAACCAACGGTAAATCGACCACGGTGCGCATGGCCGCCGCGATAATGGGCGCCGCCGGATTCAACGCCGGCCTGACCTCGACCGACTTCATCAGGGTCGGTGAGAGGCTTATTGACAAGGGGGATTATTCAGGCACCGGCGGAGCGCGCACCTTGTTACGTCAGCCCGATGTTGAAATGGCCGTCCTGGAAGTGGCTCGAGGCGGACTGCTGCGCCGCGGCCTGGGAGTCGAACACGCCAACGCTGCCGTGGTGACGAACGTAGCTGCCGATCACCTCGGTGAGTATGGCATTAACACGGTTTCCGAACTCATCGAGGCAAAGTTTATCGTCAGGCGGGCTTTGGGGAGCAATGCCCCACTGATCCTGAATGCGGATGATGCAGGCGTAGTTGCCTTCGGCCGGACACTGGATAAGCGGATTGCCTGGTTCAGCCTTGACCCTGAAAACGCCACGGTGAAGAAGGCAATGGCAGATGGTGGAACAGCCTGTTACCTGGAAGACGGCTGGCTGCTTGCCGCAGAAGGTGAATCGAAGAGGCAGGTTGTCCGGGTGAATGATATCCCCGCAAGCCTTGAAGGCATTGTGCGCCATAACATCAGCAATGCCCTGGCCGCTATGTCAGTCGCAGTTGTGTTAGGGATTGGTGATCAGGCCATTAGAGAGGGGCTGTCGATATTCCGGGGCGATGAAAGCGATAATCCCGGGCGAGGAAACTGGTTCGAGCAACAGGTCGACAATGGAACGATTCGAATTCTCGTCGATTTTGCGCACAACGAGCATGGAATGGCCGCTCTCGCAGAGACTGTGAGGCAGGTGCCTGCGGAGCGAATCATCTTGCTGATGGGCCAGGCAGGCGACCGCCTGGATAAGGATATATGCGATCTCGTAAACACGGCCTGCAGCATGAAACCGGATCGGCTGCTGGTCGCCGAGTTGCCAGGCTACGAGCGGGGACGTCAGCCGTTCGAAGTACCGAAATTGATCCAAAGGGAAGCCATCCGGGCCGGGATACCGGAGGTTGCGATAGAGCTATTTCCCGGACCGAGAGAAGCAACGGCGCTGGCTCTGAAAAACGCCAGGGCCGGCGATCTGATTGTGTTGCTGGCGCTGACGCAAAGAGAGGAGGCGCTGGCGTTGGTGCATAAATACATCGACGAAGTGGAACAGCATGGCTAAGCTCTACTTTTACTATTCCGCCATGAACGCCGGCAAAACTACGATTCTGCTCCAGTCCGCACATAATTATCGTGAACGTGGAATGCACCCGATGCTGTTCACGCCGGCGCTGGATGACCGCAACAAGGTTGGTCTGATCAAATCCAGGATCGGCCTGGAGTCCGAGGCAATTGCATTTGATGGGGATGACAATCTTTTCGAAGCGGTGAAACAGCAACTGGAAGAACAGAATGTGCACTGCGTGCTGGTGGATGAGGCGCAGTTTCTCTCCAGGGATCATGTGTTCCAACTGACCGAGGTCGTCGATCGTCTGAACATACCGGTGCTCTGTTTCGGATTGCGCACTGATTTTCAGGGCGAGTTATTCGAAGGCAGCCGTTACCTGTTGGCCTGGGGTGATCAGCTGGAAGAACTAAAGACGATTTGCCACACGGGCAGAAAGGCCACCATGGTGGTTCGCGTGGATGAACAAGGTTATGCGCTGCGGGAAGGCTCGCAGGTGGAAATCGGCGGCAACGAGCGGTACATTTCGGTAAGCCGCCGGGAATTCAAGGAAGTCTTTTACGGCGGCAAAAAAATCAGGCTGATCGATCCGCTTGAAAAATCGGCGGGTGAGGATTCGGATCGTCAGGATGGGCTGCTGGAATAGACATGACAGGCAAGCTGGAGGCATGAGTTGAGATTCCTTCTTGTATTACTGGTAATCATAATTCTCGTGGTTACGTTCTGGCCGGAGCAGCCGACTCCGACGGCCGAGGAAAGTTTCATAGGCCCGCAAATCCAAACCCTCAAAAAGGCCGAGCAGGTCGAAGACCAGTACATGGAGGCGCTGAAAAAAACCAATGAACGTATTGAACGAGAATCCGACGGCGGATAATCAGCGCTGGCAGCGCGGGCAATAGTAGCTGGAGCGCTGCCCGATCACCTTGCGCCTGACCGGCGCCTGGCATTGAAAGCAGGGCTTGCCTTCTCGTTCATACACCAGCAATTCCCGGGCAAAGTAGCCGGGGTTGCCGTTCGAATTTACGTAGTCCCGCAGGGTCGTGCCTCCACGACGGATGGCGCGGCTGAGAACATCGCGGATGGCGGCGGCCAGCGCCTCGTAACGGGCTGCTGAAATCCGGCCTGCTGCCCTGGCTGGGTGAATACCGGCCATGTACAGCGCCTCGGACGCGTAAATATTGCCCACACCGACCACTATTTTGCCGTCCATAATGAAATTCTTGACAGCGCCTCTTCTGCCGCGGGATCTGCGCCAGAGGTAGTCTCCGGAAAACCGGCCGGACAAGGGTTCCGGACCCAGGTATCGAAGTAGTTCGTGCTGTTCCGCGGGCGGTTCCCACCAGAGAAAAACGCCGAAACGCCGGGGGTCGTTGAATCGCACGCATTTCCCACTGTCCAGCACAATGTCCACGTGATCGTGCTTGCGCGGCGCATCGTCAGCGTTGCAGATTCTCAGGGATCCGGACATGCCAAG
>CAMYKC010000056.1:17572-19492 GCA_947258865.1 uncultured Lysobacterales bacterium
GCCTTTCTCGGTATTGATGAGCAGGTATTTGGCCCGGCGCCGGCATTTCGAGACCCGCAGGCCGTGAGCCTGGCTCACGGCATCGTTAACCGGCCACCGCAAAGCCGCATTACGGACGATCACCTGGGTAATCGACCGGCCGCTCACTGAAGGTTCGATTCCCCTGAGAGTGGTTTCAACTTCGGGCAGTTCGGGCATATTAGGTGTCTCGTTTCCCTGCTCCCGCAACTGCGTTGCGGAAGGCGGCTGCTCTCGACAGCATCTTGTTTCCTCTATTCTAAGCAAAAAAAACCCGCCACGAAGGCGGGTTTCCGGTTGTTACCGGGATCCTCGATTACTTGATCTTGGCTTCCTTGTACATCACGTGCTTGCGGACGACGGGATCGTATTTCTTGATTTCCATCTTTCCCGGGGTATTCTTCTTGTTCTTGTCGGTCGTGTAGAAATGACCGGTGCCTGCAGAAGAAACCAGGCGAATTTTATCTCTTGCGCTCTTGGCCATCGTTCAGTTCCTCCCTATACCTTTTCGCCGCGCGCACGCAGGTCGGCCAGGACGTTATCGATCCCTTTCTTGTCGATAATCCGCAAACCTTTGGTTGAAACACGCAATTTCACCCAGCGATTTTCACTTTGCACCCAAAAGCGGTGGCGGTGAAGATTGGGCAGAAAGCGTCGCTTACTCTTGATGTTCGAGTGCGATACATTGTTTCCGGATGTAGGTCTTTTACCGGTGACCTGGCAAACTCGTGACATGGAAATTCCCGTAAAACGTTCAAAAAATCAGCCGCACTTTATACCGCATGACGGCGATTCATGCAAGATTTTTCAGTCTTTAATGCTGGATCGGAACCATTAGGCGGGGATGCCCGGCTTGCCTTAAAGGCCGATCTCTGGATGCACAAATAGCGAAATTCATAGCAACCCCCTGGAAGCCATTGACACGGTTGCCCCGTCTCCAATGACAAAATGGTCCAAAAGGCGGATGTCCAGCAGCGACAATGCGTCTTTCAGCCGGCGCGTTATCGCCTGGTCAGCCAGGCTGGGTTCATTGATTCCGGAGGGGTGATTATGCGCCACAATCAGCGCTGCAGCCCCATGCCCAAGAGCCTTTTCGGCCACGACCCTTGGGTAGACAGTTGCGCCGTCGATTGTGCCGTGGAAAAGCTCCTCGAACGCAATGACCCGGTGCCGCGTATCAAGAAACAGGCAGGCGAAAACTTCATTGCTATGGTCACGCAATGCGGATTTCAGATACTGCTCAGTGACGGCGGGGTTTTCCAGTGGGTCACCACGGACCAGCATCTCCTTGAGATGACGACGGGACAATTCAAGCACCGCAAGCAACTGGGCAGTTTTTGCCGGCCCCAGGCCGGGTTGGTTTTCTAGCGTTTCACGACGGGCCAGCAGCAGGCCCCGTAATCCTCCGAAGGCTCGCAGCAAGTGTTCCGACAGTTCGATAACGGAAAGCCCGGAACTTCCGGTACCCAGCAGAATGGCCAGGAGTTCCACATCGTTCAGCGCTGTGATTCCGTCGGACGCGAGTTTTTCTCTGGGCTTCATTCCGGTCATGCCATCGATTGTTTATGCGCTGATGGACATTGTGAAAGACGATATATTGACGTGATACGGAAAAATAACCCGAGTGGATGTAAGCTATCAGGCTGGAATAATGAAATTGAAACGGAGAATGCATTGAGGGGCAAGCGGATACTCCTGGGTGTTACCGGAGGAATTGCCGCCTACAAGTCAGCGGACCTTGTCCGGCGGCTGCGAGACGGTGGTGCTGAAGTCAGGGTGGTCATGAGTCGGGGCGCCCTGGCATTCATAACACCGTTGACTTTCCAGGCGGTTTCCGGAAACCCGGTGCATACAGTACTCCTCGATGAAAGTGCCGAAGCTGGAATGGGACATATCGAGTTG
>CAMYKC010000057.1 GCA_947258865.1 uncultured Lysobacterales bacterium
GCGCAAGCGCTGAGTTATCCTCCACTGGCCCGGTCGATCTCGACCCGATCGTGGTCGTCGCCAGCAGGAGGCCGCGCCCACTCTCCGGTTTGTCCGCCCAGGTTACCGTGATCGACTCTGACGAGATCCGCCAGGGAATGGCCGAGGACATTGACGGCATCGTGAAATACGAGCCGGGCCTGGAGATTGAAACTGCGGGTACCCGGTTCGGTGCGACCGGAATCAGCATCCGGGGCATTGCCGGTAACCGTGTGGACATTGAAATCGACGGTGTACCAGCAAGAGATAAATTCACGATCGGTGCATATTCCAATGCAGGCCGGGCACTGGTCGAGCCAGACCGAATAAAGCGTGTCGAGGTTCTTCATGGCCCTGCTTCGGTGATGTACGGCTCCAACGCCCTCGGTGGAGTGGTGTCCATATTCACCTGGGATCCGGCCGACCTGCTTGCCTCGACTGACAAGCCCTACTGGTTAGGTTTGCGCATGGGCTACCAGGATTCCAACAGCAGCTGGGTGGGCTCCGGGGTGGCAGCCTGGGGCCAGGGCGCGCATGGCTTCCTGCTTGCCTCCACCTGGCGCAGCGGGCACGAAATGGACAACCAGGCGCCGCCTGCTATCACCGCGGATCCAAAGGATTGGGACAGCCGTGATTTCATGTTTCGCTATACCTTCGATGCCGGTCAGGGTAACCGGATCCGCGTATCAGCCGACCGCGCTGAAAGCGAGGTGCTCACGCAGATCAACTCATTGCTGGGATACGGTCGGCGATTCCGTTACACCACATCGATGATTGGGGATGACGAGGATGATAACCGGCGGATTTCCATGGATTACGAATTTTCGGCAGGTAACTGGCGCCAGGGCTCCATCCGGGTGTTCGATATCCGTCATGAGACCGACCAGTTGACATTTGAGAAGCGTGCCAAGGCACCGCTGCCGGTTGAAATCAACCGGCGTTTCTTCTACGGGCAGGACATTTCCGGAGTGGATTTCTCTGTGTTCAGAGAGGAGGACTGGGGCGAAAGTCAGCATTTGATCGGCATGGGCGCAGAGTGGATGCACAGCAAAATCCATGAACTGCGCGATGGTGTGCAAACCAGCCTGGAGGATGGGTCAAGCTCGAACATCATCCTGGGCGAGGAGATGCCCGTACGCGATTTTCCCAATTCGCGCACGGATGAATATGGATTCTGGGTTCAGGATGAAATCAGCCTGGCCGGCGGCCGGTGGGAAGTGGTTCCCGCTTTGCGCTGGGATCGGTATGAACTCGAACCCCGGCCGGACCCGATCTGGCAGGCAGACAATCAGGACACGGTGGTGGTCGCCGTCAACGAGGACCGGTTTACGCCCAGGCTGGGAGTGATCTATCGTCCCGGCCAGTACTGGAGTCTTTATGGCCAATACTCCGAAGGCTTTCGCGCACCGCCATTCGAAGACGCAAACATCGGTTTCAATATTCCGCTTTTCGGATTCAGGGCTATTCCTAACCCCGATCTGAAATCGGAGACTTCTCAAGGCCTTGAATTCGGACTGCGGCGGCTGGGAACCGGATCACGATTCAGTGTTACGTTTTTTCACACGGATTATGATGAATTTATCGAGTCGCGGGTCCTGATAGGGCGTGATCCGGATAGTGGGGACCTGATCTTCCAGTCGAGGAACATCGACAAGGCCCGCATTTATGGTCTGGATGTACGCTTCGATCAGGACCTGACGTCCTGGAGCCAGCGGCTGGAAGGTTGGACTTTAAACCTCGCTGCTTACTGGGCGGATGGGGAGAATCGCCAGTCGGGTGAGCCCCTCAATAGCATCGCGCCCCCGCAGGCGGTTCTCGGGTTTTCCTGGATATCCGATGACGGCGTGTGGGACTTTTCGACTACCGGAACATTCA
This sequence comes from uncultured Lysobacterales bacterium, assembly GCA_947258865.1. GTDB lineage: Bacteria > Pseudomonadota > Gammaproteobacteria > Xanthomonadales > SZUA-36 > CAMYKC01. The sequence continues at coordinate 1,894 of CAMYKC010000057.1, forward strand.
CCTCGAAAAAAGAGAAAAGCTCGATTGACCAGACAGACGGTGAACGTTTCGCCACACCACGATGGGTCACGCTGGACCTCACGGCGGGCTGGCGGCCCAACGACAGGATTGAATTCCGTGCCGGAGTATTCAACCTGGCGGATGAGACCTACTGGCGCTGGCTGGACGTCGCCAACCTCGAAGCCGATGACCCCATGATTCCACTGCTTTCCCGTCCGGGGAGGAATTATTCACTTACGGCGCGGCTCGTGTTCTGAACGGACATCCATGACCCCATCCATATCCCGATTTCAACTGTCAATGGCAGCCACGGCTTTTGATTGACATGAGTCAGTGCGACGGTATTTTACCGGGCGTAAATTGTAAGGTTACAAAGATTCATTTTTGATACCTCTTTTGCCGCAGGAGATACTCGCCATGAAGCCCAATCTTACTCTTTTTCTTGCTGTTTTCCTGGTTGTTTCCATAACGGCCTGTGCCAAGGAAGAACCCAGCGCACCAGCGCCGGCTGCAGATAGCAGCGTTGCGGTCCATGCCGCTGAAGCAGCGAGCAGGTCAGTGGAAGAACGCATTGCCAATGGTGGAAAACTGTACTCAGCCCATTGCGCAGCCTGTCATCAGGCAAATGGCCAGGGATTGGCTGGCGCCTTTCCTCCGTTGGCGGAATCTGATTACCTGGCCGATGGCCCGGCCGCGGCTATCGAAGCCGTGCTGAACGGCCTGAGCGGCCCGATCACAGTCAATGGCACGGAATACAATGCAGTCATGCCCAATCTGTCTTACCTCAGCGACAGCGACGTGGCGGATGTTGTTACCTTTGTAATGAATTCCTGGGGAAACCCGGGGGGTGAAGTTAGTTCTGGTGAAGTCGCTGCAACCCGGGGCGGTGAAATGGTAAGCGGTCCCGCGGATCATCCGGTCCCAACCGAAGGAGAAATGGCATACCGGGGTGCACCAAGTGCGATTGAAGGCGCCAGGGGATTTATCGATTCGGAAGGCCCCAATATGACGCAAACCGAATTCGACGCGGCCACCAAGGTTTATTTTCAACGCTGTGCCGGTTGCCATGGCGTTTTGCGCAAAGGCGCAACGGGTAAACCCCTGACCCCTGACATTACCCGTGAAAAAGGCAACGATTATTTGAAGGCCCTGATTACCTACGGTTCTGCGGCAGGTATGCCCAACTGGGGCACCTCCGGCGATCTGACCGATGAGGAAATCGATATCATGGCCCGCTACTTGCAGCATGAACCTCCGGCGCCGCCCGAGTTCGGACTGCCGGAAATGACCGAAAGCTGGAAACTTGTCGTCAAGCCCGGGGATCGTCCCACTGCCCCCCAGCATGACCGCAATATCGAAAACTTTTTCTCGGTTACGCTGCGTGACGCCGGCCAGGTCGCCATCATCGACGGAGACACCAAGGAAATCGTCTCCATCGTGCCGACCGGCTACGCTGTGCACATCTCCCGTCCCTCCGCGTCCGGGCGCTATATGTACACCATTGGCCGCGACGCCAAGGTCGACATGATCGACCTTTGGATGGCTCCGCCCAAGGTGGTGGCAACCATAAAGGTTGGCCTGGAAGCTCGCTCAGTCGAGACTTCCAAGTACAAGGGTTACGAAGACAAGTACGCGATCGCCGGCGCCTACTGGCCGCCGCAATACGTCATCATGGACGCAGACACTCTTGAGCCGATGAAGATCGTCTCCACCCGGGGTATGACCGTCGACACCCAGGAATATCACCCGGAACCCCGTGTCGCTGCCATTGTCGCTTCGCACGAACACCCGGAATTCATTGTCAATGTGAAGGAGACAGGCAAGATCCTGCTGGTCAACTACGAAGATCCCGACAACCTCAGTGTCACTACCATTGGCGCCGCCCGCTTCCTGCATGACGGCGGCTGGGACAGCAGCAAGCGTTATTTCCTGACGGCTGCCAACCAGTCGGACAAGATTGCCGTGATCGATTCAAAAGAACGCAAACTGGTCGCACTGACAGAAGTGACCAAGATTCCACATCCGGGCCGTGGCGCCAACCTGAACGATCCGAAATTCGGACCGGTCTGGGTCACCAGTGCGCTGGGTAATGAAAACGTCACCGTGCTGGGCACGGATCCGGAAGGGCATCCCGACAATGCATGGAAGATCGTGCGCACGCTGAAAGGCATGGGCGGCGGCTCACTCTTTGTGAAATCGCACCCGAAATCCAGCAACCTGTGGGTTGATGCGCCGCTGAATCCGGACGTCGCGTTCTCACAGAGCATCGCAGTTTATGACGTCAACAACCTGGAAGCCGGTTTTGAAATTCTGCCAATCGCCGAATGGGCCGAACTGAGCGAAGGACCCAAGCGCGTGGTCCAGCCGGAGTACAACAAGGCTGGTGATGAAGTATGGTTCTCCGTCTGGAGTGGTAAGGAACAGGAATCCGCCATTGTGGTCGTCGACGACAAGACCCGGACCCTCAAGCACGTCATAAAGGGCCCCGAGTTAGTCACTCCAACGGGTAAGTTCAACACCTACAACACAATGCATGATATTTACTGATCAAAGGGGAGCCGGACACCGGCTCCCTTTCTTTTGCTTCAACTAAAAAGCCGGCTCAAAGGCTAGAAAGGAGTAATCCATGTATATGAAACGCAAGCTGGCAGTGCTACCGGCGGCCATTCTCATTGTGCTGATGGCATCGGTTTCCTGCTTTGCACAGGCGGCTGAGAGTTTCACGGATGCATTCAAGCAGGGCAAGGGCGGCCTGGCGTTCCGCTACCGGTTCGAGTATGTCGAGCAGGATAATTTCGATAGAGATGCCACCGCGTCAACACTGAGATCCCGCCTCAATTTCAGGACTGCCGATCTGAAGGGTTTCGGGTTTTTCGTCGAATATGATTACGTTCTGGCGGTCGGATGGGACGATTACAATGCGGGCGGCGGCAACACGCCAGACCGCACACTTTATCCGGTCGTTGCCGATCCTGAAGGGGCTGACCTGAACCAGGCCTACATCCAGTGGAAAAATGACAAGGGTACGCTGCTTCGCGGTGGCCGCGAGCGGATCATCTATGACAATGCGCGATTTGTAGGCAATGTCGGCTGGCGCCAGAACGAGCAGACCTATGACGGTGTTTATTTCCAGCACGAAGCGGGTGGATACGACTGGCAGGCCGCGTGGGTTGGCCGGGTAAACCGTATCTTTGGCCGTGACGTTCCGGCTGGCCGGCATGACAACAACACATGGCTGCTCAATGGCAGCAAGTCATGGGAAAAATACGGAAAACTGACCGCCTATTACTACGATATCGACAATAAGGATTCGGCGTCGTTTTCAACCCAGTCCTACGGCATCCGATTCGCTGGAAAATACAAGAAGGAAAACATTAGCCTTGCTTATACCGCTGAATTCGCGCGCCAAAACGACGCCCACGACAACCCGGTGGATTACAGTGCGAATTATTATCGCTTCGATTTGTCCGTGACCGTCCGGGGATTTACGCCTTATGTTGGTTATGAAGTACTGGGCGGTGACGAAATCATTTCAGGTGCGGCATTCCGCACGCCGCTGGCCACACTGCATGCCTTCAATGGCTGGGCCGACAAGTTTCTGAGCACCCCGAACGCCGGGCTGAAGGACTTCTTCATTGGAATCAAGGGCAAGGGCGGGCCCTGGTCCTGGAACGTGCTTTACCACGATTTCAATGCCGAATCCGGCCCAGGGAGTTACGGCTCGGAAATCGATGCCTCTATCGGGCGCAAGTTCGCAGAGCATTATGGCGTTCTGTTCAAAAGTGCGTGGTTCAACGGTGATACGACGTCCGTGTACGATGACACCACCAAGATCTGGATTCAGCTGACCGCGGGATTCTGAATAGAAAAAGGCGGGGGCCGGACTTGCCGGCTCCTCCAGGCCCGGCCTGCCGTTAGGTAAATTCTTTCACACCGGAGGAAGTGGCCATCAGTACCACATCTGCTGGCCGGACCGCAAAAAGCCCACAAGTCACGACACCTGCGAGGTTGTTGATCTTCATTTCCATCGCAACCGGGTCGACCAGGTCCATGTTATATACGTCGATAATGACGTTTCCATTGTCAGTCACGAAGTCCTGTCTCAGTTCTGGCTGGCCCCCAAGGGCGACGAGCTGCCGGGCTACGTAGCTGCGGGCCATCGGGATCACTTCGATCGGTAAGGGAAATGAACCCAGCACCCCCACTTTTTTGCTTTCATCGACGATGCAGATGAATTTGCGGCTGGCGGCAGCAACGATTTTTTCACGCGTCAATGCTCCTCCGCCACCCTTGATCAGGCGGCGATGAACGTCGAACTCATCCGCGCCATCGATATAGATATCCAGCGTTCCGGTATGATTCAGATCACGGACTTCGATTCCGTGGGACTCCAGGAGCGCAGTCGAGGCATCTGAAGATGAAACAGCCGCTTCGATCCGGATGCGGCTGGCGGCCAGTGCTTCGATGAAGCAATTGACGGTGCTGCCGCTACCAACGCCCAGGATAATCTCCTGGCGGACCCATCCGAGTGCCGCTTCGGCTACCTGCTGTTTTTGAAGTTGCTGCTGTTCGGGCTGTGCCATGATTGCGTTCACTCCAGGGTCAGGATGAAATCCCAGTGTTTTTTCGAAACGGGCATGATGGACAGGCGATTTCCGCGGCGTATTAACGCAAAATCTTCCAGCCTGCCGGCATTCTCCTTTATTTCCGACAGGCTGATCAGCCTTTTTGTTTTGCGCCGGTATTTCACGTCGACCATCAGCCAGCGTGGATTATCGGGATCGCTCTTTGGATCGAAGTATTTTTCACTCGGATCGAAAGCCGTATGATCAGGGTAGGCGCCCGACACGATTTCACAAATTCCGACGATGCCCGGAGTTGCGCAACTCGAGTGATAAAAGAACGCAAGGTCACCCTTTTGCATGTCGTCACGCATGAAGTTTCTGGCCTGGTAATTCCTGATTCCGTCCCAGTGGTCCTTCTTGCCTGGTGCATTCTTCAGATCGTCGATGCTGAAAGCATCCGGTTCGCTCTTGATTAGCCAGTAATTCATGTTTTTTCAGTTGCCCGTTCTGGTTGCCTGCTGACCATTTTCAGGGATCACCCCGGGAAGGTAAACCACCCGGATTCGCTCAGAACGCCGTGCAGTCGAATGTCCCATGGATCCATTGGGACCCGGTCAATTTTTTGTACCTGGTAGGCGACACCGATGCGTGCGGGTCTGGGCAGGCCGCCAAATGGTTGAAACAGCCTGTCGTAAAAACTCGCCCCCATTCCCAGCCTTGCGCCCGATTCGTCCCAGGCAACCAGAGGAATCAACGCGAGATCGATCTCGGTCATCAAGACTTCAGGCGTCCCTGAAGGTTCCGATATGCCGTAGCGATTGATTTTCAGCTCACTGTTCCGCGTCCATTGCCGAAATGCGATGGCTGAACGCCCGGGTTCATCCATGATCACCGGAAGTGCCACTTTCGTACCCTGTTCTTCGAGTTGCATCAAGGCCGGAGCAAGGTCGGGTTCGCCGTCAAATGCGCTGTAGGCGGCTATGACGATGGGCCTGGCCTGTTCCGCGTGGTTCAGCAAATATTCATTGATGGCTTTGTCCAGGCGTGTGCGCTGTTTTTCAGCAATTCCAGCCCGCTTTAGCCGGACTTCCGCTCTGAGGCTGGTTTTCAGAATTTGCTGACTGGGTACAGTTTTCATCAGGAGGAAAATGAGAAATAGAGAACCCCCCGTGGTGCCGCTACGGCCCGGTGACCTTGAACCAAAGGTTCAGGTGGGACGGCTTACGAGGCTTCAGGCTTTTCGCTGAAAGCGAACATGCACACCGGCACTCAGATCAGCCACCCCGAGGTCAAAATGTAGGGACAAGGCATTTAACGGTCCCGCTGGCAAACGCCACAGGGGGCACCTTGATTATAGCGCGATCAACTTTTCAACGCATCATCGATTTGATCTGCGAGCGACTTGATCTTGCTGTCGAACTTTTCCTGGCGGTGTATTTCATGGCGTTGGAGCTTCATGAGTTCCGCGCTGAAATTGAGCGCCGCCTGGAGCGCAATCCGCTCCAAAGACATCAATCTGCCGGTGTCTTTGATTTCGTTCATTCGCTCATCGAGCTGACGAGCAGCTTCGACCAGGTCGTTCCTTTGATCCGCATCACAGGCGAATTGATATTTCTTGTCAAGAATGATGACTGAGACAGGCTCGGAAGAGTGGCTCATTTATGATTAGTCCGTTGTTTTTTTCCATGCAGCCCGGGAGTATTCAAAGAAATAACCTAGGACTGTTCAAGAGCTTTGAGCCGATTGATCATCGCCTCAACCTTGGTGCGCGCTTCTTCGTTTTTCGCGACCAGTGAGGCTCGCTCGGCCACCAGCGATTCCTGACGGTTTTGAAGGGAAAGATTCTCTTCACGCAGCTTACGGGTTTTCTCCAGCAGGTTCTTCAGTTGCTGCTCGAGCCGCTCCAGGTCTTTTCCGGCTTGTTCCAGGGAATCCATGCAGACAACTATAGATTGAGAGACCAAACCCGTCAAACACAAAACCGTTATTCAATACGCTCAAACAAAGGCTTTCAGGCTCTGTGGCGCCGCCGTCAACAGTGTTAACATCACTTTTTTGGAATAGGCCTTATGTCAGCACCATCATTACCGGATTTCGAGCGGACCATTCAATTGAGCCAGGGCAACCTGGATGCTGCTGAACTTGCAGAATGCCACGGCCTTCTTTGTGGTCTGTTGTGCAGGGAATCGAGTTACGATGCCGGCGATTATCTGCATCAGCTTGCTGCGATGCAGCTGGTCGTGAAACCAGGCGCGGCGCTGCACGCAGCGCTGATTGACGCCTGGGAAAGCACGTTCCGGCAAATGGATGATGAAGAATTCGGTTTTTCACTCTGGCTCCCGGATGATGATGAAGCCCTCGAAGAACGCACCATTGCACTGGCGCAGTGGTGCTCGGGGTTCCTGGCCGGTCTCGCAACGGGTGGGCAGCTCGATTCTCTGTCGGAAGAGTCAAAAGAGGCGATTGACGACTTGCAGCAAATCGCGCGAGCTGAGCTTTCGTCCCCGGCAGGCGACACGGGTGAAAGCGAAGAGGACGAGACGGCCTATGCCGAAATTGTCGAATACGTGCGCGTCGTGGCACTGATGATGCGCGAAGATTTTCGTGGACCTGACCAGGACGAGGCTATTCACTGACCATTTCAGGCGGGGTAAATCGCAAGTGATCAAGCAAAAAGAATACGCCAGGAGACGGCGACAGTTGATGCGCATGGCCGGTGAGGACTCGATCATCATTCTGCAGGCAGCGCCCGCTCGCATCCGCAACAATGACGTTCATTACCCGTATCGTCAGGACAGTGATTTCCTCTACCTGACCGGTTTCCGCGAACACGATGCGCTGCTGGTTATGATTCCGGACGACGGGGATGGCAAATCTATGCTGTTCTGCCGAAACCGCGACCCCGAGCGCGAAATGTGGGACGGACGTATGGTTGGACTGGAGGGGGCTGTCTCCGAATATGGGATGGATGAGTCCTATGACATCAAGGAGGCTGAAACCCGCCTGCGCGCGCTCCTCCAGGACCGGGACCGTATTTTTCACGATCTTGGGCGCGACCCGCTATTCGATCAGCGGCTGATTGGCTGGCTCAATGAGTTCAGGGGCGAAGCACGCAAAACCTACCACGCCCCCGAAGAAATTCACGCCCTCGACCACATGTTGCATGACATGCGTCTGTACAAAAGCAGGGAAGAGCTTTCCGCTATGAAGCGTGCGGCAAAAATCGCTATCGAAGCTCATGAACTTGCGATGCAAATCTGCGAGCCGGGAATGAACGAAGCGGACATCCATGCCAGCCTGCTGCATACATTCACCAGGCACGAATGTGAAACCTCTTACGTTCCGATCGTTGGCGGCGGCGAGAACGGCTGTGTACTGCATTACATTGCCAATAATGCAAAACTCAATGATGGCGACTTGCTGTTGATTGACGCAGGCGCGGAATACGACGGATACGCCTCGGATATTACCCGGACCTTCCCGGTCAATGGAAAGTTCTCATCAGAACAACGCGATCTTTATGAAGTCGTGCTTGCCGCCCAGGCGGCCGCGATGGCAAAAGCACATGCCGGAAACCAGTGGCAGGCCATTCATGACGCGGCCGTCCGCGTGGCCACAGAGGGCATGATCGATCTCGGGATTCTTAAAAATAGCCTGGAAGAAGAGCTGGAGACCGACGGCTACAAAAAGTTTTACGTTCACAATACCGGCCACTGGCTGGGGCTGGATGTGCACGATGTGGGGGAATACACGATCGACGGCCACTCCAGGGAACTGGAGCCGGGAATGGTGTTGACCATCGAGCCGGGCATCTACATTCCTCCTTCCGAAAAGAATGTCAGCAAGGTTTGGCGGGGTATGGGAATACGTATCGAGGACAATGTCGCCATTACCAAAGACGCTCCGAAGATTCTGACCGGGGGGCTGGTCAAAACACCCGACGATGTCGAAGCATTGATGGCGGGCTGACATGACTCTCGGACCAGGCAGGTACGATGTCGCGATCGTGGGCGGCGGCCTGGTGGGGGCCAGCCTGGCCTGCGCGCTTTCGCCGTTGGGCCTGAAGGTGGCGCTGGTGGAAGCAGTGACGTTCAAGACAGCTTCCCAGCCCAGTTATGACGACCGAACACTGGCACTCAGCGCCAGTTCCTGCCGGATACTGGAAGGGCTGGGCATCTGGCCATCCCTTGCACGGCATGCAACACCGATACGGGAAATTCATGTGCGGGAACTTGACCGGCCCGGCCGCGTGATCATGAAGCCTGGAGAACTCGGGCTCGACCGTTTCGGACACGTGGTCGAGGCCAGAGAGTTCGGCGCAGCCATGATGGAAGCCATTCCCCGGCTCGAAAAACTGGATTTTCACTGCCCTGCATCGGTCACATCAGTCAGCACCGGAGAAAACTTCGCCAGGATAGACTACTCGGATGGTAAGGACGAAGTAAGTATCGAGGCCGCCCTGCTCGTCGGCGCTGACGGGGCGAATTCCTTCGTTCGCGAGTCGCTGGGTATCCAGGCTGAGCTCCACGATTATCGACAGAGCGCGGTTATTTGCAATATCACCCCGGATGAGGAACATCGCGGCCGGGCATTTGAGTGTTTCACACCGACGGGGCCCTTTGCGGTCATGCCGCACGTCAACGGGCGATGCGGACTGATCTGGTGCGTACCCTCGAATGAAGTGGATACCCTGATGGCAATGCCGGAACCGGATTTCCTCTACCAGGCCAACACACGATTTGGGGGCCACCTGGGCAAATTCCTTCAAATGGGGAAGCGATCCAGCTATCCCCTCAGGTTGGTAAGGGCCGCGGAAGACGTTCGGTCACGTGCCGTTATCCTTGGTAATGCGGCCCATGCGATTCATCCCATCGGGGCCCAGGGATTTAACCTGGGTTTGCGGGATGTAGCCGTATTGGCGGAAATCCTGGCGGATGAAATCAAGTTGAATCCCCGGGCCGATCCGGGCCAAGTCGCAGCGCTGCAACGCTACAGCGACTGGCGTGAGCCTGACCAGCGGGGAACCATTGCGTATTCAGATGGCCTGGCCCGCATATTTTCGAATTCCTCTCCCCTGGCAGCCACCGCGCGGACTGCCGGCATGCTGGCCCACGCATTCATTCCGCCGTTACGCAGACAACTGGCCGTCAGAGCCATGGGATTCCGCGGCCGCATTCCGAGGCTTGCGCTGGGCGAACCGTTATGAGCGAAATGCGCCCTGACGCGCGATTCGACATTATTGTCGTTGGCGCCGGAATGGTGGGTGCAGCCACCACCGCTCTACTGGCTCGATCCGGTTTTTCGGTTGCGGTCGTAGAGGGCAATGAACCCCAGCCCTTTGATTCGGACAAATCCGTCGGTTTGCGGGTTTCCGCTTTCTCGCCCGGCTCCGCCGCCGTGCTGTCCGAAGCGGGAGCCTGGCGGCAGGTCGAGCGGCAGCGTCATTGTGATTACCGCCGAATGGTGGTTGAAGACCGCGACGAGTCAGTAGCGCTCTCATTCGATGCCCCGGAGTTCGGCCTGGAGTGCCTGGGCACAATCGTTGAAAACGACCTGGTGCAATGGGCATTGTGGCAGTCACTGTCAACCATGGGCGGAGTTGAACTGTTCTGTCCTGACCTGGTGACCGGTCTGGATTACGATAGCAGTCATCCCGTGATCAGCCTGCAGAGCGGCGCAAGGCTTTGCGGCCGTATTCTGGTGGGCGCGGACGGGGCCCACTCCCGGATTCGCAGCCTGCTCGGGATAGAGCAGGACTACTGGGAATATGGCCAAAAAGGTATTGTCAGCGTGGTTCAAACCGCTGAGCCGAACCCGCGGCTGGCATGGCAGAGGTTCATGGAGGGTGGCCCGCTGGCATTTCTGCCGCTGGAGGATGGGACTTCTTCCATTGTCTGGTCCCGGCCCGAGGCTGAGGCTGCCCGTTTGCTGGAACTGGATGACGCGTCTTTTCTGCTTGAACTGGATCAGGCCGTGGCCGGTGGAGAGGGTCATTGGCCAGGCAGGATGGTTTCCTGCGGTCAGCGCGCCGCTTTCTCCCTGACCATGCGGCTGAGCGATCGATATACGGGAAAGCGGGCAGTCCTGGTTGGCGATGCCGCCCATGTGGTTCACCCTCTGGCCGGGCAGGGTGTAAACCTGGGCTTGCTGGACGCCGCGGGCCTGGTTGAAATTCTGATTACCGCCCGTGACGATAACGCGGATTATGGTACCGACAGAATTCTGCAAAAATATGATCGCTGGCGACGGTCGGAAGCCGAGGTCATGGCACGGGGCATTCATAACATCCGTGGCCTGTTCATGCCCGATGAGCTTGGATTGCTGCGGCGCCTG
>CAMYKC010000058.1 GCA_947258865.1 uncultured Lysobacterales bacterium
GTAGGTTTCCGTCCGGGCGATCCCACCAACGCTGTCGGACATCTCGAGGACAATGGGGTTTATACGACGTGCGGTCAGCTCCCGAGCCGCAGTCAGGCCTGCCGGGCCTGCGCCGATGATCACGGCGGGCGGACCGTCACGGGACCCCGACTCTTCAGTTGAGGGGTCGTTATTCGACCGATGATTTGCCATTGGTTGCCGGAGAGCCGCTTGTTATTGTAGTCGGCGAATGGAGAGCCCTAAGCATAGAAGGCACTGAGCGCCGACGCAAAACTATTATTCGCCAAACACCGCCCTGGGCGGGTATTTGGGTAGCTGAAACAAGTTATGTCCAACCTCCCGGATTCATTCGGGCAGTAGATCAGGCGCTTGCGGCTGCCCGGGCGGGCTCCGGAGCCGCCGGATGATCAAAGCTTCTGTGAATTGCGCGCAGCCGCCTTTTCCCAAGCGAACCCGCTGGTGACGGCGACCTGGGACAGGCACAGCAAGGCTACCTGCAGCCAGGCGCCGAAACCGGATTTCGCACCCAATGGCGAGACGATCAGTTTACTGTAGAAGGATAGCGGCTCCGGCACCCACGATACGCGCTGTGAGGCGCCGCGAAGCCGATGGAACAGTGCGGCGCCTCGACCGTAATTGAAGTTCTGGCGCCAGAATCCGCCGAGCGTCAACTCGTGGGCATGGAGAACCATAGCATCCTCGACGACGCGCAATTGGTATCCGCATTCGGATAACCGCCGGCAAAACTCCCGATCCTCACCCGCTGGTCTCTGGAATTGGGTATTGAAACCGCCGACACGAGCAAAAACCGCAGCGGACAGGGCGATGTTATTGGACGTAAAGAATTTCGGTACACCAGATTCCGCCGTCAAGTGGTGATTAAGATACCCGGAAATATGTTGCGCGGCCTCGGAGAAGGGATTGTCTGCGAGGGCGTTGCTGGTTTCGCCCCCCAGCAGCGCCTGTGGATGATCTGCAAAGGCGCGGCTCAGGGCCTTAAGCCATCCGGGGTCAGCAAGACAGTCATCGTCGAGAAAAGCCAGGAACTCGCCGCGCGCGTGCCTGGCGCCCGCGTTCCTCGCAGCGGCAGGACCTTTCCGCACCTGCTTGAGCAGACGAACATCGAGCCTGTCTGCAAGTCTCCATATTACGGACTCATTGCCGGCAGGACTGCCATCGTCCACCACGATGACTTCATAATCATCAACGGGCCAGTCAAGCTTTGAAATTCGGTCCAACGCTGTTGCGAGACTTTGAGGCCGCGCATAAGTTGGGATAACGATGGAAAAGGTCGGCGATTCCAATAACGAAAGTCTCTGCAGTGCCGGGTAATTGTCGGTGGGTGGAGAAGCGGTCCGCCTCGCAGTCCGTTTCCATCGAGTGGACACACAGTATACTTCAGGTAACAGGAACGGCCGACGATAGTGCGCAATGCGATGACTGTCAGTTGTGGCCGGGATCAAGATGAATGCTGAACAAGACCCCACTGTCAACACTGATGGAATTACTGGAACGGAGGACGCGTTCCACTTGGGTGCTTCTTGCTGTCACGATGACCTTCCTGGGTCTCTCGTATTCCATCATCCTTGGACCCGAACTGCCGTATCCTGACGAAAACGAGTATTACCAGATTGCCGGTCATATCCTTGCCGGGCAGGGTTTCTCGCTCGATGGCGTCACACCGACCGCGTACCGACCACCCGGTTACCCGATCTTCCTGCTTCTACCCCTGTCGATTGATGACAGCGTCTACACGGCGCGCCTCCTAAATTTCATGTTGCTGATTGCTTCAATGGGCCTGCTACACGCGCTGGTCCGCCGATACGCCAGTGTGCAAGCTGCCTGGTTCACCGTGCTTCTGATTCTGTTGTACCCGGTACTGTTCTACACCGCCGGAACGCTGTACCCGCAAACGCTCGCCCTGTTCCTGATCACCCTGATCTCCTGGGTCGTTCTTGCCAGGGACGAATCGTGGCTGATGACGGTCGCCACTGGCACACTGCTTGGATTTCTCACCCTCGTGAGCCCAACCTGCCTTTTCCTGCTGCCCATCGTCTTCATTGCGGCGCCGGTTTTCGGCGGCTGGCGATGGCGAAGCAGCGTGCTGGCAGGGCTTTGTGCCGTAGCAGTCATCGGCAGCTGGTCTGTGCGCAATCAGCTTGTACTGGGCGAGCCCATATTCATTTCGACGAACATCTCTTCGATACTGGAATCCACATACTTGCCAGAGATGGCAAAGGATTCCGCAACGGATTTGCGTGCTGCTCCGGATGGCCCGGCACCGGAGGCCCGGGACACGCAAGCAGGAAAGTTGCTTCAAACTCTGCGGTCGCTCATGCGTAATCCCGGCGACTATTTCGGGAAATTGGTCAACTTCTTCCACTTCCACAACCAGATGGTGGTAGCAACCGAGCAGTCGCTGCTGAAGGACATTGTGATGTTCATTTCTTACTACTCGATTCTCGCGCTCGCGGCCGGACGCTTCTTGTTGCGGGCGCGCATCCCACTGTCGCGGCTCGATTGGTGGATAGCATTGATCTATGTCTCGGCCGCCGGTTTTCAGGCTCTTGCATATACCCGAATCCGCTACAGGCTGCCCATGGACTTCCTGATGGCCGGTATGGCTGGTGTCACGTTGCAATGGATTTTGCAGCAGCTGGGCGCATTGAACCGGTCCACCGACGGCAGCTTCCCGGACAGAAATTCGTAGAGCCCCCGGTAGCCTTGCCAGTCAGGCCCGAGTCGGGTGCGATCTAAGCTCAGTCCTGAACTTGCTCAGTCGTGACTTTATCTTTGGCGTTGCTCGAGGTCGGGGCCTGCCTAGCCGCGCTGGCCAGCGCTGCTGAGGCCTGGCGTTCTCGCCAGCAGGGTCAGCCCTGCGGCAATCCAACCTAGCTGCCGAACCCGGCGCAGCAGCGCGAATGCCATCGCGCCCTCCGACGGCAGGCCAAGCAAGGCAAAGATCATGACGGCTCCAGCTTCCTGCGTGCCCAGACTGCCCGGCACAAAAGCTGTCAGACGAACGACTATGACGAGCCAGGCCTGGATAACCAGAGCTGTCCAGATGTCATTCTGTACTGCAAGCAGTGTGAGAAAAACCCAGGCCTCTACCGCACCTGCCAGCCAACCGAGGAAGTTTGCGCTGCTGGACTTCCCGAACTGGCTAGTATTCTTGAAATAGCTTTGCAGCAAGGTTTCCGTGGACGACAGGACCTCCTTGTGGCGTTCGAAGAATTCCGTAAAGAGGTTCAGCTGGCGAGTCATCCATATGATTGGGCTGAAGATACCCTTACGCTGCCATATCAATAGAGTGGCTATGACGACCAACATGACAAGAATGCCAAGCCCGACGGTCAGGGCCATTGATCTTTCAATGGCCACGATACCGGACGCGACTGCCAAACCCACAGCCATGAAGGCAGCCTCGCCGAGCATGATAGTAATCTTGGCGGCGATAACTGACGCGATCGCGACGTCGGTACCGATCCTCGTCGATCTCAGCAAATGAACCCTCGTCAATTCGCCGACCTGGGCAATTGACGGAGTCACGAGCTGGATGGCCTTGGCGGCAACTGTGAAGCCACATATCACGCGAAACGGGGGTGGCCGAGTCTTTGCCGGGAAGGCGTACCACCAACCTGCAGCCTCACCGAGCGCAACTAGAATATGCGGGACAAAAACCACTGGGACGAGCCATCCGACGCGGTCCATTTCCCTGGCAATAGGCTCAGGACCGACACGCCATATCAATGCCGCGAACAGGACCGAGCCTGCCACAAGCAGCACGCGGGTGATCCACGTGCGACGCATAACCGGAAGCTTCAATACGCTGGCTCAGCCAAACCTATGCCGTGGATTCCAGCAACGGCTGGCCGGGCAGCTCTGCATGATCGACGCCCAGCACCGAGCAGGCCGTGGCCGCAACGTCGACGATGTGCGGTGTGCGGCCAGGCTGGACGAGCCGCGAAGAGCCTGGCACGACGATCGCCCACGCATCGCCATTATGGCAACCGGTACGCCCGGTACCCCATCCGGGCGATGAAACCCCTCCAAAAGCTTTGGAGGTCACGCCGGCCAGGGGGTCGACTACCCGGTCAGTCCAGTGAACAATCAGGTCAGGCAGCCAGCTCGCGAAAGGCCCCCGATAGGGAAGATCGGCCACGCACTCCACCGCACGCACGGCGGGTGCCCCATCAGCGTTTCGAAATGTCATTAGCCCATCGCTAATGCGCTCGATCCAATGGCCGGCTTCGTCCGCCGCCAGGATCCCGTCTCGTTCCCGACCCTGAAGATTCAGGCGAATGTAGCCCTTGTCGTCGTTGGGCATCATGAATGCCCCGGTATCCGCCCAGTTGACGTTTCGCAGCTCAAGTCTCGCGGCGATTTCCATGGCCCATCGGTCAGGCATCATCTCGGCAATGGCTGCACGCAAGCCTGTCGGCAACAATGCGCGAATTTGCCAGAGTGAACTACCTGTTGGGCTCGTTGGCGACTTTCCAGTCGCTGACTGATCGCTAACGACCGCGTCAAGCATCGCGGGTAACAGGTGCGATCGACTGGTATTAGGACTCATACCACTTGGCGATACGATCAGCACGTCGGAGCCTGCCGGCAATGCAGAAACGATTCTGCCTATGGCCAGGTCAACTTCCCGATAAATGTCATCGAGCGGCGAACGCAACGCAACGTCATTTATGCTCCCGATCTGCTCCTGAATCCGGGTCATGTCCAGGAACTTGTGGCCGCCGAGGTGCGCGGCGCTCAGACTTATCCAGAGAAAATCAAATTCTTCTCTCTTCAGGAGCGTCTCAATCAGCTCTGCACCCCTACGTGGTGCTGCAACCAGGCTATGCTTTAAGCGCAAAAGCTGCCTGAGCTCGGACTTGCCGTATACCTCTTCGCCAACTGGTGGCCGGCCCAATTCACGAACCAGCTGGCGATGCAGCGATTTCGGCATTGACCGGGAGCGCAGCACCACGCGGTTTTTGAATTGCCAGCCACTGAGATAGAAACCATCCATCGTCTGCGGCGGCCGCATCTCGTAAGGATCAATTACCAGGCATCGACGATTATCGCGCCCCAGCCTCTCCCAAACCGCTTCGGGCGCAGGCAAGTCATCAAAAAAGCGCACCCGCTGCTCGGAGGCGCACCATTGCCACGGGTAATACAAACCATGATCGCCAAGGTGCACACCCGTATACAGGGTATAGGCGGCTGCGCCCTCGAAGTCCCGCGCGGGTGTCTCCAGGTCGAACCATGTGCCGCGCCGGCGTAGATCGGCGAACGCAGGTAGAGCGCCCTGCGCGAGCAAGCGCTCCATGGACGCCATGCTCGCAGCATCAAACTGTATTACGGCAATCATGATGCGTTGGCCCGTGCCAGCAATGCGTGACCAGCCAGTCTATCTTGGTCAACGCCGAGGACAGCACATATCGTAGCGGCTATATCGACCAAGTGCGGTGTGTGACTGAGAGCAGCCTGTTCGGATTGTCCAGGCACAAGCAGGGCCCACGCACCGTCGCAGTGCTCACCCGTCCGGCCACTGCCCCACCCGGGTGATTGAATGCTGCCGTAATCCGGTGACCACACGCCCTGCGCCTGATCCGGCAAGTGATCGCTCCAGTGCACAACCATGTCCGGGAAGGGATGAGCGAGCGTGCCAATACCGAGGCTCTCCGAGACCAGTTCGATCTTCTTGACGACGGGTGTACGGTCTGCGTCGCGAAAGGTCTTGAGCCCCGCGGTGATGAGCTCGGTCAGTGCAGGCACGTCGTCGGGATCAACTATGCCCTCCCGCTCCCGTCCCTGCAGATTAATGCGGACCATGCCCGGGTCACCGCTCGGGACCATGAATGCTTTTGTCTTGTTCCAGTCCATGCCACGAGTGTCGAGTCTTGCCGTCAGTTCCAGCGTCAAACGATCGGGCAGTGCCCGCGCGACAGCAAGCCGCAAGCCTTGCGGAATAGCTGCCCGCAGACGCCAGAGGGAGCTACTGGGCGCAACCGTACCTGACCCTTCGGCGCCCTGCGGAGACAGAATCGCCTTGAGAATGTCCGGCAGAAGATGGGTTCGGCTGCTGTTGGGGCCCATGCCACTGGCCGACATCAGAATGATGTCCGCATCGGGCGGAAGCGACTCCACGATGCTGCCGACGGCCTGATCGACAGCCACGTAGGCGTCATCAAGCATCGTGTCAATCTGACCGATCGTTCGTTGATCGAAATCATCCCGGGGAAGTCGGCCAGGATCCAGGAACCAGTGCCCGGCGAGGTGGCCGCTCGACAAGGTGATCCAGACCATATCGAAGGATTCCTGCGACAAAAGATAGCCGGTCGCCTCAGCACCCCGCCTTGGAGCATCCAGAAGCTGGCGGCGCATGTCTCGAAGGTACCGGCCGGACGGACGTCCGTAGACCTCCTCGACCATGGGCGCCCGACCAAATCGCCGCTGCAGGTCCCTGCTCAATCCCTTGGGAATCGACCAACTTGGAATCGTGACCTTGTGCCTGAACTGCCATCCGCTGACGGCTTTCCCGTGTAGCGAATGAGGAACACGGCACATGTCATAGGGGTCGACAATAAGGGCGCGACGCCCGGCACGCCCGACCCGGTCCCAGATGAATTCTGGCGCCGGAAAATCCGTTTGCGGCCGCACGCGTTGCTCCGGCGCAGACCACATGAACGGGAAATACAGGTGATGATCCGTCATTGGCGAACCACTGTACAAGGTGTAGTAGGTCGCACCCTCCCACGGCACGACGGGGGTCTCCAGTGAATGCCAGTCGCCCCGCGCCTGAAGTTTTCGCAAAGCCGGCAGCCGTCCCGCCTCTACCAGAGCGTGCAGACGCGGCAAATTTACCGCGTCGAATTGTAGGACAACGATCATGGTGTTCCCCTGGTTATGCCAGGCCCAGCGATGTTAACGAGACAGGACTGCCGTTTTGCGCTGCTGAACGACGAAGTGCCTCAATCGAAGCCATGACCGCCAGGCCATCCAGTACGGACGCCAAGGGCTGAGACGGAGGCATTCCCCGCACGGCTGCCCCGAAGGCCTCGAGTTGCTTGACGAGAGAGTCAACCAACGGATTCTTGCCGGTCGGCCGTAGCTTGCCAAGAATACCGGCAATAATTCCACCGCGCCCGAATACCCCTAACTCGCGACCTGCGCTTTCCCGGACCCGCACAATCTCCCGGTAAGGCCGGTCGCAGGAACAGCGCGCTTGCACGCGCCCGCGCGCCAACTGCAGCGTAAATTTGGCCCGCCGCTCGTTGAGCAATTGAGTTTGAACGGACTGAATGTCGCTGCCCGTTAGCCAGCGGCCAAGATCGATGAGATGTGGGCCAAGATCGAGCAGCGCATCGTCGTGCATTTCGAAGGGAGCCCAGCCCGTGCGCCGGTAATGCAGCTCGACCAGCAGGTCCAGCGGCTCCGCCCTTGGCAATTTGCTCCTGAGTTCGACGAGGTCCGGATCATGGCGGCGATTGAAGGCCAGCCAAGGCTGCGGCCTAAGATCCAGCAGCTCCCTGGCCTCTTTCAGGTCCAGTCCCGGCGGCTTCTCCAGTAGAGCGGGCAACATGGCTTCTGCGGCAAGTCTGGCGTCAGCTACGTGGCAACTCGTCGGGGTCGCGATCACCACGCCGTCCAGACCTCCAGCACGGATCATTGCCCCGAGGCTTTCGTAAGCTGGAATCCCCGGCGCGACCTGGTTGCAGCGACTGCGGTTCGTATCGGCGACGCTAACCAGCGACACGCCGTGTGCCAGCTCGAGGGCCGGCAGGTATCCAAACTGCGCGAGACGGCCACATCCCACCAGCCCGATTCCCACGGCTCCCTGCGGCTGGTCGTTCATGTCGTCGGCATACCCGTTCCGTTTTTCTGCCGCCTGGGGCCTGCTGCGTCGCGATCAACAGACTCGATCAGCTCCATGTACTTGCGGATATGGACGTCAGCGGTCCAATTATCCTTGAGCGCGCTATGTCCCTGCTGGCCCAGACTTCGTCTGAGTTCCGGCTCATTGACGAGTTTCTCGACCGCTGCCATCAGTTCTGGTTCCGAGTCGTAAACGAAGCCACCCCCGCTGGCTTCCACGACTTCCGGCATGCCGCCTCGTTTGCGGACAATGACCGGCGTCTTCTGCCCAAAGGCCTCGAGAATGATGATTCCAAAGACCTCCTCCCAGATTGACGGTACGATGACTGCAGTTGCATCGCGGTAGAGCTGACGGAGTTCTTCTCCGGTCTGAAAGCCAAGAAACCGGATATTCGAACTTGATTGCGCTTGCTGCCGGAGCGATGGTTCATAGTCTCCTGTCCCTACAACCCACAGCTGTGCGCCAGGGTAGTTACGAAAGGGCCCAATCAAGGTCTGCAGGCCTTTGATCTTCTCCAGCCGCCCGACAAACAGGAAGAACGGAATCTTCGTGGCCTCTGCGCCAACTATGTTTGGCGATCCGTCCCAGCGGCTAGTGAAGTAAGGCAGCCTTTCCATTCGCTGGCCGTGCAGGAGCGTGCTGTGTTTCCGCTGAGTAAATATCGAGGGCGCAATGAATAGATCAACCTTTGAGACCGCGCGCTCCATCAGGCCAGTGTATCGCCAAAGCTGAGGTGGGCGCCCGTGAGCCAGCGTGCAGGCCAGGCATTGCTTTGATCTGCAGATCTCACGGTTAAACTTAAATAGCATATGTGTTGGGCAAAGCAGCCAGTACTCGTGGAGGGTATACAGCTTCCGCGCATCACCATAGTCGAGGATGGCGGGGCCACCGATCAATGAAATATTATGGTAGTGAATTACATCAAACTCCTGGCTCAAAATTCTTCGCAATTTGCGTGACTTAAAGAATGGTCGCCCGGTCTGCTGAGTCGCGAATGGTGATAGGGCGCCGTAACCGCTTGCCAGGCGGTGAACCGTCAGGTTTGGCACCCGCGCGTCAGTTTCATCTCGAGGCTGCCGGGCAAGCAGTTCGTATGCATCAACGCAATGGACTACCTCCACCTGGTGCCCTCGATGCGCCAACTCCTGGGCCAGCTGCTGGACGTAAAGCGCATCGCCTCCGAAGTGATAGGGAGGATAGAAAGTGGTAACCATGCAGAACCGCATAAAGGGCCACTCTGTTTGGTGGATACTCCGCCATGAAAGAATGTCACTTGAAGAGTGATTGCAGTGGACGGAAAATTCAATACCGTGGCGCGATGTTCACAGGCACTTCGGGAGTGCCGGGCCACCTGCTTCAGGATCCCGGGTCTCCAGGCAACCGGGATAATCCGCCAGGAAGACCTTTGCACGACATAAGCGCCGGTCACATAATTACCATTCTTGCTGTCTGCCCACGCCGCCTCCATCGCCAGCAATCCATTTGGAGAAGCATGAATACATTCAGCAGCGCGCCAAAAATGTAAATGCCGACATACAGCTAGCCCCTATTAGCGAGCCGGGGCATGGAATGCTCGCGGCAGATATCGCGCGCCGGAAGTCATCGGCTCCGCTGGAATCGACCTGACTGGTTGACAGCGGAACGTGATGGTCCCTATTCTCCCTGCGAATTGCGCCGCAGCACGAGTCTGAAACCAAGGGATTGAGAGAGTTCGTGGACAGCCCGGAAAGGATGCCGGGTCCATCAAGACTCCGCCAGTGCGGATCACCTGCCTTTCTACCAACGCCAAAGCTTTCCGCGGTGATGACCGCGTGGGGATAACCGTTCATGCACACCGATGTGCCAGCAACAGCAGCCCAACGGACCATGCGAGTTGAATCCCTAAAAATCTTCAGATGGTGGGACTACATCGCGTTTATCGCGCTGTCGTTCATGGCGCTCGCCACGGGCATCGAATTTTTCAGCTACTGGCTGGCGTTAGACGATTGGAACAGGTACCCCCTGGCCTTAACGGGCCTGACGCTGCTCATCACACTCGCCCTGGGTTTTCGCGTAGTGAGCTGGTGCTTGTTGCCTTCAATGCGACGCCCGGTCCCGATACCTGCTCCTGGCGGCCTGAAGGTCGGGGTCGTCACTACCTTTGTGCCCGGCGCCGAATCTATCGACATGCTCAGGCATACGGTAGAAGGGCTGGTCGGCATGGAGTATCCACACGATACGTGGGTACTGGACGAAGGCGATAGCCCGGAAGTCAAGGCGCTCTGCGAGGCAATGGGCGCCTATTACTTCACCCGAAAAGATATTGCGAAGTATCACAGCAGCGCCGGTAAATTCAAATCCAAGACAAAGTTCGGCAATGTCAACGCGTGGTTGGACGCGATCGGATTTGAGCGATATGAGATTGTGTCTGCGTTCGACCCGGACCACATTCCGAGGCCGGATTTCCTGGAACGTGTGCTCGGCTACTTCAGCGATTCGAGCGTGGGATACGTGCAGTCTGCGCAAGTTTATTATAATCAGAAGGCAAGCTTCATTGCGCGCGGCGCCGCCGAGGAAACGTACGACTATTATTCAACCCTGCAAATGACGAGTCATAGCTTTGGTTATCCGGTCGTCACAGGTTGCCACAACACGCATCGAGTTGCTGCCCTACGGGAGGTGGGCGGCTTCTCGGCCCACGATGCCGACGATTTGCTGATCACTCTTTATTATCGGGTCAATGGCTGGCAAGGCGTCTATGTTCCCGAAGTGCTGGCTGCAGGCCTGACACCCGTCGACTGGCATGGCTACCTGAAACAGCAGCGTCGCTGGGCGCGTTCTGTACTGGATATCAAGCTCCGGATCTTCCCGAAGCTGGCCAACCAGCTGCCTTTCGACACACGTGCCTTCAGTTTTTTACACGGGCTCAGTTATCTGGCGGACGGCTTGCTACCATTCCTGAGTCTCCTGCTACTCGTCTATTTGCTGGCTGTGTCAAATATTTCTGTTGTCGGCAATCTCTTGGTGCCGTCGTTCTACCTTTTCGTTATTGCTTTGCAGATCAACGATTTTTTTCGCCAGCGATTCTTCCTGAAACCGCAGAAGGAAGTCGGTTTTCATTGGCGCGCTGGTGTCCTGCGCTATGCGAAGTGGCCGCAAGTGCTGGCGGCGACTTTCGATGTGGCGCGCAACCGGGCGATCCCTTATGTACTCACTGCCAAACAGGACAAACAGGGGCCCAGCAGCATCGTACTATGGCCACATCTTGCGTCGGCAATCATTCTCGGCCTGGCTGGGACGGCAGGGACAATCGGTCATGACGTCACGGACAAGTATGTCGCGATCTGGGCTCTGGTAATGATCACCGGCTGCCTGGCTATCTTCCTGTCGCAGTTTCAGCGTTTTCCGCAGGCCTTCGATCCCGCACTGCTGGAATTCGACGCCGGCCGCGATGACGGGCCAGCGCGGGGCGAACGTGCAGTGACACAGTAGACCAGGAAGCTCAGAAAGCTCGCAGATAGCTATCGTACTCGAAGTCGGTGATCCTGGCGGCGGCAACCCGCATTTCCTGTTCTTTGCAGGCCTTGAAAACGCGCGTGAAAACCGACTCGAAGCCCTTCACCAGAATCGTTCCATCGGCGTAACGCCTGAGGGCTGACCCCCAATCGGTCGGTAGCTCCGCGCCGTCGGCAGCGTAGCCATTGCCCTCGACAGGCGAAGGGGGCACCAGGCACTCGTCCAGGCCGTGCAGCACGCCGCCCAGGATGGCGGCAAGTACCAGGTACGGATTGGCGTCGGCACCCGCAATGCGGTGCTCGAAACGCCGTTCACTCGCGTCGCTTTCTGGAATTCGAGACCGGTCAGGCTGGCGCCGGCCACGGTAGAGCCGTGATAGGCGAGCTTGCGGCTGATGATGGCCTTTTTGGCCGGCTGCCCCTGAGGTTCCAGTAATACCAGATCAGCTTGATTGCCGTGTCGTTAGCCTCGGAGCCGGCACAGGCAAGTTTATCGCGCTCCCGGTTCAATTACGGGACGCCTTGGCCCGCGGAAGCCCACGCACGGCAGCGCAAATTGCAACCCACCGTCAGGACTCGAATCGGTCACGCCGCGGCTACCCTCGCGCGGGAGCGCAAATTGAATCCCACCGCCAGGCGCCGGATTCAACGAATCACAATAAAAAAGCCCCTGCCGCCCGAAGGCAACAGAGGCTTTGTTATATGGAAGCCTGGCGGTGACCTACTCTCACATGGGGAGACCCCACACTACCATCGGCGCTGGGCGTTTTCACTTCCGAGTTCGGAATGGGATCGGGTGGTTCCCGCCCGCTATAGCCGCCAGGCAAATCTAACCGGTGATGTATCGTCGGTCCCGTTCGGAATCGCGGCTGAAGCCGCTCCTACCGAAGAGAAACCGCAAAGGCATATCCGGTGCCGTAGGAGCGGCTTTAGCCGCGATTCCTTTACACGCCGTCAATGCGCCGACAACACATCTAATCTGGAAAAGTTTTGACGAAGAAAAGACTGCATTACAAGTTGCTTGAGTTTATATGGCCAAGCCTCACGGGCAATTAGTACTGGTTAGCTTCATCCATTACTGAACTTCCACACCCAGCCTATCAACCTCGTAGTCTTCGAGGGCCCTTCAGGGGGATCAAGTCCCCAGGGAAATCTAATCTCAGGGGGGGCTTCCCGCTTAGATGCTTTCAGCGGTTATCCCGTCCGTATATAGCTACCCGGCAATGCCACTGGCGTGACAACCGGAACACCAGAGATACGTCC
>CAMYKC010000059.1 GCA_947258865.1 uncultured Lysobacterales bacterium
ATTTTCGCATCGACCGAGATGCTGCTTTCAGTGAATCACGAAATTGCGCCGGCAAGTGAAGCGCTGGGCTCGCCCAACAGCGGGGCTTGCTTCGACTGTCACCTCAGCGACTATATCGACTGGCCGGAAATCGGCTGGACGGGCGATCCGCTGATGGGTGGCGAACGAATCAACACCACGCCACCCGAGAAGGCCGCATGTCTCGAGCGCAGCTCGAAAGAGAACTCAAGCAAAAGACTTTGCAAGACCCGGTAGGAGTCCGGGCGGCCCGGGCAATCGATGCCCGGGCCGTTTCTCTCACGTCTCTTCGCGACTCTGGAACATATTCACGCCGGATCGGAGACTCCATCACTCTGAGCCGCTTCAAGTAACTGATTTCCTGTGAATAAGATACAGGCTCTGCCTGTTATTTTTCTTCCTCGGCTTCCTCGTGCCACTGAAAAATATTCAGTTCGATGAAGATGAAAGCCACCAGCCAAAGGAAAGCATCCCAGAAATCGAGGAAATCGCCCTCAAATCCCCAATAGATGGCGCAGAAGAACAACAGCGCGTAGAAAAATCCCTTGATGTATTTGCCTGTGGCCAGCAGGCGGTCTGTAAGCCTGTCCTTTATCTGCAGCCATACTTCAACTTCGAGCAGCACGACGATGATCAGCCAGGTGCCAGCATTCAGGATGTCTATCATCGCGAGCTTGATCGCATCACCCAGTTGCTCAGAAGTCGCGATGATTTCCGTGCCGGCGATCTGGAACAATTCACGGCCCTGCATGGCCGTGCAGGCTGCAATATCGATCGGCGGGTATTCATCCAACAGGGCGATGTAGTTCCAGTCCGTGCCGGCCAGGCTGCAGACATCCTCGATCGTGAACGGGACGTTGTTGGTGATCATGCCGTATTTCACGCCATAACCGTAAAAGGAATACACGATGAGCACATATGCAATCACGCGTATGCCCATGAAAAGCCACTTCAGGCTGCCCCTTAGCTTTTCGTCGGGTATGACCGCCGTTTCCAGTTCGAACAGCAGGAGTAACACCACCCAGGCCGCGGTGTCGATGGTTGCAGAGAAAGCCTCCACCACGTTGCGCCAGCTGATCGTATCGCCAAACGTCTCCGCGCTGGCCGCCAGGTCCTCCTGGAACCAGAGCAGGATGTTGTAGGCCAGCAGGGCGTAGATCATGTATTTGAAAAACGTGAAGACGGTGTGCGGGGTCAGGAAGCGGTTTTGACTCGAAATCAGTGCGTTCATAGCTGAAATTCCCGCAGACGGTAGCTACGGCAGGCGTCACCAAATTCTCCAAAAATCGCTGCTGAGACCGGATTGTCCAGGGCTTTCCATTCAGGATGCCACTGCACACCCAGCGTGAAGCCCGGGGCCCCTGCGACGATAAAGGCCTCGATCAGCCCATCGCCGGCCACGGCCTCCACCTGGAGCCCGTCACTGAGCCGGTCGACGCCCTGGGAGTGCAGGGAATTCACCATTGCCTCTGATTTTCCAGTGATCCGTTCCAGCAGGCCGCCCCGGCAGTTCATGAATCCTCTGGTGAAGCGTGCCACCGAAGGAAACATTCATTTCCTGAAAGCCGCGGCAGACGGCCAGCAAAGGCATACCGACCCGTATCGCCGCGGGTATCAATTCCAGCGCCGCCAGGTCCCGGTGCTCGTCATGCCAGGTCCCCGGTTCGCTGGGATTACCCATGTAGTGCCTTGGCTCGACATTGGATGGGCTCCCGGTCAGGAACAATCCATCCAGCCGTTCCAGTATGTCCAGCACATCGAAACCTTCCGCCAGGCATGGCAGCATGACGGGGTACGCGTCAGCCGCATCGGCCACGGCCTGCAGGTACTTTTCACCCACCATGTGGAAGGGGTGCTCGCCCTGCATGCGCCGGTCGGAGATCACGCCAACCAGGGGCTTGTTTGCCAACATGGTCATCGATGAATCTCTATTGGAATCCGGGCCGTTGTGGATTGGCGGCATAAAGGCAGAGGAATTCCGCCGCCAGGCTGGCGCCTGCCAGTGCGGTAATTTCACCGACATCGTAAGCAGGAGCTACCTCGACGATATCCATTCCTACCAGATTGATCCCGGCCAGCCCACGGATGATTTCCAGCACCTGGTGGGTAGATAAGCCGCCACATACCGGTGTTCCGGTACCCGGTGCGAAACAGGGATCAAGGCAATCAATATCAAAAGTCAGGTAGACCTTGTTGTCCCCAACGATCCGCTTCACCTCTTCAGCAGCGGCTTCGGGACCGTTTTTATGCACCCAGCGTGAATCCAGTATATTGAAATCCAGCGGTTCGTCGTTGGTTGTACGAAGACCAATCTGAACCGACTCCGAATCGACCACCAGCCCTTCCCGTGCTGCGTGATAGAACATGGTGCCGTGATCCAGCCGCCTGGTTTTTTCAGACCAGGTATCCGAATGCGCGTCAAAATGGACCAGCGAAAGCGGGCCATGCCTAGCCGACATGGCTTTCAAGACCGGGTAGGTCACGAAGTGATCACCACCGAGGACCAGGCTGGTCGCACCGGATTCGAGGATGCCTGCGATGTGCTTTTCGATGAATGGAACGATGGTTTCAGGTTCACCGTAGTCGAACTCGCAGTCGCCGTAATCTACCACGGCGAGCCTGTCGAATGGATCGAAATCCCAGGGCCAGGGCCGCGCCCAGCTAATGCCCGGCGTCACCGCCCGAATGGCTCGCGGCCCGAAGCGGGCACCCGGACGGTTGGTCGTCGCCAGATCCAGCGGAATGCCCGTAACCGCCACGTCAACACCGGCGAGCTCACGCGTGTACTTGCGCCGCATGAAACTGAGCGCGCCGGCGTATGAGGGCGATCCTTCAACCGTCCCGTAGAGCCCCTTCGCTGTAAATGCGTTGTCCCAGCCTTTGTGTTCGCTCATCGGCCTTCTCCCAGGGAACGGGCGGTCAGGTCCAGGCATTTCCAGGCTTTTTCAACCAATTCATCGATCTGACTGTCCTCGATGATCAGCGGTGGAGATACGATCATCGTATCCCCCACTGCCCGCATCACCAGGCCGTTGTCCACGCAGATATCACGGCAGCGAGGGCCGGCCGCCAGGCTTTTGTGGAACCGTTCCCGCTTGCCCTTGTCCCTGACGATTTCTATCGCGGCTACCAGGCCGAGGCTGCGAGCCTCTCCAACGATCGGGTGTTCAGCAAGGCTGGCCCAGCGTTTATTGAAATAAGGCGCCGTGTGGTCCTTCACCCGCTCGACGATGCCTTCGTCGCGCATGATGCGTAAACTCGCAAGCGCCACCGCGCAGGCCGCAGGATGCCCCGAGTAAGTGTAGCCATGCGCGAATTCACCGCCCTTGGCAATTATCACCTCGGCCACGCGGTCACTGACCAGTGCACCGCCGAGCGGCAGGTATCCCGAAGTAACTCCCTTGGCAAAAGAAATCAGGTCGGGACGGATGCCAAAGTAACTTGAGCCAAACCATTCGCCCAACCGCCCGAACGCGGTGATCACTTCATCCGCGATCAGCAGGATGCCGTATTCGTCGCAGATGCGCTGGATTTCAGGCCAATAGGATTCCGGAGGGATGATCACGCCACCTGCGCCCTGTACCGGTTCGCCGATAAATGCAGCAACTTTATCGGCGCCGATTTCGAGGATTTTTTCCTCGAGCAGCCGGGCTTGCTGCAGGCCGAATTCTTCAGCGCTCAACCCCGGGCCGAGTTCGAACTGGTAAGGCTGCTCGATGTGCACGATGCCCGGTACCGGCAGACGCATCTGCTTGTGCATTGCATCCATTCCGCCCAGGCTGGCGCCGCCCAGCGTGCTGCCGTGATAGGCATTCTTGCGCGCAATGATGGTCATCCGGTCCGGTTGTCCCATCAGGTCCCAGTAACGGCGTACCAGCCGAATCTGGGTGTCGTTCGCCTCCGAGCCGGAACCCGTGAAAAAGACCTGGTTAAAATTCCCCGGGCTCAGATTGCTCAGCAGCTGCGACAGTTCGATGGATGGTGGATGCGCACACTGGAAGAAATTATTGTAATACGGCAGTTCCTGCATTTGTGCGGCCGCGGCATCGACCAGCTCCTGCCGGCTGTACCCCAGGTTAACGCACCACAGGCCGGCCATGCCGTCCAGTATTTTGTTGCCGTCGGAATCGTAACTGTAGACCCCTTCGGCCCATGTAATAATCCGGGAACCGCCTTTTTCACTGAGATCCTTATGGTCCGTGAATGGATGCCAATGATGACGACGGTCACCCTCTTTCCAGCCGGCCGTTGTGTTCGACGCTGAATCCGTCACAAAGTCCTCCGGTTTACGTTTTTTCCCAGTCCGGAAACTCTACCTGCACTCAGGGACAATTGCCACGGGCGTTGCAGGCTGTGTTCCGATATCCTGTTTGCAAATACCGGGGAGATCATTGATGAAATCCATCAGGGCAATTCTGGCGTGGGGCCTTGTTCTCGCGATGCTTTCGGCGTGTGAAACTGAACCCATCCCTTCCGCTGATCCGCCCACCCATCTGATCAGGGATGTCATCATCATCGATGGCACAGGGGAGCAGCGCCGGGAAGGCGCCGTGCGCATCCGGTCAGGAAGGATCATCGAAACCGGCAGCCTGGAAATCCTTCCTGGCGACATCGTGATCGACGGTGGAGGACAGGTGCTGGCGCCCGGTTTCATCGACACCCACAGCCATGCCGACGAAGAACTCTTCGATCAACCCGGTGCGTTGGCTGCGGTCAGCCAGGGAATCACCACGATTGTGATCGGACAAGACGGCAGTTCGCCTTTTCCACTGTTCGATTTCCGGCTGCAATTGCTGGATAATCCCGTCGCAATCAACGTGGCGGCCTATTCAGGCCACAACACGATACGCCGGCATGTGCTCGGCGAGAATTATCAGCATCTGGCAACCGAGCCGGAAATCGCCGTGATGAGCCAGTTTCTGCGCGAAGACATGCTGGCGGGTGCGCTCGGCCTGGCCACCGGTCTCGAATATGACCCGGGCATCTACTCTTCCACCCAGGAAGTGATCGCACTGGCGAGGGTGGCTTCCGGGTTCGGAGGGCGTTACATCAGCCATGTGCGAAGTGAAGACCGGTGGTTCTTGCAGGCCATCGATGAAATCATCGAGATCGCGCGTGAAGCAGATATCCCGGTTCAGGTTTCCCATATCAAGCTGGCGATGACCAGCCTGTGGGGCCGCGCCGGGGAGATCACCGGCAAAATGGAGAAGGCCCGAGCCGCGGGCATTGAGATCACAGCCGATATCTATCCTTATGAATACTGGCAGTCGAACATGCTGGTGCTGTTGCCGGAGCGGGATATCACGGACCGCAGCGAGGTGGAGTTCGCGTTGAGTGAGATTGCGCCACCGGATGGCATGTGGTTTACACAGTTCGATCCGCAGCCCGAATATGTTGGAAAAACCTTGACCGCAATCGCGGCTCTGCGCGGGAGCGATCCAGTCTCTGTATTCATGGAACTGATTGCGGAGTCCGAAGCGATGCGTGAAGAGACGGGGGAAGGCGCCGACATGATAATTGGCACCAGTATGAAGGAAGACGATATCAGGAACCTGCTGAAGTGGCCCCACAGCAATATCTGCACGGACGGCTCGCTGGCAGATTTACACCCGCGCGGCGCCGGTGCGTTTACAAGGGTGCTGGGGCGCTACGTGCGCGAGCAGGGCCTGTTGAGCCTGGAGGAAGCCGTGCACAAAATGACCGGACTCTCGGCGCGGCATATGGGCCTTGAAGATCGAGGATTCATTCGGCCAGGTGCAGCGGCGGACCTGGTGCTGTTCGATCCCGATATCATCATCGACCGGGCTACTCCGGAGAATCCGGCTGCGCTCAGCAGTGGGATCAGCAGAGTCTGGGTCAATGGCCGCGTCGTTTATGAAAACGGTTCGGAAACCAGTCAGCGTCCCGGACGCTTCATCGGCCGTCCTGATTGATCAATCCACGGTGTGATCGGCACGAACCAGGAGCATGAATGCAACCCCGATCATCGCAAAAATGGCGCCGGAAGCAATTGCGAAGGTCCAGCCGAATGCCTGGGCAAAGAATGGCACCAGTAAGGCATTGATGACGCCCATCACATTGGCGCCGGTATTCATCACGCCTCCGGCCGCGCCGGCATGCCTGCCGCCGACCGCGACACTGGAGGCCCAGTAGGGTCCTTCGTTCAACTGGTTGAAAAAGAAACACAGGACAAGTGCGGAGACGGCCACCGCGGGGCTGGGGTGAAAAGCGCCGGCCAGTAACAACAACGCCGAAGTGCTCATCCCTATGATGACGGGCCAGCGGCAACCCCAGCGCAGTCCGAAATGCCTGCACATCCGGTCACACAGCCAACCGCCAATAGCGGCGCCGGCAGCGCCGCCTATCCACTGGGCCGAGGTAACGAATCCGGCGTCGGTCATGCTGAACTGCTTGATTTCCACGAGGTAATAGAAAAACCAGTTGAATACGATGTAGAAAACGAAGTTCATGCACGAGTAACTGAGCGTCAGCAGCAAAATGTCGCGGTTCTTCAGAACCCTGAGCCAGTCCGGTTGCCCGCCGGCTTTATCATCCTCCCCGGTCACGTGCAGGTCATCACGGCCGGCCTTGATGAGCTTTATTTCTTCATGATTGACCGCCGGTTGGTCTGCCGGATTGTCTCGCGAATACCACCACCAGAGTACTGCCGTGAGCACACCCAGTGGGGCAATGAACAGGAAGGCAATCCGCCAGCCGAACTGTGTGATCATCAACGGGACCGCGATTGCGGCGGCTGCGGCACCGAGGGTCAGGCCGGTGCTCGACAATCCCAGCGGCAACCATCGGGCGATGCTGGCGTTCATCACCGGGAAAATCGGCGCATGAGCAGCCCCGACAAGAAATCGAACCGCGAACAAGGAGCCGATGATCATCACGGCAGAACCCGTTTCCTTGCCGGGAACCAGGCTGGTCACGACCGTGAGTACCGCCCAGAGTACCGCGATCCAGGTCAATACGCGCCGGGGCCCGAATTTGTCGCCCAGGATGCCGCCCGGAAACTGGAAGATCGCATAACCTGCGGTGAAAGCCGCCAGTATCCAGCCCCACTGGATCTCGGTCAGCCCCAAATCGGCGATCATGGAGGGGGCGGCGAACGACAGGTTGGTCCGTAATACGTATGAAATGAAACTGGCCAGCGCGAGGATTGCGAGTATGCGCCAGCGGATCGAAGTTGGTTTACGACTGCTTGTTATTTGGGTTGTATTCATCCGTCCGGCATAGCCTATACTATCTGCCGACCTATTTCCGGGCGGGGCACAGAATGCCAGAAAGCAAGTTTGAACTTCCTACCCTTATCGCCACTTCGGTGGTCCGCGGGGCCGAGCAGGGCGACAGCCATGGCGGCATCTACCTGGTGGATTTCAGGGAACAGGAAGTGAGGCAGGTCGTTGACTGGAACACCTCGCAAATTGACTTCCAGGGCCGGGGCTGGGACCGCGGCTTGCGAGGCATTGCCTTCTTTGCCGGTGAAATCTACATTGCCGCCAGCGATGAGCTGTTCGTTTATGACCAGGAATTCAAAATTCAGCGCTCGTTCCGCAGCACCTATCTCAAGCATTGCCACGAAATTTTCCAGCTGAACAACCACCTCTACCTGACCTCGACAGGCCACGACAGCATCCTGGCATTCGACCTCGAAAAACAGGCTTTTTTCTGGGCGATTCATATTGGAATCGGTGAAGACGGTCCGGTCGGCACGGCCTATGATCCCAATGGCATCAATGGGCCGGGCGGCGCCAATGGCCCGCCTGCGCAAAATTTACTGCATTTGAACAACATTTATGCCGACCAACGCGGCATGTTCGCCAGCGGCATGAAGACACAGGGAATTCTGCATATCGGGAACAAGAATGTCGTCAGCAGAATGGCTGACATGCCTCAGGGCATGCACAATGCCCGCCCGTTCAGGGACGGTGTGCTGTTCAACGATACCTCGTCAGACGTGGTCCGCTATGTCGGCCGCGACGGGACCCAAATTGCCATCCCCGTACCCATTTATGGAACCACCGAACTCACTCACACCGAGTTCGGAGACGACCAGCTGGCACGGCAGGGCTTCGCCCGCGGCTTGTGTGTCATCACCGACCGGATAATAGATCACGGTTTACGACCTGGATTCCGCCACCGAAATAACACGGGTGAACTTCTCGATGGATGTCCGCAATGCCATCCACGGCCTCGAAATCTACCCGTATTGATCGAAATGTCCTTATCAGAACATAAATACCAGGCGATCGTCATTGGCGCCGGTCACAATGGCCTGACAACGGCCTTTTATCTTGCCAGGGGCGGGCTGAAGACACTGGTGCTGGAACGCCGCAATACGGTTGGGGGATGCGCCGTAACCGAGGAAGTCGATCCCGCAAATGCACCCGATTGCCGCGTATCGACCGCCGCCTACATGGCCAGCATGCTGCGCCCCGAAATCATTCGTGACATGGACCTCGGCCGTCACGGCCTGAAGATGATTGCAGCGGATCCCGGACTGCAGATTGCGCTGCCCGGCGGCCGGGTACTGCCCTGGTGGAATGACGACAAACGCACCCACGAGGAACTCGCACGATACAGCCGCAGGGACGCTGACACCTTTTTTCGCCTCGATAAGGATCTGAAAATCCTGGCGCGCCATCTGCAGCCTTTTTTCATGGAGCCGCCGCCGAAAACCGAAGCGACGGGTCTCGCCGGCTTGCTGGAGATGATCCGCGTTGGCCGGCGATTCCGCGGGCTCAACGGCCGCCAGCTGTCCGACCTGATGACTTTTCTGACCTGCAGCCTGGAGCAGTTCCTGCAGCGCTATTTTGATTCGGATGAAGTCAAACGGTTACTCCTGGCAAATAACCTGTACGGCAAACACGGCGGCCCGCGGGATCCGGGATCGGCCATGGGCTTGCTGTTTCACTTGTTGAGCGGCGGCGAAGATGAAAAGCAGGGTTTCACTGGACACGTAATCGGCGGCATGGGCGCGATCACGAAGGCCATGGCGGCAGCCTGCAACGAAGCCGGCGTCGAGATCCGGCTGGATGCCGAGGTGGAACAGGTCGAGGTATCCAACGGCCGCACAGCCGCAGTGCGGCTCGCCGGCGGAGATCGGATCGAGGCGGGCCTGGTAGTTTCCAACGCCGACCCGAAGCGCACGTTCCTCGGGCTGGTCAATCCCGATGAGCTGGAAGCGGACTTCAGACGCCAGGTTTCCGCCATTCACATGAACGGGCCGGCGGCCAAGGTCAACCTGGTGCTCGATGAAGAGCCACGGGTCAACGGGATGCCGGCTGATGCTCCCCCGCTGCAGAGCATGCTGTTTACGCTGGTGCCGACTTTCGAGGCGGCCCAACGCTCATACAACGCGGCGCAGGCCGGTGAGCTGGAGCCCGAATTGTGGGTGGACTGCGTCCTGGCTTCGGCTGTCGACCCGGAACTCGCGACACCGGGGCATCACGTTCTGACGACCTTCGTGCAGTTCCTGCCCTACCAGCCTTCTGATGGCGGCTGGGATCAGCACCGCGAATGGCTGGGAGACCGGGTGGTCGAGATCATTGGCCGCTCCGCACCCAATGTCCCGTCATCCGTTGTCGGCCGCGACGTGATCACACCGCTCGACCTGGAGCGGCGCTTCGGCATTACCGAGGGCAATATCTTCCACGGCGACATTCGGCTGGACCAGTTGTTTTTCATGCGCCCCCTGCCCGGCTGGGCCCATTACCGGACACCGATAGAAGGGCTTTACCTCTGTGGCGCCGGTACCCATCCAGGCGGAGGTGTCACCGGCGCGCCCGGCTATAACGCGGCGCGCACGATATTGCGTGAACGGAAATGAAAACGGGGCCGTTCGGCCCCGTTTCATGCTTTCTTTGAAGTGTGACTAACCCTTCCCGAAACGATAGATCCAGCGGATGCCATATTCGCGTGGACGATTGACCGTCACGCGGGAGCGCCCGAAGAAATAGTCGAACTCGTAGGGATTGGCGAACAACACGGCACGCTCATCGGTCAGGTTATTGATATAGAGCTGCAGGTTCCAGCGGTCGTGATCAATACCAAAGCGGAGGTCGCCGATCTCCACTGCAGCCTCAGCCAGGCGTTGTTGGCGCCGAACCAACTCACGGGCCAGTCATACTGGGCGTAAAACGCGCCCTTGAATTCCGGCGAAAGCGGCAGGCGCGATCCCGCGGGAACCGGATCGCCTTCACCGATCGATACATCTTCATCCAGCTTCGCATCCAGCCAGGTCGCATTGGCGCCGAGCGTAATCCGCTCACTTGCTGCCCAGTCGAACTGGACTTCCAGGCCCTTGGAGGACGCGTTACCGACATTAAACACCACTTTTTGCCAGGGTTGTCCACAATTTGGCTCCGGAAATGCATTTACCTCACCGCAGGGAATATTACTGGGATCAACGACTTCGAGCTGATAGTCTTTCCACTGCATATCGAAATACGTCGCGTTCAGGCGCACGCGGCCGTTTGCCAGCGTGTTCTTGGTGCCGATCTCGAAGTTTTCGAGCTTGTCTGAATCGTACTGGTTTGGCAGAACCGGCTCACCACGATTTCTATTGGTACCGCCCGGCCTGAAACCCTCCGAGTACAGTGCATAAACCAAGTTGTTGTCGGTGACATTCCAGGACACGCTCAACTTGGGAACGCCGTCATTTTCATCGCTGGTCGGTGTGGTAATTCCTTCGTCGTCGATATTTCCGCCTGGCAATTCAGCATAATAAAAAGGCTGATGGAGCACATTTTTCGTTAATGTGCCAGGTCACTTCACCGAAGATGGCGTATTGTTCCCAATCTGTGTCATCGACGGAACGCCACCACCTGTCACCGGAGAGCCCGCTCGGAATGGGATTACCACGGTCAATCAGGTTGCCATCCAGGTAATTCTGGAATGAGCGAGACTGATCGTAGCCTTCAGCGAAGGTATCGAACACCCATTCTTCATGCGACTTCTCGTAAAAGAATCCTGCCACCCAGTCAATGGTGTCGCCCTGGTGGAACATGCGGAACTCCTGCGAGAACTTCCAGTTTTCCTGCGTGTTTATCAGGTATCCGCGGACATCATTGTAGTAGACCCCCAGGTAATCGTTATCCCTGAGATCATTGGAAAAGAAACAGTAGCGGGTGTAGGCGATCCAGTTGTAACCCGGATACGGAATATAGCAGAAGGTGCCGAAATAGGCGGCGTAACCGACCGAGGTGTCCTGCGTGTACTCCCAATCGCGTGTGAAGTAGGAAGAGGCAGAAACGAAATCGGCGAAGCCGAGGTCGCCTTCGAAAGTCAGGGAATACTGGGTCCAGTCCTGGTTGTCGTATTCGAAGTCTGGTTTGATGCGGACAACGTTTAACTCGCCAGCATGCACGGGGTCGTGTTCGTTACGGCCATCCGCTTCCGTTTTCTGGTAGACGATGCCTGCCGTCATGGTCCAGTTTTCGTTTATGAACCAGCGGGCAGAGATCCGGCCGCCGGAGTAATTGACTTCATTGAAGTCACTGCGCACGACATCAGAATTGTCGTAAATACCGTAGGGGAGAGAAGTTCCCTGGACGACGTCAATAAATCCGCCGTCCCGGGCCGTGAAACCCACCAGGCGTAGCGCCCAGGATTCTCCCAGCGGAATGTTGACCATGCCGCTGACATCGTAACTGGGATCGCCTTCCTTCATGTAGTTGGCGCTAAGATCGATATTGGCATCGAATGCCGTCGGGTCAGGCTTGTTGGTCACGATGCGTAGCACACCGGCCTGCGCGCTGGCGCCGTATAGCGTACCCTGAGGTCCGCTCAATGCCTCGACGCGTTCGATATCCACCATGCGTGGATTGGGCTGTCCGTTGAGTACAAGTGATTGCTCATCCAGATAGACAGCCGCCGAGGGCTCTGCGATAAAGGTACTCTGGGCATCCGCGATACCCCGGAAAACCACCATGGCCGTTCCCGCATTGGACTGCACGATGTTCAGGCTGGGGATGAAGCGTACATAGTCTTCCATACCACGCAAACCGGCCTGAACGATCGTTTCGTTGGAAATCGCCTGAATGCTTTGCGGAATGCTTTGTAGATTTTCTGTTCTCTTTCGAGCGGTAACCGTCACTTCTTCAAGCAGCAGGTCGCCTTCGGCTTCGGTCTGATCCTGGGCCATGACAGATGCCGCCGGAGCAGCAACCAGTGCGGATATGGCCAGTGAGAGAGGAGTGGGTCGGTAAACGGGAAGGTCTTCGATCAGCTTGCGCTCATACGACATTCTATTGCCCTCGAAATCTCAAGAAGTGGGTCTGACGTATTATTTTGTTTGGCCGATCATAAAACGCAGCTTTGTAAAATACAAACATATATACGTAATTTCCCCTATATAGTTGTTTTTTTTGCGTGTCATAGCCGCACTGATACGGGCATTCAGCCTGATGTATAATCCTGCGGAAACCAGGATATCGAATCAGCCAAAATGGATATCGAAGGCTCATTACGCGAACTCGGCCCGGTGGATTGCGCCGGGCTGATCGAAGCTGTTTTATCGCAGGACGAAGAAGCCTGGAAAGCAAACCAGTATCGACAGAACGCCTACGAGGTTCACACCAACACCGAGTCGCTCGTAATGGTGTTTTGCGACGGCTGGCCCGAAATGAAGGTAACAAAAGAACCCGCCTGGGACATCCTGAAAGAAACGGCCGTTCCGCTGATGCGCCAGATCATCAAGGATTTTTACCCGGCCGGTGGCACCGTAATCCGTGCGATGGCCGCAAAGCTGAAAGCCGGCGGCGTCATTTCACCACATCGGGATACTCACCAGTCCTTCACCCACAGCCACCGTATCCACATTCCAATCACCACC
The DNA here is from genome assembly GCA_947258865.1 of uncultured Lysobacterales bacterium. Taxonomy (GTDB): domain Bacteria; phylum Pseudomonadota; class Gammaproteobacteria; order Xanthomonadales; family SZUA-36; genus CAMYKC01. The sequence goes on from CAMYKC010000059.1 coordinate 12,860, forward strand.
AATCCGGGGGTGCGTTTCATGATCAACGGCCGACCTCACCGTTTCAAGGTTGGTGAAGCCTACGAGATCAACAACCAGCGAAATCACAGCGTGATGAACAGCGGCACGGAAGACCGGATCACGTTCATCTTCGACTATCTGCCTCCAAAAACATCGTAGTCCCTAAGGTTTAAATGACTCCGGCTGGTCTTCAGGCGGCAGTGTTTTCAAGAGCGGCTCGAGAGTTTCAATCATCTCGCCGAGGTAATGCTCATAGTTGCGCCAGAAATTGAGGGCCTTGGTGTAAATGGGCTGGCGCACCTGCTCTGATGAAGCCGTGTTGATGGCGCGCTCGGTCTCGTAAAATCGAAGGCACTGATCTTCCCAGGGCAAACCGCAGTGTTCCAGGATGCGGCGGGTCTGGGCTTCCTGGTCCAGCACCATCGCCTCATATTGGACGTCCAGCACTTTGCCCGGCAGTATTTCCTGCCAATGGTCCATGATCCGCTGGTATTCGAGATAATAATGCGCCAACTCGAACTGGTCATAGGTGAAAGACTGGCCTTTGAAGAACAGCTGCTTGTAGCTGCCCAGGCAACTATCCAGCGGATGCCGGCGTGCATTAATGACCGTGGCGTTCGGAAGTATCAGCTGCAGCAAACCGATGCTGGGGAAGTTGTTGGGCATCTTGTCGATGAAATAGGGCTTGTCCGTCCGATAGCGTTTCGTGGACTCGAGGTATTTCCGCCCAAGCGCGGCAGCCTGATCCCCGTTAAGGCCCTTGGTGGCTTCCGGATATTCGATCCTGCGGCCACTCATGTTGTTCAGATCGACGATGACACGGCTCAGATCGGGCAGTTCCATCGTACCCTCGACCATGCTGTGGCTCGACAGGATCTGCTCGATCAGGGTCGAACCTGAACGAGGCAGGCCTACGATCAGGATCGGGGAGGAATCCGGATCGCCCCAGCCTTCCCGCTCTCCGAGGAACTCGCGGTCGAACACCTCGATGATCCGGTCATGCACGACCTGGGTCTGCACCGGATCGTAGATCTCGTGTCCGCGCCTCATGTCATTGCCCAAACGGTAGTGCTCGAAAGCCCTGTCATAGTCATTTTCGTTTTCGTAGTGTTTGCCCAGCGACAGGTAAAAATTGACTTTAGGCTCGTCGGGAAGATCCTTTTCAGCGATCATTTTTTCCATGACTTCGACTTCGGCTTCGTCAAATTCGAAGGTCTTGAGATTGGCCAGGCTCCAGTAAGCCTCGCCGAAATGAGGGTGCGCCTGGATGCAAGTCCGGTACGCTTCGATGGCCTCATCCTGACGTCCGATGGTCTTGAGCACGTGCCCCATTCCGGACAGGGCCCCGACACTCACGGAGTTAATATCCAGTGCCTGCCGATAGGCGAGCAGCGACTCCTCGTGACGCTGCGCCCGCGTCAGGACATTGCCGCGCGTCACGTACGCAAATGCCAGATTCGGATCCAGCTCCAAGGCGCGTTCCACCGCGGCCAGTGCTTCGTCGTAATGGTCCGTCTTCATATGGAGGTTAGCCAGATCATTCCAGCCGGGCGCGAATCCGGGCTGTAATTCGACCGCTCGCTTCAGCATGCGCCGTGCCGCCTTGTGGCGATTCAATTCAAGCGCGATATTTCCCAGCATGCGCAGAGCTTTCGGATGGTCCGGGTCTTTTGACAGGATTTCCCTGAGAGTTTTTTCAGCATCTTCGATGCGGCCTTCGAGCTGTGCTTCTTCCGCCCTGGCCATCGCGGCTTTTTGCGGATTCAGCTTGATCGCCTCCTGCATCGTGCTGTCCGATTCGGCGCCATGTCCTGCTTCCGCCAGTGCCCGGCCGAGAGCGAAGCGTGTGGCCGAGCGGCCAGGTACGGCAGCGGCCGCCTTCTGCAAGAAAACCACGGCTTCCTCGGCCTGGCCGTCCGCCAGCAAGGCCAGACCCATCCCCTCCTGGGCCCTGGGATATTTCTTGTGCAGTTTGAGCACGCTTCCGTACCAGGTCTTGGCTTCCTGGGGACGTTTCAAGCGAAGATTGATTTCTCCCAGCAGACACATGATGTTCGGATCCTGCCGGGACACTGGCAGCGCGCGGCGGCAAATCGTTTCCGCTTCCTTCAGGTCGCCCGTTTTGAGCTTTTGCACTGCCTGGTCATAAAAATCTTTTACAGGATTCGAGGACATTGAAATTGCCAAAACAGTTCGAGGCTGGCCATACTTAGCGAACCGGATCATACCGTTTTGGCTCAGCAACGCAAGCAGCACTTTCAAGCAATGAGACTGGAAATCAATCCCGGACTGGAAATCCAGCTGTCACAGGTCACTGAAAACCACAACTGCGTGGTTGTCGATGACTTCCTGTTGAATCCACGGGATCTGGTGGAATATGCCGTTGTGCACACCCAAGAATTCGTCATGCTCGAGCGCGCCTACCCGGGCATTGTGCTGCCGGTGGACAATCATTTGCTCGGCCCTTTGCACCGCTTCATCCAGAAGGAAATGACGCGGCTATTTCCGTTTTGCCGGGGGGGTATCGACTTTCATACCCAGTTTTCGCTGGCTACGCTGCAACCTGAGGATTTCACCTGGATACAACGCCTATGCCATTCCGACCCCCGGCTGGAGCCGGGGCGGGTTAACTTCGCGGCCCTGCTTTACCTGTTCGAAAATCCGGAGATGGGCGGCACCGGCTTTTACCGCTGGAAGAATCCGGAATTCTGGCAGGAAATGAGCACCAGGCAGCGCGACAATCCCGATGCGGGGCTCGAAATACTGCAGGAAAAATTTCAGATGTTCCGGGATCCACCCTGCTACATGACCGAATCCAACGAGGCTGCCGAACTGCTTGACGTCGCGCCAGCCCGGTTCAACCGCCTGGTGTTTTACCCGGGTGATTTGCCACACAACGCCTGCATAAGCAAGCCCGAGCTTCTTTCCAGCGACCCGGCGCTTGGCCGGCTTACCCTGAATTGTTTCGTGAGCGCACTGCCGAAGCCTTAGCCGTATCATGGTATCTGACAGAAGCTAATCCCCGGGGCATTTCTCCGGCTTGTCATCCACCTCACCGGGAGCAGGCGAGCCTGCCTGAGTCTCGGGCCCACAATCCCCTGCTTCGGAAGGGACCTGAACCAGGATGTCGTCTTCGCCTCGAGCGGCTTCAATTTGTGTTTCCAGGGCGGTGCCTGCAAGAATGGTCACATCTTCATCGGCCATTTGATCTACCCTGCCCTGGTAATAGGCCAGTCCTGCGATCAGGGCCATTCCAAACAGCGACAAAGCGGCTTTCTTCAGATTCAACGGTGTTTCCTTCCGAGCTTGCAAGGCCATTGTAACCGATTGTCCGGCCGTTTTGCTTAAAAGGAACCCGAAAGGGCCGCATGCTCATCCGGGGATGGGCTATCATTTCTGAAATCTGAAGCCGGTATGTAATGCATTGACCCACTCAGAAAAACAGGACCTGACCACGGGCCCGGTAGCGGCACATCTGCGGCGGCAGGGCACGCCGTTCGCTCTGGGCCTGGTCGCGATTTTTTCGTTTGAAGTCGCCGACCTGTTCTTTATCTCCCGGCTTGGCAATGTGCCGCTGGCGGCTGTCAGTTTCACGATGCCGGTGATCTGGCTGATCTATGGCATCGGGATCGGATTCGAGGCTGGCGCGGCGTCCTGTGTGTCCCGGGCAATCGGCCGTAAAGACCAGGAACAGGCTCGGCGGTTGACTACGGATACCGTGGTGCTCGGCACGCTGGTGGCACTGCTGCTCTGCTTTGCCGGTCTCAGGTCGATCGAACCGGTATTTTCCCTGCTAGGCGCAACACCCGAGGTGATGCCGCTGATTACCGACTATATGACGGTCTGGTATTGGGTGGCGCCGATGGACATAGCGCTCTGGGCCTCACTGGCGTCGATCCGCGCTCGTGGCAACACCCTGCTCGAGAGCAAGGTCATCGCCGTCGCCGCCCTGTTGAACCTCATCCTGGATCCAATATTGATTTTCGGCCTGTTCGGCTTCCCGCGACTCGAAATCCAGGGTGCGGCACTGGCAACACTGTCGGCGACGGGGCTCATGCTGTTGTTCACTTTGGGTTACCTTCACCTGAAGCTGAAGGTTTATGCGAATCCATTGGCGCCTGTTTACGTCATCTTCGATTCATGGCGGCACATGTTGCATATCGGTATCCCGGCCATGATCACCAATGCGATCATCCCGGTTTCCAGCGGTATCGTGGTTGCGATGATCGCCACGTTCGGGGTGGATGCAGTGGCTGGTTTCGGCGTGGCGATGCGTATCGAGCCAATTTTCCTGATTCCCTTCTACGCGCTTTCAGCGGTTTCAAGCCCCTTCTTTGGCCAAAATTTCGGATCAGGGCAATTCGATCGCCTGTTCGAGGCACGCCAGGTCATTACCCGTTTCTGCCTCGGCTTCGGACTGGCGCTCGCCGTTGTGCTGATCCTGATCGCAAAACCATTGACCGGCGTGTTCAGCAAATCTGAATCCATTCAGATGGTGGCCGTGCATTACCTCTGGATCGTGACACTGTCCTATGGCGCCTACGGCCTGGTGATGTCGGTGAACGCGGCGTTCAACGGCATGGGGAAGCCCTTGCCCGGCGTTTTCATTTCAGCTTGCCGGGTCATCGTTGTATTTCTGCCGTTGGCGTTCCTGGGACGTCACCTGATCGGTCTGGAAGGTTTGTTTACCGCGACCCTCTTGTCAAACCTGCTGATGGGCGCGGTCGCTTTCACCTGGCTGGGCCGGCAGATCAATCAAGCGAAGCCCATAGATCCTGCACCCAGCGCCTGATGGTCAACGCTTCCTGCCAGCGGTCGGAGAGTTCGGCCTGGTTAACGTCTGTCATCGCATAAGGTGGCGGGCCAAGCTCGCAAAGGAAGACCAATGTCGCGTCGTCATCATTTCGTGCGCGCCACATCGCGATACCATCGCGCCACCAGGATCTGAACTGTTCCACCCAATTCTGGTGCTGAGGAAAACCGATCTGTACCTGGATCTGTTCACGGCTGGCGACGCGGCCCTGGAAGCAATCGGAGCGTTCAAGGATGCGGTGCATATGCTTCCGATCCCTGTCAGCGAGAGGCAATCGCATTTCCCGGTCGATAACGTAGTGGGACAGATCGGCGCAAAGCCGCATTTCGGGCACCGCCTCGATCAGTTGCAAGGTGTAGTGGAGGTCGTTCAAGGTGCAGTCGCGATGGGTTTCGAACAGCAAGGGCAATCCGGCCCGCCTCGCATCCTTCATCCATTGCCTGATCACCGGGATGCCCTCTTCCACTGTCAGTGGCATCACCTGCCCGATCACGTTGACCAGACTGGCGCCCAGTTCGCCGGCCAGGTCGAGAAGTGGCGGCAGTTCTTCCACGGTGGCCGGAAAGGCATTAACCATGCATTTCAGCCCGTATTCATCGTAAAGCGGCTTCAATCGCAGAAATTCATCGATTTCATGAACGGCGGGATCGATGCAAAGGCCGTGGTATCCGGCCTTTGCCACCCGCCTGAAATTTTCTTCCATCGGCCGTTCCGGAATTCCGGGTTGCCGTAACTCCATGGCCCACAGTGATTGGAAGATTTCGAGCCGTTGCATGTTTCAGCCCCGCAGTCCTGAGGCCTCGATCGCGGCCGGAATGGCTCGAGGGTCACCCGTGGTCATCAGGTTGACGCCGGATACACCCGGGATCTCCGCTATTTCCCGCATCAGTTCAGCGCAGATCCGGATACCCTCCTGCTCCGGGTCTTTCGCATCTTCGAGGCGCTCGATGAGCGCTTCGGGAATTCGTGAATCCGACATGTTTTCTTTCACCCATCTTGCCGTCTCGGCGGAGGGAAGCGGCGTCAGCGAAACCATCACCGAATAACTCCAGGTCAGCCTGGCCTCCACAAAGCGTTGCATGTATTGGCGCAGGATATCCATGTTGAAGCACAGCTGGGTTTGGATAAAACGGGCCCCGGCCGCCGCCCTGGCCGCCAGTGACTCCGCCCGCCACCGCTTACCGGGCCGGAAGGCTTTAGCCCCGGTGCCGATAAAAAATCCACGATCGGGCCCAACCGAAACCTCCTCGCCCAGGGATGCGGCCAGCGCAATCAACTCGCGGCCGGTCAAATCGAACACGGTGCTGGCTGGAACCGCGTGCTTCCCGGGCACCCGGTGGCCACGCATCAACATCAGGCTGGTGACACCCAGTGCCTGCAGTCCCAGGAGATCGCTCTGCAGAGCAATCCGATTGCGGTCCCGGCAGGTCAGAACCGGTATCGGATCGACTCCATGTTCAATCAGGATCGCAGCCGCGGACAGGGCCGACATCTGCACCCAGGCGTAGGGATTGTCCGTTACCTGGATTCCGTCAACATACCGGCCCAGCACATCGGCCTGGCGCCTGATGCCGTCGGCGGTCGAACTGCGCTCGAGCGTCAGTTCAGCCGATATCGAAAACTGCGGCCCCTGGACGGCTTCTCTGAATGTCTTCAATTCGGACCGCCCTGTTAAAACGAGTTGAGGAAGGAAACCGCGTTGCCGCCATAAATCTGTCCGGCGCGCGCGCGCTTCAGGTACTCACCTTCCCAGGGCGTGGGCAGGTCGTCGAGTTCACCACCGGAATGCATCACCCGCTGCACACGGTACCTGTGATACATCTTCAGTTGAACGCTCAGCGGGATGATCTTTTCCGGGTCGTTGCCAAACTGCTCGCGGTGGTAGGCCGGCAAACGGTACCAGGGCACGGTCGGCCGTTTGTGGTGTGCGTTGTGGAAACCGAAGCAAAGCGTGAAGTAGTTGGGCCAATCATGCTTCAGCGATTCGGGATTACTGAAGGTGTGCGCCTGCTCGGTGGCGCGACCCCCGAAGCGCGACGGCGGTTCTTCTTCGAACAATGTCGGACTGCCGTCGTAATCATGCTGCACACCATCCTTGAACCGCAGGATATGCATCATGATCATGTAAGCCACCAGGTACAGCAGGGCCGCCCTGGGGTAAAACCACAGCACGGTGAAGAACAGGCCGCCGCGAATCAGGATGACAATAACGTTACGCAGCATCTGGTCGCGGCGCTGGGGGATAATGAAGGCGGTGAAAACCGTGATGAAATGCATGATCATGTCGTGGGCGGGGACATAGAACCACTCGAGGAATTTGATCCATTCCACCAGTCTGGGGTGCTTTTCCAGGAAGTCCTCGTAAATGAACCAGACCGCGTCGTCGTTATCCATGTGGTGCCGGAAGTGCTTGTAGCGAATATCTTCAAACCTGCCGTAAGAAGTGCCGCATATCCAGTTCAGGACACGTCCGAGCCAGGCATTCGCCTCGTTGCTGCGTAATACCGTGTTGTGGCCACACTCGTGGATCATGTAGGCACAGATGGTCATCGCATGTCCCAGCAACAGGGTGGCGCCAGCGTTGATCAAGGGATTGCCGCTGAACAGGCCGTACCATCCGAGCACGTAACCGCCCACACCATAGAGCAGGGCCGCGCCATGGTAGAGCACGCCTTGCGGTTCGTGAAAAGCCTGGGTGATTGCCTTCATGGCCCAAGTATCAACCGCCTTATTTGTCCCTGCAAGCTGAAGACGTCACTTGAGCTGGGGACGTTGATCGGACCAGTTCTTGTAGGCGATATGCGCTGGGACTCGTGGGGTTTTTGATTCCCTCTCAGCAAGGCGTTCCGTCAGCCACTGAAACCACTCCTCAATGGTATCGCGACCCAGTAATTCCCTTTCACCCAGCACGTGGCCTTGTAATTTTTGCCATGAAATCTTTAGCGGCCCGCTAAAAAATTCATCAACCAGATCCAGGTCGACTTCTCCCCTGAAGACAAGAATCCCCAGGCTTTCCCAAGTCGTCATCAATGCATAAACCAGGTGAAATTTATCCCCCAGGAGATTTTCGATTTCCTCTCTGGACAAGCCATCAGGCAGGTTGTAAACAAGATTCATCGCCTCGGCGAAAGAAGGCGTTTGAAAAGAATGCATGAGCTCCAGCGCTGCTTCACGATGCTTTTCACGACGATATTGCCGGACCTGGACTATGGCAAATCCGACACCGATAACGACGGCTAAAGACTCAATTATCTGAAAAGCGACTTCGACTGACACATCATGAGGAAATAAGCCATTGGAATCCGGAAATATAGCACAGAGTCTGATTGTGCCTTGATCAATCGCCCAGCAGGTACGGAATAGCCGCCGGCGCCATCAGCCGGTTGTCGTGATCCGCGCCCGGCACCGTGACGAGTTGCCAATTGAACGGCACATCCAGCTGCGCCGCAAACGCCTGGGCTATCCTGTAAAACTGATGGCCACGCTCGTAGCGGTGCTGACCCTGCCTCATGGCTTCCGGCGTTCGGCGCAGATTGGGGTGTTCCGGATCTGTATCCAGATCTCCGAGCAGTATCGTTACGGGCGACTGCAATCCCTCTCTCAGCTTTTCACGGGTGACTGCCGAACCCCTCAGGCCGTATGGATAGTCGATTTCATAGTCGGACATCATGTACCAGCCGGCATTGGCGGATACAATCCGTGAAACGCGCGCCTGGGGCACATGGAAAGCAAAGCGGTGCACGAATTGCGAACCCGCCGAGTGCCCGTAAAGCGAATATCGCTCTGTTTCAATGGAAAAACGCCGGCGAATATCGTCGAAGATCGGCTCGATGGCGGAAAAAGACCAGTTCGCCTCATACACTGCTTTGCCATCGGCATCGAAAACGTTGCCGAGGTTATATCCACCCGGCCCCGGAAATTTTCTCTGGCTGAACTCAGGCACGACCAGGTAAAAATCGTACTCCACGGCCAGATCATGCCACTGGTCGCGATAATCGTCCGCATTCCGATTGACACCATGCATCACGAATACCACCGGCCGGTCCGGTGCTATTCCAACCGGTCGTGTGACAAACACCCGGATGACCGGTCCTGCCCAGGCATCGAACTTGAACTGGATTTTCGCCGCGGCGGCGGAATCAGCCCAAAACAGCAGTGAAACCGCCAGCGAGAACCCGGCCAGGAGATGCAGCGGGCCCAAACTCCCTGCCGAAACAGACCTAAGCCGAGGGTTCATGGGTTAGTATCCTTGACATCAGGCAAGATTATCATCAATCCTTGCGCAACTTTGGCGACCATTGGCTGGAATCGCGTATGAACGATTTTGAAAAAGTCTGGAATCAATCGCTATTCACGATGACATCAGGTCAACAAGTCTCCGTGGGACAAGTCGTACTCACGGTTTTCGTCGTTCTACTCGGCCTCATATTGACCTGGTACCTTCAGCGCGCGCTCGGTCGCCAGCTTTTGAAAGCGAAAGTCAATCCTAATGTCGCTCAAACGATTCAGCGCGTGGTGTTCTATGCCATCCTCGTGCTGTTGTTCATCACCGCGCTGGGGCTCTTGAATATCCCCGTTACGGCGCTGGCCTTCATAAGCGGCGCAATTGCCATCGGCATCGGATTTGGTGCACAGAACATCATCAACAACCTGATCAGCGGCTGGATCCTGATGTCCGAGCGCCCGGTGCGCATTGGTGATTTCATCGAAATAGACAGCCACCGGGGCATGGTCGAGAGCATCGGCAACCGGTCCACCCGGATCAGGCGAATTGACGGCGTTCACCTGCTCGTACCCAATAGCCAGATGTTGGAACGTGTCGTGATCAACTGGACACTGGTGGACCGGAATTTCCGGACCTCTGTTCGGGTGGGGGTGGTCTACGGTTCCCCGGTGCGGCGGGTTGAGCAGCTTCTCGCGCAGGCTGCTGATGAACACCACCTGACCCTGAAAGACCCGCCGATTGTCATCGTTTTCGAAGATTACGGTGACAATGCCCTGATCTTCGATGTGTTTTTCTGGTGCGAAGCCTCCAGTGAGCGGGAACTTCGGCTGATTCGAAGTGACATCCGTTTTCGAATTGAAGAATTATTCGGCAAAGAAGGTATTGTGATCGCGTTCCCGCAAAGAGACATTCACCTTTACGCCAAGACCCCGATTGAAATAACGACAAAGCAGTCTTGACGGAGACACCGATGACATCGAAGTACCGCACGCTGAGTTTCTGGCACGACTCGGTGCCAGACTCTCTGGGCCCGCGCCAGCCACTGGAAGACGATACCGAAGCTGATGTCGCCATTGTCGGCGGTGGCTACACCGGCTTGTGGACCGCTTACTACCTCAAGCAGATCGACGCTTCATTGGACATAGTCATACTCGAGGCGGAAATTGCCGGTTTCGGCGCTTCCGGCCGCAACGGCGGCTGGTGTGCCGCTTACCTGTCCGGCATCGAGCATTGGCTGGATAAACCGGCACAGCGTGATTCAGCCATGCGCCTGCAAAGATTGATGTTTGACACCGTGAAGGAAGTCGGCCGGGTGTCTCAGCGGGAATCTATCGACTGTCACTTCGAGCAGTCCGGAACGCTGGAGATCGCCGTGAACAAGAGCCAGGTCAACCGGGCTCGCGAAGAACTGGAACATCGACAAG
>CAMYKC010000060.1 GCA_947258865.1 uncultured Lysobacterales bacterium
ACCGGGGACAGATGATGGGCTGCAGCAATCCCCATCCCCATGCGCAGATCTGGGCAACCAGCAGCTTGCCGGTCGAGCCGGCCAGGGAACACGATGCTCAAGCTGATTATTACCGGGTGAATAAACGATCGCTGCTGATGGATTACCTCGAAGCCGAGTTGTGCGCCGGCGAACGGCTGGTTGACTGCAACGAGCACGCCGTTTCAATGGTGCCGTTCTGGGCTGTCTGGCCCTATGAAACATTATTGATACCACGGCGGCCCGTAACGGGTCCGGAAGAAATGGGCAAAGAGGAAATTGCAGGCCTCGCGAGCGTTCTCCGGCGTTCCCTGGTTGCATATGAACGTCTGTTCTCGGCCACGGTTCCCTATTCGATGGGCTTCCATCCACGCCCGTCGGACGGCGCGGAGCACCCGGAATGGCAGTTCCATGCGCACATCTATCCACCTTTGTTACGTTCCGCCACGGTCCGCAAGCACATGGTGGGTTTCGAAATGCTGGGAACGGCGCAACGCGACCTGACCCCTGAATCTGCGGCGGAAAGGTTAAGAGCCGCATTGGCCAAAAGTGATGGAGTCTCATGAACAGCAATCGGCAGAATCTGCTCGACCGGATTACCCGGTTCCTGATCTCAGCGTTGCTTGCGCTGCCGCTTGTCGCGTTTGCAGTGGATAAAAAAACCGAACGTCCTTATTGGAACGATATTGAGGTTATCCGCCATAACACCGAGGCACCCAGGGCCTGGTATATAGCCTTTCCGAACAGAGAAGAAGCACTGGCGGGAAACGTCGGCAATAATCCATTCCACAGGACTTTGAATGGCGCCTGGAAGTTTCACTATTCCGAATCTCCGGCCAGCCGGCCAGCCGGGTTTCATCAACCCGAAGTCGATGTCAGCGACTGGGATGTCATCCCGGTCCCATCCAATTGGGAGCGGCATGGCTATGGTTACCCGATCTACGTGAATGTCCCTTATCCCTTCGAGATCGATGAGCCGAATGTTCCCCTCGTGGAAAACCCGGTGGGGTCATACCGGCGAACGTTCGATGTACCGGATAGCTGGTCCGGACGGGAAATCTTCATGCGTTTCGGGGCGGTCAGTTCAGCCTTTTACCTGTGGATCAATGGCGATTACGTTGGTTACAGCGAGGGCAGTAAAACACCCTCCGAGTTCAATGTCAGCCGCTTTGTCGAGCCGGGCGCCAATACCGTTGCGGTGGAAGTGTACCGCTGGAGCACCGGTAGTTACCTCGAAGATCAGGATTTCTGGTCCCTGAGCGGCATCCAGCGGGATGTCAGCCTGTTTGCACGCCCGCCACAACGCATACGGGATTATTTTGTTCATGCCGGCCTGGTCAACGAATACCGCGATGGTGAATTCAACATGGACGTGGAGTTGGTCAACACCGCGGAAGAATCGCGCGATATCGCGTTGAATGCGGAAGTCATGGACGAATCGAAAGTGCTGTTCGCTATCGAGAAACAATTGACGCTGCAACCCGGCGTGAACGAACACAGCTTTGGTGGGCTGGTCAAGGAAGTGCGAGCCTGGTCGGCCGAAATCCCGAACCAGTACACACTGGTGATCGAGTTGAACGGTTCGAATGGAAAGCCACTCGAAGCCGTTTCCCAGCGTATCGGTTTCCGCACCGCGGAAATCGTGAATGGCCGTTTCCTGGTCAACGGCCGCCCGGTCAAGCTCAAGGGCGCTAATCTGCACGAACACCACGACGTGCACGGGCACGTGGTCGACGAGGAAACCATGCTCGAGGACATCCGCCTGATGAAGGCGGCCAACCTGAACGCCGTGCGCAATTCCCATTACCCGCAGCCGGCCCGCTGGTACGAACTGACCAGTGAGCACGGCCTGTATGTTGTGGACGAAGCGAATATCGAGAGCCACGGCTACGGTTATGACCATGACAAGACCCTGGGCAGCAAGCCGCACTGGAAACCCCATCATCTCGACCGCACCGAGCGGATGCTGGAACGCAGCAAAAACTTTCCCTCTGTTACGATCTGGTCGCTGGGCAACGAGGCCGGGGACGGTGTAAACCTCGGCGCCACCTATCACTGGATCAAATCCCGGGATCCATCGCGGCCGGTGCAGTATGAGACCGAGGGCAATATCGAGGAAGTGGGTGAGCGGCACTCGGATTTCCATTCCAGCATGTATTGGCGTTACTGGGACCTGGAGCGGTATGCGCAGACGGAGAATGACCGTCCCTTCGTTCTGATCGAGTATGCCCATTCAATGGGCAACAGCACCGGCAACCTCGCCGAATACTGGGAGGTCATCAACCGCTTTGACATCCTGGCAGGAGGTTTCATCTGGGACTGGGTCGACCAGGGCTTGCTGGAACATGATGAACAGGGAAATCCCTACTGGACTTACGGCGGCGATTACGGCCCGCCCGAGGTGCCGTCCAGCGGTAACTTCAATTTCAACGGCATCGTATTCCCCGACCGGCGCGTGCAGCCGGCCTACTGCAGTACGGCGACGTCTTCGTGGCGTGCGACCCGGGCTCGCACGTGCTGCTGGTCCCGGTGTCGATGCCGTTCGACCCGCTCCAGCGGCGCGCGGTGGAGTTCGCCGAGGCGGCGGTGGCCGAAGACTGCTTGTTCGAGGGCCTGTTGCCCGTGGGCCATGAATACGCCTCGGACCAGTTCGAGTTCGTCAACCCGAGAGCAAAGCCAAAAGAGCCGGCGACCGGCGGAAGGCTCCGGGTCCGCGATAACGGCAGGGAAATAAGCGTCAGTGGCAAGGGTTTTTCACTTGCTTTCAAAAAGGATTCGGGCCTGTTGTCGTCGTTGCAATCCGACGGCAAGGAACTCTTGCTGGCACCGTTGACGCCAAACTTCTGGCGTGCACCCACCGACAATGATTTCGGCAATTACATGCAGGACTGGGCCGCCGCATGGCGCGAAGCGATGGACAATCGAAGCCTGGAACGGTTGCAGGTGACAGACAAGGAAAGCGACCGCGTGATGATCGAGGCGGAGTACCGTTTCACCGATGACGAGGGACAGCCGGTGGCCCAATGGAAAGCTGTTTTTACAATCCATGGCGCCGGAGAAATCCACGTGGCCAACCATATTGAAAAGGCCGAAGGCCAGCCCGTGGTGCCTCGCATCGGAATGAATGTGGAACTGCCGCGTGAACTGGACCAGGTTTCGTGGTTCGGCCGCGGCCCGTTCGAGAATTACAGCGACCGCAAGCTCGCGGCTCACGTCGGCCTCTATGAAAACCGGGTCAGCGACCACTATGTGCCGTACATGCGGCCGCAGGAAAACGGCTACAAAACGGACGTTCGCTGGATCCGCCTGGATGACCGTGATTCAACCGGTCTGGAGGTTCTGGCGGACGATCTGCTGGGCTTCAGCGTGCATCACAACCGGCAAATGGATTTCATACCGCCGGTCAAGATCGCCATCACCAGCGAGGACGGCCCCGGCGCCCGTGATAATGAAGAACGGGTGAATGTCCACGTGAACGACGTCCTCCCGCGTAACCTGGTGTCACTGAACATCGATTTGGGGCAGATGGGTGTGGGCGGTGACGATTCCTGGGGTAAGCGCACACTAATGAAGTATTCCCTGACCGAAAAAAGCTATAGTTACGGCTTTACCTTGCGGCTGTTCGATCCAGAAAATTCAAACTAGAACGATAACGAAGGATTGCAAATGCATTTACAGACCCTCGATTACACCGTTGTCATCATTTACGGCATTTTTCTGCTGATTCTTGCCCAGTGGGTTTCGCGGGAGGAAGCCGGGCATGAAAAGAACACGCAGGATTATTTCCTGGCGGGCCGTGCCTTGCCGTGGTGGGCGATCGGTGCGTCCCTGATTGCCGCGAATATCTCGGCGGAGCAGATCATCGGGATGTCCGGGTCGGCTTATGTGCTCGGCGTTGCGATCGCGTCCTATGAATGGATGGCGGCAATAACCCTGATCATCGTCGGCAAGTACCTGCTGCCCGTTTTCCTGAAGCACAAAATCTACACGATGCCCCAGTTCCTGGAGCAACGCTTCGATCATCGCGTCCGCATGGTCATGGCCACGTTCTGGCTGGGCGTCTACGTGTTCGTCAACCTGACATCGATCCTGTGGCTCGGCTCATTGACCATCAATTCGGTGACCGGCCTGGAGCAGACCTACGGCATGGTCATCATCGGCCTGTTCGCCATTTCCTATTCGCTTTACGGCGGTCTGAAAGCCGTGGCGCTGACCGACATCATCCAGGTCGTACTGCTGGTGTTCGGTGGCCTGCTGATCGCCTGGATTTCGATGAATGAAATCTCGGGCGGACAGGGCGCAATCGCTGGTTTTGTCAAGACGCTGGAAGTAGTGCCGGAAAAATTCGACATGATCTTCACGAAAGATATCCCGCACTATGACAAGCTGCCTGGAATCTCGGTGCTGATCGGCGGTATGTGGATCATGAACCTGTCCTACTGGGGCTTTAACCAGTACATTATCCAGCGCGCGCTGGCGGCCAAGGATACGCGCGAGGCTCAGAAAGGGATTGTTTTCGCAGCATTCCTGAAAATGCTGATTCCGGTTCTGGTTGTTGTACCCGGCATTGCTGCCGGTCGGCCTGAAAGGCCTGGTTTTCGCAGCATTGATCGCTGCCATCGTCTCCTCACTGGCTTCGATGACCAACAGCATTTCGACCATTTTTACGATGGACATGTACCAGCATTTCCGGCCCGAAGACACATCCCAGAAACACCTGGTGATGATAGGCCGTACGGTTGCCTTTTCGGCCATGATCATCGCAATGATCGTCGCGAGGCCTCTTTTGGGCAATTTCGACCAGGCTTTTCAATATATCCAGGAGTTCACCGGATTCTTCACACCGGGTATCGTTGCTATCTTCCTGCTGGGCTTTTTCTGGAAACGCACCACGGCAAACGGCGCGCTGGGTGCAGCCATCGGTTCCGCGGTCCTGTCGCTTGGCCTGAAGTTGGTCTGGCCTGCGCTGCCCTTCATCGACCGGGTTGGCCTGGTCTTCCTGCTTTGCATGGCCATCGGGATGCTGATCTCGCGATGGGAACATGGTGGCGAGCATCCGAAGGCGATCGAGTACAGTGAGATCGATACCCGGACCAGCACGGGCTTTAACCTGTCTTCACTGGTCATCGTCCTGATGCTGGCTGGCCTCTACATCGTCTGGTGGTGATGCCGTAACAGGGCCATAGAGGGCTTCAAGGACCTTTCGCAGAATGGGCAGAAGTTCAACCTCGCTGTAGCTATCGTCCTTGAAGTAACCGGTCCAAACGGCCACCAGGTCACGCTTCGGATTGATCAGCAGGCCTTGTCCGGCCCAACCGCCTTTCAGAAAATCTCCGTTGTCCCAAACGAGATCCCACTGGTAGGCATTGTGTTTCACTGATGGATCGTCCGGAGCACCATAACGTGCGTTCTTCAGCAATTCCGGGTTTCCACCGTTGAGAATCAGGTCGATGTAGCGGTCGGAAACGATTTTCCTGTCACTTACTTTGCGGTAGCTTGGCGTAAACAACAACCCAAAGCGCGCCACGTCTCTTACGCGCGCCAAGAGACCGCCGTGCGTGTTGGGCACACCGTAGCGGGGCGCGAGAATAGCGGCATCACTTTCGGCACCGATCTGTGTCCAGATCTCGCGGCTGAGGGCATCCTGGAAGGGCATGCCGGTGATTTTTTCGACCAGCCAGCCGAGGATGAACGTATTGACCCCGGAGTAACTGAATGAAGTGCCCTGTTCCGCCCACCGCCCGGCTTTTACAGTGGCCAGGAAGGTATAGGGGTTGTCTGGCGAGGACTCCGTCCAATGGCCATCACCGACGGCCATGGAATAGCGGTAGTAACAGGAATCGCGATCTTCGTACTCTTCGGGGCAATCAACGCCGCTTGCCATGTCGAGAAAGTTGCGAACGGTGACGCCTGAGAATGACGAGTTCGCCAGTTCAGGTATATAAGTCTCTATCGCCTTGTTCGTTTCCACCAGGCCCCGGTCCTCGAGCAGAGCGACCAGCGTGGAAACGAAGGCCTTGGTGACTGACCAGTAAATCGGTTTTTCATAAGGTTCCTGCCGGGGATAGTGCTCGAACACGATATCGCCCCGGTGCAGAACCACGATGCCCATCGTGGTGGATTGCTCACCATCCAGGAACGCCCTGAACGGCATCGATCCTTCCGGCGTCGTCACGGGGTAGGCTGCCAAATCCGGGTTCAGCCTGTACTCCAGTTCACTGACCTGGCCTGCGCGGTAAACGGGAACGGTTGGAAAAATCCGTTGCAGATTCTTGTTGTTCCAGGCCATGTCCCGACCGTTGACGGTCCACCAGATGTTTTTCTTTGGCAGCTTTTCAATCTGCGCCCGGACCTCGGAGACGCTGGAAGCGGACTCAAAGGATTCGCCACCCGCGCACGCGGCACCGGCGAGCGTCAAGGTGAGCAAGAGGATCCAAAACCGGGTCATTGGATGCGTCGTATTACGGGACATGATGGTTCCTTTCTTCTCGCAGGCCTGAGGCTGTGATAGCGGCTGCAACAGCCTCCGGGTTCCCCAGTGTCAGTAAATTGATCCCGGAAACGCCGGGGATTGACGAAATCTCCCGCATCAATCCGGCGCATATGTCGATGCCTTCCTGTTCGGGGTCGGTAGCGTGATCCAGCCGCTCTGCCACGGTTTTGGGAATCAAGGCTCCCCGGACATTCTCCGTCAGCCAGCGCGCGGTGTCTGCCGAAGGCAAAGGCGCCAGTGTCACGATCACGGCGTAGCTCCAGGTGATTTTATTTTCGACCATCCGGTGCATGTACCGGCGCAACAAGTCCAGGTTGAAACAGGGCTGGGTTTGCAGAAAACGGGCTCCGGCGCTGGCGCGTGCAAGCAACAGTTCGGCATTCCAGTCCGCGCCTGGAGTAAAGACGGTTGCGCTGGTCCCGATCACGAACTCATGCCCGCCATCGGCCCAATCTTCCTCGTTCATTTCATTCGCCATTGCCACCAGCTCGCGGCAACTGACGTCGAATACCGGTTTCGCCCTGAGTTCATGATCCTTGGGAATCCGGCTGCCTTTGTTCAATACGAGGCTGGTCACGCCGATGGCCCTCAGCCCGAGCAGGTCGCTCTGCAGCGCGATTCGGTTGCGGTCCCGGCAAATCAGCCGCGGGACAGGGTCGAACCCGTTCCTGATGAACAGGCTGGACAGCGCCAGCGGTGAGACCTGAACCCATGCGTGCGGATTTTCGGCCAGTTGGATACCGTCGACAAATTCGGCCAGCGAGCCGGCCTGCCTGAGCGCTTCGTCAACTGTTGTCCGGTTTCGCAGTGAAAGTTCGGCAGTGATGGCAAATTTTTTGCGCTGAAGCGCATGCCGAAACGTTTTCAATCTACCTTCCAGTTCAGCAAGCCGGGATTGGTGCTGGCAAGCAATTCTGTGGGCACATCGGCCAGTGACATCATGGATTCACAGGCTACGGTTCCATCAGGCAGAATGATCTGCCCCTCCGCTTTCCCGAGTCGCCCACGCAGCCGGAGGACTCGGCCGACGACTCTCAAAGGCGTTTCCACCGGAACCGGATGCCGGTACAGGATCTGCAATTTGACCGACATCATGAAATGATGATGGTCACCGATCATCGATACTCGGGCCACTACTTCATCCAGCATGGCCGCTACCACCCCGCCGTGTACGATTCCCGGGTAACCCTGATAATGCGCCGGCACCGTATATTCGCTGACGACCATCATTTCTCCATCGTCGTGGAACTGCATGTACAGGCCGACCGGATTGCTCCGTCCGCAAACGAAACACATTTCGGAATTGGGCTGTTTGGTCAGCAATTGCGAGTCGACGTCCATTCAGCGTTCCAGGAATCGCGGCATCAGGTTGGCCAGGTTGCAGGGTCGGGATCGCGAGTCCAATTGAGGCCGGATCACATGATCCCAGGCAGTCCGGCACGCCCCAGGTGAGCCGGGCATGCAGAAAATGATCGTCGCGTTGGCCAATCCGGCAAAGGCGCGGGACTGGATGCTGGCCGCCCCGATATCTTCAATCGACGCGGCGCGGAACAATTCGCCGAATCCTTCGATCTCTTTGTCGAAAAGCGGTTCCAGCGCCTCGGGCGCGATGTCCCTTCCGGTCAGGCCGGTGCTGCCTGTGGTCAGTATCACGTCTGTTTCCTCGTCGGCAATCAGGGCCGAAACCTCCGCGCGAAGCACGTACTTGTCATCTTTCACAATTCTTCGCAAGTTGACCAGATGACCTTCTCGCGACAGGGCATCGGTAAGAAAATCACCGGAGGTATCGTTCTCGGGGGTGCGCGAGTCGGAGATGGTGATGACCGCCACGCGTAGTGGAATGAATTTGGCGTCGTCAGGTGTTCTGCTCATGTCGTTGCACTGGCCGGGATCATTAGGGGACAGTTTGTCTGAATCCGCCATTGATGAAAAGGAGATTCGCAACCATGACTTTTCGAACAGGTGTGGCGGACTCCTCTGGGTTAGACTGTGCCCACTTCAATAGCCATCGGGCTCTGTATCTCGATCTGAATCTCATGCGAATACTCAAGAAAATACTCAAAATCACCGGGGCCCTGCTGGCCGTCGTTTTACTCGTGGGTGGATTGTTCCTGGCGCATACCTGGTATTTCAAGCCGGTCAATATCAATCTTTTCTTCGCCCGCACCATGATGCAGGTCATGGTTCAGAGTCCGGAGATGCTGAGCACGCTCCGTGTGCTAGAGCCCATCGGCATCAAGGGACATAACGCCAGGCTGGACGACGAAAGCCTGGAGGCCGGCGATCGATTTCTTGCGCAATTGAAGGAAGCATACGAAGTGATGCTGAGCTATGAGGATGAAGACCTCAGTGACGCGGATCTGATGTCCAAGCGCATTGCAGCTTTCATGCTGGGAACAATCGTCGAAGCTGAAAAATTCCGTTTTCTCTCATTTCCGGTCAACCAGTTATTCGGGGTACAGAATGGTTTTCCGTCCTTCATGGAGTCCACGCACCACATAGGCAACGTCCGCGACGCTGAAGACTACGTCAAACGGCTGAATGCGGTAGGAATCAAATTCGACCAGGTTCTCGAAGGCCTGCGTCATCGTGAAGAACTGGGTATTCACCCACCGCAGTTAGTGGTCACCAAAGTACTTGAGGAAATGCGTAACTTCGTGGCCACGCCAGCCGAAGAGGGCATCCTGATGGTCGCTCTGCTGGACAAGATGAAAGAAGCGGGGCTGGAGGAGGACCAACAGGAACGGATCGCACTTGAGGCGCGAACCGCGATTGAAGACACAGTCTATCCGGCTTACGAACGTCTGATCGCCCATTTCGTTGCTCTTGACGAGAAAGTGGATGGCAACTACGGAGTCTGGAGCCTGCCCGATGGTGAGGAATACTACAAACTGTCGCTGAAACTGTTCACCACCACGGACTATGAGCCGGAGTATATCCACAACCTTGGGCTCGCCGAGGTCGATCGAATCCAGGCCGAAATTCTGAAGATCCTTGAACATGAAGGCTGGGATGTCAGCAACGGTTTCACCGCAGCCATCAACGAGATGGCTGAAAATCCCCGGTTTTACTTCTCGGACAGCAGTGAAGGGCGGGATCAGCTGCTGGCAGAATACGAAGTCTTGATCGAACAGGTTTCCCTATCGCTGGATCCGTGGTTCGCCACGATACCGGAAGCGCCCGTGGAAGTCCGCCGCGTGCCGGAGTTCAAGGAAAAAACCTCGCCAGCCGGATACTATGAAATCCCCGCCTTCGACGGCTCGCGGCCGGGTGTTTTCTATGCCAATCTTTATGACATCAAGGCTTCGCCGAAATACGGTATGCGCACCCTGACATACCATGAAGCGATTCCGGGGCATCACTTCCAACTGGCGATTCAACAGGGATTGAAAGAATTGCCATTTTTCCGCCGCCTGATTCCATTCCCGGCGTATTCCGAAGGTTGGGGCCTTTACGCCGAGCGCCTGGCCTGGGAGATGGGTCTCCTCGAAGATCCCTACGACAATATCGGCCGCCTGCAGTCCGAGCTGTTCCGAGGTGTCCGGCTGGTTGTCGATACCGGCATCCACGCGATGCGCTGGTCCCGCGAAGAAGCGATCGATTACATGCTGGCGAATACCGGCATGCCGGAAAGCGACGTGGTCAACGAGATCGAACGATACTTCGTGATGCCCGGCCAGGCGACTGCCTACAAGGTCGGCATGATCAAGATACTGGAGTTGCGGGATCTGGCGGAAAACGAACTGGGTGACCGCTTCGATATCCGCGATTTCCATGATGTCATCCTGACCAATGGTTCGATGCCGCTGGACATCCTGGAAGAGTTGGTCAGGCAGTATATTTCCGACACAAAAGGCTGACAGAGGAGCGAGACTCCTTACTCCTTTTTTTGCTTGGTCTCGCGTTGCGCTTTGCGCTGCCGTATCAGGCGGTCGTCGACACCTTCCTTGTAAGCCCGGGCTGCCGCCAAAAGCACATCCGGGTGCAGCCGCATTTTGTAATCAGGATTTGTGTACTGGAATCGGATCACGCCGTCAGCGCCGATGATAAGGGTAGAGGGTGCAGGCAAAACGTGATGGTTCTTCCCGGAAGCGGCCTCCAGGTCGATTCCGAATCCCAGGTATCGTTCGACCAGGTCATCTGACACGCGGAAAGCCAGCCCGAAGGCCCGTGTGGCCACCAGGTCAGAGTCGGAGTAAACCGTATATCCGATATCCGGTTGATCCAGGCTTGCGTATAACGCTTCGGGCTGGTCGATGCTGATGAACCATAAGTTGAAGCCAAGCGAAATCAGTTCTTCTTCGGCTTTTCTCAGCTCCGCAAGATGCAGATTGCAGTAAGGGCACCAGCCGCCCCTGAAAAAAGTGAGCACCAGCGGCTTATCCATCTGCTCCGGGTCGAAGCGCACCGGGTTGCCCCGCACATCGAGGACGTCGAAGGCGGGCGCCTGCATCCCGGGCATCAGCGGCTGGACCTGGTCCGCTTCCTCGTGGATATCGGTTCGCTCCCCCTGTGCAGCAATCTCCTGGATGTTAAGGCAAGCCAGAAAGACCAGCAGAATCAGGATGTCCCTGGTCAATATTTTCCTCGTTTCTCAAATGGTATGGGCCTGACGAATATCGAAATGCTCCTCGCGAAGTTTACGATGACGCCGCCGGTAGGTCTGTGCATTATAGGGGTACAGTATGGTGATGTGTCCATCCTCCCTCTTGTACCAGCTCTGGCATGAAGTTGCCCAGACAGTACCCGCAAGCGAATCCTGGATCTCCTTATCGTAAGCCTGCATGGCTTCTTCTTTTGGAGAAATCAGACCCTCGCCGCCGGCGGCCTTGATGCAATTGATGATCATGTTGGCCGACTGCTCGATCATGAAGATCACGGAGGTCGAGCCGACACCGGTATTGGGCCCGGTCACGAAATGGTAGTTGGGAAAACCGGTGACCATGCAGCCCTCGTAGGCAATGGGTGCATCCGACCAGGCTTCGCTGAGTGTGCGGCCGTTGGGGCCGATGACTCGCCGATCCGTGTGGTGGCCCTGGGTGTCGAAACCGGTGGCGTAAACGATAACGTCGGCCTCGTGCACGTTTCCGTCAACCGTCTGCACCCCTCGTGGCGTGAAACGTTCGATCCCCTCGGTAAGCAGCGAGACGTTCTCACGGTTGAGCGAAGTGAAGAAATTGTCCGAGATCAGCACCCGCTTGCAACCGATCGGATAATCCGGAGTCAGTTTTTCACGAAGCTCCGGATCCGGCACGCTCTTCGTCAGCAGTTTGCGGAACTGTCTCACGGCGTATCGTCGCTGAATGTTGTCGGCACTGGTCTTGACGATGGGGTAGGCCAGCCAGTCGTAGCGCAGGAACAGGAACAGGCGATAGAGTCTGCCATACAGGGGAAGATGGCGGAAACACCATTTTTCCCAGGCATGGTAAGCCCGGTCAAAACGGGGAATGACGTAATTCGCAGTGCGCTGAAACAGTGCGACGTGGGCTGCGGTTTTGGCGATCTCCGGCACGATCTGGACGGCGCTGGCGGCGGATCCGATCACCGCGACCTTTTTGCCCGCCAGGTCAATATCGTGCCGCCAGAGCGATGAATGCCAAGTCTCGCCTGCGAAGGATTCCGCACCCGCGAATTTCGGGACCAGCGGTACGTGCAAACCACCGCTACCGTCGACCACGTGGCGGGTTCGTACCCGGCTTCCATCCTCGAAGGAGACTTCCCAGAGTCCGGACGCGTCGTCGAAACGCGAAATCGATACCTCCTTGCCGTGGTCGATGTAAGGCCGCAAGCCAAACTTGTCCGTGCAGTGCTCCGAGTAAGCCTGGATTTCATTCCAAGGCGAGTACTTTCTCGACCAGTCGGGGTTGGGCTCGAAGGAAAAGCAATAAAAATGCGACATCACGTCGCAGGCTGCGCCCGGGTAGCTGTTCCAGAACCAGGTGCCGCCGACTTTCTCCGCCTTGTCGCAGATACGGAAATTGCTGATACCGGCGTCCAGCAGGCGTTTGCCGAGGCAAATGCCGGCAAAACCGGCGCCGATGACCAGGGCGTCAAGAATATCGTTTTGGTGTTGGGGCATTCCTGCTTCTCTTCAGAAAAATTCAGAGTCAATGCGCTTCTTCAGTCGGTCTATAATAACCTCAATCACCAGGGTCTCGATCATGCACGCAATCATCCTCGCGGCCGGCCGCCGCAGCCGGTTGGCAGAGCACAACCCCGAAGGCCACCCGAAGTGCCTGATGATGTTCGGCGGGCGCAGCCTTCTGGCGCGGCACCTGGAGTTGCTGAACCATTTCGGTGTCCGCACTGCCGATCTCGTGGTTGGTTTCGAGGCGGACCGCATCATAGACCATGTCGGTACGCTGGCGCTGCGTCCCGATGTGGCTTTTCATTTCAACCCGCGCTACGAACTGGGCAGCGTGCTCAGCCTCTGGGCTGCTGAAGATACCCTGACTTCCGGTGAGCCGGTGATCGTGATGGATGCCGACGTGCTGTATCACCCGGCGATTTTGCAGCGGTTGGTGGAGACGGAAACTGAAAATTGTTATTTGCTGGACCGTGATTTCGAGCACGGCGACGAACCGGTAAAAATCGCTGTCCATGATGGGCTGATGGTGGAATTCCGCAAGCAACTGGCCGACGGCATGGAATACGACACCATCGGTGAGTCGGTTGGTTTTTTCAGGTTCGGACCGGAAATCGCCGCCATCATCGCGGATGAATGTGCACGTTTTGACACCGAGGGCCTGGCCGATGCACCGCACGAAGAGGCGCTCAGAAACGTGCTCCTGGCCCGGCCTGAATCCTTTGGCTATGAAGACGTCAGTGGCCTGCCCTGGATCGAAATCGATTTTCCCGAAGACGTGGTCCGCGCCGCAGAGGAGGTGCTTCCTGTGATCCGCGCTGACTACCCGGACTTCTGATTGACATGAAAAAGACGACGCAACTGAGAAACCTCCTCCAATCCGGCGAGACAGAGTTCATACTCGAGGCGCACAACGGCCTCTCGGCAAGAATCGTGGAAGAGGCCGGGTTCAAAGGTATCTGGGGCTCCGGTCTTGCACTGTCGGCGCAGCACGCCGTGCGCGACAACAACGAGCTGAGCTGGACCCAGGTCGTCGGCATCCTCGAGTTCATGTCCGACGCGACCAACATACCGATTCTGCTCGACGGTGATACCGGCTACGGTGATTTCAACAACATGCGGCGGCTGGTTCACAAGCTAGAGCAGCGGGATATCGCCGGGGTGTGTATCGAAGACAAGCTGTTTCCGAAAACGAACAGCTTCATCCAGGGCGAGCAGCAGGAACTGGAGGACATTGAAACCTTTTGCGGCAAGATCCAGGCCGGCAAGGACGCGCAGGCGGACGATGATTTCTGCATCGTGGCGCGGGTCGAAGCCTTCATCGCCGGTTGGGGGCTCGAGGAGGCCCTCAAGCGGGGCGAAGCCTATCGCCAGGCCGGCGCGGATGCGATCCTGATCCACAGCAAGCTGGCGCGTCCGGACGAAGTGCTCGCCTTCGCACGCGAATGGGACAATCGCTGCCCGCTGGTCATCGTGCCGACCAAGTATTATTCGACGCCGACCGAGGTGTTCCGGGAACACCGGATCAGCCTGGTCATCTGGGCCAATCACCTGATTCGCGCAAATATCACGGCCATGCAGCATGCGGCCCAGGCCATCCTGGAATCTGAGTCGCTGGTGGATGTCGAAGGCCAGGTGGCCTCCGTGACGGAGATTTTCCGCCTCCAGGGAGCCGATGAACTGCTGGAGGCGGAAAAGATTTACGCCCGCAGCGCCCGCCGGGATGCGTCTTCGATCATCCTGGCAGCCAGCCGCGGCCGGGGGATGGATGAACTGACCCGTGACAGGCCAAAGGTGATGATACCGGTGGCCGGCAAGACCGTCCTGCGCCGCCTGGTGGACAAATTCAAGGCCCAGGGCCTTAATGACATCACCGTGGTCGGCGGTTACCACAGCGACGCGATCGATGCGCAGGGCGCCCGGCTGGTGGTCAACGAAAACTGGGAGAGCAGCGATGAACTGGTCTCTCTGAGTTGCGCGCTCGATGCCGTTTGTGACGATACGGTGCTGGTTTACGGTGACTTGTTGTTCCGCAACTATATCCTGAACAACGTAATGGACTGGGACGCGGACCTGCTGGTCGTCGTGGATTCCTCGCCGCTGGATAAAGCCGAGGGAAACAAGAACGACCTGGCCTA
>CAMYKC010000061.1:0-18361 GCA_947258865.1 uncultured Lysobacterales bacterium
TTCACCGGTCTCGGCGACGGAGGCCTGAACTTTCGTGTTGCTGAGAAGTTTGTGGCTGAGCTTTCGTTCACCCTTCTTGAACTGCACTGCTTTGGCTCGCAGCATGAGGTGGGGAAAGTCGACGTTCCATTCATGCGGCGGCACGTAAGGGCATTTGGTTTGGTAACAGAGGTCGCACATAAAGCATTGATCGACGACTTTCCAATAATCTTCCCTGGCCACACCATCGACTTCGAACGTATCCGACTCGTCCACCAGGTCGAAGAGCGTGGGATACGAATCACATAGCGAGACACAGCGGCGGCAGCCATGGCAGATGTCAAAAATCCGTTCCATTTCCGCCAGGAGCTGCCCCTCGTTGTAGAAATCGGGATTGGTCCAGTCCAGTGCATGCCGTGTTGGGGCCTCGAGACTACCTTCTCGCATGTTGGTTCTCCGTCTTTTCAGGAGGCCACCCAGCAGCCGATTGCGCGCGAGGCGCGCTCCTGAAGTCAGAAAATGGGGGCCAACAGCCTTGTAATTCCAAGGCAGCTGATCCCATTATTTCATCAGTCGAGCTCGTCCAGAGCTTTCTGAAAACGGTTGGCGTGGGAACGCTCGGCCTTGGCCAGGGTTTCAAACCAGTCGGCGATTTCGTCGAAGCCTTCGTCACGAGCTGCGCGGGCCATGCCCGGGTACATGTCTGTATACTCGTGAGTTTCGCCGGCAATAGCGGCTTTCAGATTGTCCGACGTGCTGCCGATGGGCAGGCCGGTTGCTGGATCGCCAGATTCTTCCAGGTACTCCAGGTGCCCGTGGGCATGTCCGGTCTCACCTTCAGCGGTGGAGCGGAAAACGGTCGACACGTCGTTGTAGCCTTCGACGTCGGCACGCTGCGCAAAGTACAGGTAGCGGCGGTTGGCCTGTGATTCGCCTGCAAATGCGTCTTTCAGGTTCTGTTCGGTCTGGCTGCCTTTCAGTGACATGGTGATTTTACCTCCAATGAATTTGGGTGAACGAGTACTTGCTCATGAAGAATAGACTCAAGACCTTTATAGGTGAAATTGTATTTATTGATAAGCCTGATAGCTTGATTCAATGACCGGGATCATGACAGGTTATATCATCGGACATGCAACTGGTTTGAATTCCCGGGGTCAGAAGTTTTTTCAGGGAGGTAAAGAATGATAGCCAGGTATGGATCGTTAGCCTTCTTCCTCCTGCTGGTCGTGGCCGCCGCTGCCGCGGGCGGGAGCTTCGAGGCGGGTGAGTGGTACTTCCAGAAACTGAATAAGCCCTCCTGGACGCCTCCTGCATGGCTCTTCGGCCCGGCCTGGGCCGTTTCCTATCTGTTCATGGCGCTTGCTGCCTGGAACGTTTGGCTGACCGGGCACTACTCACGACTGGGTGCATTGATCTGGTGGGGGTTCCTGTTGGTCCTGAATATCGGCTGGTTTGCGCTGTTTTTCGGAATACACCGTCCGGGCTGGGCTTGGCTGGAACTGAGTTTCACGATGGTTATGGCTGTGTTGTGCATCCGTGCATTCAGGCTGGTGTCCAGACAGGCGGCATTCCTGATGGTGCCTTATCTGTTGTGGATTCTCTTTATCTGGGCATTCAACCTGGCTGCATGGAGCCGATCCGGTGGTCCTCTCAGCCAGTGGATACCGGGGTAACGGCCATTTTGAAAAAATCGGTGTCTGGCCTTCGCCCTCGCGCAGGATCAGCCGAAGCGTCTCTGCTTCGTCGCTAACCGTTATCCAGAAATCCCTGATCAGCTTTTTCCCGGTGTCGGGATACTGACAGATTGCGGGATAGAGGAGGTACTGACGGCCAGATACCCGAGTTTGCCTTCAACCATGGTGTTGATGATTTTCCGTGTGCTCATTCGCTACTGAATTCGGCGTGAAATACGTTGAGTTTGTTGCCATCCAGATCGCGGAAATAGCCGGCATAGAACCCGTCCATTCGCGGGCCGACCGGGCCTTCGTCCTTTCCTCCCAACTCGATCGCCTTGTCATACACTTTGTGCACCATTTCGTTCGAGTCGACGGCCAGCGCAACCATCATGCCGTTTCCAACGGTGGCGGGGTTGCCATCATAGGGCCTGGTCACTGAAATCGCCGGTTGGTCCGGGACGGTTGCCCAGGCAACGAATTTACCCGGATCATCCATGAAACGCCTCGCTCCCAATACTGCAAAAAGCTCATCGTAAAATGCGACCGCGCGCTCCAGGTCGTTGGTTCCAATCGTGACGTATCCAATCATGTTGATCCTCCTGTGAAGGGTGCAAGGCCGAACAGCCACTGGTGCGAAGCGGCAATCACGGCGTATACCACGACGCCGGCCACGACCAGGACGATGTCATTTTTTACCGGCGCGGGTTCCGGCTTGATCCATGCGCCTTCGCGCCGGTTGATCAGCACAATTTCGACTACTGCCCATAGCGCCAGCCCGCCAAATAATACAATGGAGCGTGATTCGCCATTGGCCAGCAGATGACCGGCGCTCCAGCAGGCCACGCCGATCAGCTGGGGATGGCGTAAGATTCGCCTGATGTTCGTTGTCGCGTAGGACGCAAAGAAAAGAATGAAAGCAATCAATACCAGTAGCGCGGTCACATGCCGCCCCCAGTCAGGCGCCACATACCAGCTTTCCGGAACAGCGGCCTTCCAGCCCGATATGATCAGGTAGATTGCGAGCACCATCAGCAGTGTGAATATGCCTTTGTAGGGATTCTCACCCAATTTTGCGACCAGGCTTGTTTTAAGGCCATGGAAAACTGAGGGAAACAGGTGCGTGAAGCTCCAAAGCAAAATACCGAGCACGAGTTTGGTCATGGATTGTTCCTGCGCTTGAGGACTGATTTCCAGTTTAGTTGAAATAGAAGATAATGCACATTATGCCGCGCAGCCGAAAAAAAATAACAATGCCGGATCGTCTGAAGAAGATCTGCCTGCTTTTCCTCGTGATTTGCCTGTTCGCATCTTGGCAGGCACTGGCTCAGGATGAAGTAAGTGAAGATACCCCCATTGCGGCAGATCTGCGGGATCAACCGGGTGAGGGTACGCAGGGGGAAGATTCCACAGCCAGGGAAGAAGAAGCAGCCCTCAACGAAGACCCGGAGGCCCAGCGGCGCTCGCGCATCGAAGATGCGCCCGAACTGCGCTCACTCTGGCCCAAGTTCGAGTTTTACGGCAGCCGCCGAGAATCAACTCACCGGGTTCAGCCTGGGTGACGGCGCCTCCCGCGTCGGTTTGCGTGGCGAATTGCAATTGTCAAAGAGATGGTGGCTTTTTGGGCGCGCCGAGGGCGGCTTCGACGTGCTGGACACGTTCACACCCAAGGCGGGAGAAGAAGACAAGGACGGTTTTGGCCTCAGGGAACGCCTGCTTTATGGTGGTTTCGATGCCGAAAACCTGACGGCGACTTTCGGCAAGGCCTGGTCCGCTTACTACAAGATTGCCGGCATGGCGGATCGCTTTTCCATTTTCGGGGGCGACGGCGTTGGTGTATACAATGCCAACACAGACGGCGGCCCAACCGGAACCGGGCGGGCGGATGACGTGCTGCAGGCCCGTATCTACACCAGTTCCCTCAAGGCGTTGCGGATCAAACCGTTCAACTTGAACATCCAGTACCAGGACGGAAGACCGATTCCGCAACTACAGAACCGGAGGTACGGAAGGGCTTATGGGGCCAGCGCCTGGCTGGAAACCCAGGGCGATCACGGCATTGGCCTGGCCTATCAACGGTCCGAGATCGATTTTGAGAACGACACCGTCGTGCAGGGCGCCGGGATTGACGGTGATGCAACGGCCATTGCCACGGCGTTCCGAACGTATGGCGAACGGTGGTACGCAGCTCTGGTCTTCGCCTGGCTGGATAATATCGAGACAACCGACCAATTGAAGTACATCAACGGCCGGGGAGCGGAACTGTATGCCCAGTGGCAATTCAGAGACCGTTGGTGGCTGATCGCCGGTGGCAACTGGCTGAAACCGGATAACGATGATCCGCAGGCCGGAGAGTACGAGGTCAAGTACGCCGTGCTGGGGCTTCGTTACACGCTTGATTCTTTCAACCGCATGTTGTACGCCGAATACCGTCTGGATGGCGGAACCCTCTACAATGGAACGCCGCGAAAAAACGAACTGACCATCGGCTTCCGATGGGACTTCGGACACTGATCAAATTTTTCACAGCCCGTACTGCCGATGCCGGCGTTGCGGATTCAGTTGGAATCTGTGTTGCCGACTGGCGTGGCGAATGCATCGGCCACCAGGGCATCGACGTTGTCACCGGTCAAGGCCCGCAGGAATTCTCGCAACTGGCCTGCTTCCTCCGGGCTCAGTTGAAGCGGTTGCAACAGTGGATCCAGCAGCTCATTCGCAATGCCGCCGCGGTCATAGAATGCAATGACCTCCTCGAGGGTCGAGATCGATCCATCGTGCATATACGGCGCCGTCAGCTCGATGTTTCGAAGCGTTGGCGTCCGGTATTTCCAGCGGTCGTCGGGATTTTCGGTGATTTCATAGAGACCGAGATCGCCGGGCGGCGGTTCCGAGGCTTCGGCGACCACGTCTCCCCGAACGATGATGTGTTCGCCCGGTGCAATCTGAACTCTCGTCTCTTTGGGCGATTTCGACATGGAACGCCCATAGCCAATTCCCGTGTTATGCATCCGGTTATCGGTGAAAAGCGCCCAGTCCTGCGCCACCAGGTGGCAGGAGGAACAACGGGCCTTGCCGGTGAACAGGCGAAATCCGGCCTGCTGCTCTTCCGATAGCGCCTGCTCCTCCTTACCGAAGTGCCAGCGGTCGAATGGACTATTGGCAGAAACCAGCACGCGTTCATAACTGGCCAGCGCCATCCCGATGGTCTCCATCGAGACCGAACGGCCGCCGAATGTCGATTCGAATCGTTCCCGGTAGTCCTCAATGGCCAGAACCTGCTCGATCACGCGCCCTACCGATGGATTTCCCATTTCATTATGAGCCAGCAAAGGGCCCCAGATTTGTTGTTCGAGCGTGTTTTCGCGCCCGTCGTGGAACAGCCGGTCGATAAAGGCAACGTTGTAGATGGTCGGGGAGTTACGACGGACTGTGCGGCCTTCGATACCCACGGCTGTTGCCAGTTCATTGCTCGAAAAGCCCTGTTCGGGCACGTGGCACATGGCGCAGGAAAACGTGTTGTTGTGAGACAGGCGTCGGTCGAAGAAGAGGAGTCGCCCCAATTCAATTTTTTCGTTTGTCAGGGGGTTTTCAGCTGGCACCGGGATTTGCGGAAGCCCCAGCGGAGGCTTCTCCGCCAGTGCCCACAAGTCAGCGGCCGTTCCCCGGCGCTGCTCCAGGCTCTGTGCATTCGTGCGGTAGCCGGGATTTTCGTATCCTTCCTTGACGTCTCCGGGGCCCTGCAAGGAATAGAGTCCCGCGGCTTCCATCTGCAAGGTCCTGATGTCGTTCAGCATGGTGTCGGCATGCAGGTATGAAGCGCTGAAAATGTTGCGGATCTGCAGTTTTCGGTCGACCAGGAATACTCTCAATACGTGAGATATGCTGCCCGCTTCGTCTTCTTGTGAATCAGGATCCCGGACCACCGATTGGCCATAGGATTCCAATATGGGTTCAAGCTCGCTTTGTCTCCTGGTGGTCAAAAAGCGCCAGTCAAAGTTGGCGGATTTGTAGGCACTGCCGTAGCGGCCCATGACTTCGGGTGTATCCTGGACCGGGTCAAAACTCAGACTGATGAATCGTACGCCTTCCCCGCCACCGGCATCTTCCAGCAAATGGTCCTGAAGCCGCTCCAGAACATGGGTGGCAAGAGGACAGCCATTGGCATCCGAGCAACTGCTGTAAATGAGGCTGAGGACGACTACCTTGTCGCCCATCAGCTCGTGCAGGCTGGTTGCGGTACCGGTGCTGTCAAGCACCTGGCCGTCGCCGGCCATGCCAATGGGCGGCAAACGGTAACTGCCGGCCCGCGGGGGATTGAACTCGAGTTCTCTCCATCCGGGTGCCAGTACCTGTGGCGACTCCCCTTCCTGCTGCGCCAAAAGATACGGCGCGAAGTGGCCGGCGAGAAGCAGAATCAGGCAGGCGAACAGCCCGCCCGCCCGCCTGTTGTGCTGCTCCCCGGTCGCGGACATTAGTGGCTGCCGGCTGCGCCTTTGAAATACTGCAGATCCTCGCCTTCCGGAGCTTCCACTTTGTCCCAATTCGCCAGCACGGACGATGTGAAGTAGATGCGCTTGCCGTCCCAACTTTGAGAAGCCATGTTGATTTGGGCACCAATCTTGGTCTCCTGAATCTGCACCGGTTTGAAGGGATCGGAGATGTCGAAAAGCCGCGCTTTGCCATCGTTCCAGGTATCTACCCAGAGAAGGGAATCGTCCGCTGAAATGGAGATATCGACCGGAAGGGGAAGTAGCGAGGCATCCCCGATATCCGCCACGGCCTTGGTTTGCCACTCGCCGTCCGGGTCTTCGTAAATCAGCCATAATTTCGAGGTGAGCGCGGTCGTTGTGAAGCAGTAATTGTTGTGCGGACCCCATGCGCAACGGATTTCGAGGGGCGCGCCCGGTACATCGAAAATTTTCCTGGGTTTGCGGCTGTGCAGGTCCCAGACCACGACGGTGTTGCCGAATCGTTTCATGGCCTCTGCGTCTCCCATCAGCTTGCCCAGGTTCATCATGTAATTGTTCCAGCCGGTGAATGAAGAAGTAATCATGACGTTGCGCCGCGGCAGAGCACGTATGTCATAGCCATAACCATCCGCGAAATTCCCGGATTTAATCGCCCCACCTAGATCTTCGTCCGTGGGCATCCAATGCGTCGCCACGTAGTCTCCGCCGTTGGTGTACTCGACCAGGGCGGTGCGGCCGCCGTGGTCT
Organism: uncultured Lysobacterales bacterium; assembly: GCA_947258865.1. GTDB lineage: Bacteria > Pseudomonadota > Gammaproteobacteria > Xanthomonadales > SZUA-36 > CAMYKC01. The sequence continues at coordinate 6,872 of CAMYKC010000061.1, forward strand.
TTATCGTTGGAAAGACCCGTCAGCATCATTCGGCCCGGCAGGGCGTAGGTCGTGTGGGGACCTACCACACCCCCGCTTCGGGCAACAAAATTATCGATGGTCCTATGCAAGGTCGGCCTGGCAGGGTCCGTGTGAACGTCGAAGATAAACAATTTGCTGGTATCCAGACCACCTGCCCACAGGTAATGCCGGTCGTCCGTGAGGCCGGAATGATGGGCTTCGTTGCGGCCGCCGACCGAGAGTACATTCACTACCTTTCCGTAGTTGGGCGAATCCGGGTTGACGTCGATGGTAACCAATTTATCCTGTTCATCGCCGACCCCCTCCGCACCCAGTGTCCAGACGTAGACGAAGTCTTCCTGGCCCACGATTTTAGCCATGTAAGGCGACATGCAGGTCTCGTCAGCCAGCAGAGGTCCCGGAATTGCGGAGACCAGGGCGATGAGCAGGCTGGTGCAAAAAACACCCGCTTTCTTCATTCTGGAAATCGATGGTGTGAGTGACATGATCTTCTCTCCTCTACATTGTGAAACGGGCTCTTCTTGTTGTGGCCCGGCGTATTTCAAAGAATAGGCGATAGAATGGAAATTGCATCCTCGTGGCCGCTCATCCCCAGTCTATGGTTCGTCAGGTTATTCCCGTTTATACACTGCGCCGTCCTTCATCACAAAAGTCACATCCCCAAGCAGTGAAATGTCCCGAAGCGGGTCGCCTCGGACAGCGATGATGTCGGCCAGTTTACCTTCGCTGATGCTGCCAAGGTTTTCCTGGATCCCCAGCAGTTCCGCCGCGGTCATCGTCGCAGACTGGATGGCTTCCAATTCCGGCATGCCGGCTTCCACCATGAAGACGAACTCCAGTGCGTTGCTGCCGTGCGGTGAGACGCCAGCATCAGTCCCAAAGGCAATAGTTACGCCGGCTTTGTACGCTTTCGCGAAGGTATCCTGGATTTTTGGTCCCACCTCGGCGGCTTTGGGTCTGACGACAGCCGGAAAATAGCCGTCCTCTTCCGCTTTTTCAGCCACGAAACGTCCGGCGGAGATGGTTGGCACATAATAAGTGCCCATTTTTTTCATCAGTTCCATGATCTCTTCGGTCATGAAGGTGCCGTGCTCAACCGACCGCACGCCGGCCTGTACAGCGCGCTTCATGCCCTCTGCGCCATGTGAATGGGCCGCTACGTGCATTCCATAATCATTGGCGGTCTGCACCACGGCCTCGAGTTCTTCCTTCGTGAACTGCGGATTCTGCCCGCTTTTCGCCAGGCTGAGCACTCCGCCGGTGGCGGTGATTTTGATCATGTCAGCGCCGTCCTTGTAACGCTGACGAACCGCTTTGCGGGCGTCTTCCACGCCGTTGATGACCCCTTCTTCGGGGCCCGGGTCACCCATCAGGTCATGCCGGAAGCCGTTGGTCGGATCGGCGTGTCCCCCGGTGGTCGCCAGGCTCTTGGCTGCGGTAAAAATACGCGGGCCGGCGGCGATGCCTTGGCTGACTGCATTCCTGAGGGCTACGGTGACGTTATAGGAATCGCCCGGGTTGCGCACTGTTGTGAATCCAGCCTGGAGCGTAATAGCTGCATAATGTGCTGCCAACAGGGCCTGGTCAGACTCGTTGTTCTGGAAGCGCTTGATGTACCCATCCCGCGAGAGTTGACCGTCCAGGTGGACGTGCATGTCCATCAGGCCAGGCAGGCAGGTGCCCAGGCTGATACGTTCAGCGTTTTCACCAGCCTCGACAGTCTTGCCGACTGCTGCGATCTGGTTTCCCTCGACTAGGATCTGAGTATTTTCGAGCATTTTACCCCGTTCGACATCCAGCAGCATTGCACATTCGAGCACCGTGGTGCCGGCGGCGCCCGCTGAACTTATGGACAGCAGAAACAGGGAAATGAATGCTCTTTTCATCGAAATCTCCGAAATCTTGATATGTATTTTGAATTGCAATGTTCAGCTGACCAGCAACTGGCCGAGCCGCCCGGTGAGTATCGCCAGGTAGTTGCCGAGCGCGTAACCGATCATCGCCATCAGGATGGAAGCGGGTACCAGCGATTCACGGTGATGAGCCGCCACGATCGGCGCTGAAGCGGCACCGCCGATATTCGCGGCCGAAGCAATCGCCAGGGTATGGATATCCACGCGGAATATCCAGGCGCCCGCAAGGATGAAAATACCGTGGATCGCTATCCAGACGTAAGCCATTGCAACGAAGGCGCCCATGGTTTCCAGGCTGGCGTTGCTCAGGTCCATCGTGGCACCGATACGCGCCACGTAAACATAAATAATCGCCATCGCAATCGGATGGGCTCCCGGGAGTTTTCGCACCGGCGTTGCGGAGGCGATCAGGGCCAGCGTGGTGACCAGGAGGATCAGCCAGGTACTGGCGCTGATCACCGTTGCTCCGCCGACTGCAACCGGCGGCAGCACATCGGAAAGTTCGAGAGAAATCCAGGTGAAACCGAGCGCGATCAATGCCAGGTAGAGCAGCTGAATCATCGTTGGTGCGTGTTCTTCGTCATCGTGATCTGCGGCCGCACGGTCCATCATTTCAATGCGGTTTGCGGGGACGCGCATCCAGCGGTTGAATTTTTCCGCGAAGGCCCTGGAGCCCAGCAACAGGGGCAACCAGATCAGGTAGACCATCTGATCAGCTGCTGCAGCCATGGTCATGTGTTCTCCGGAGCCATCCAGCGCGGCATGTGCCGCCGTCATGTTGCCGGTGCCCCCGATCCAGCTGCCGGAGAGGGTGCCGAAGGCCTTCCAGCTGTCTTCGGGCAAGGGGAACCTCAGTGCAAATCCTTCAGGTGTGCTTATGGCCTGCCCCAGCGCGAAAGCCAGGAAACCGCCGAGCACGACGCCCACGGTTCCGATCAGCATCACGAAGACCCCTTTGCCCATGATGCGCACTGCACCCACGACATCCACCTTGATCAGCATCAGGCAGATGAATATCGGGAGGCCGTAGAAGCGCAGGAAGTCGTAGGCCCCGTTTTCATAAGGTATGAGCCCGGTGTTGGACAACACCACCGGCGTGGCATAAATGAAAATCAGCGGCGGCAGGTAATCGAAGACTTTCCATTGGCTCTTCTTTTCCAGCCAAAACCAGAAACTCACCACTGCGACCAGCACAGCCATGACGCCGACCGGCGAATCGATCCAGGGATCAGTCATTGCGTTTTTGTTCTCTCAAACCGTGCAACAGGTTACAGGCTAATTCGAGCGAGTCCAATATCCGAAAGGTCGCCCGGCTGATTTCATCGGCTGGCAGCAGGAACAAGGCCTCGTGTTGCACTGCCTGCAGGCCCTGCCAGGTACGCCATTTGGCCAGCGGGTCATTGCCGCCTTCGACCCAGGGGGCGAACATGGCATCCGGATCGGAAACCACCACGGCTTCGTGTGACACCTGGAAAGCAAGTCCGTCTTCTTCCTCGAAAATGTTATGGCCGCCGCACAGGCTGAGGCCTTTGCTGATCAGGTGATCGCCGTTGATCGTAAACAGTGGTTTAACATCAACCTGGTAAAAAAATTCCAGGGATTCGTCGTGGCTGTACCGTTCGGTCAGCGCCATGAGGCGATTGCGGAACACTTGTGCTTCCCTGGCTGCGGTTTTCTGATGTCCCGTCGCCTCGCCGATGGATTCGAGCACCTGCGGAATCTCCTCCGGTGCGCGGATTTCAACGGACCACACCGGTATTCCCAGTGAGCGAATCTGATCGACGGCCGGCCCCGGGTTGCCCGATTCCCAGGCAATGACGAGATCCGGCAGGAGTGCCATGATCCGCTCAATGTCGAGGCGGAATGCATCGCCGATCCGGGGGACGTGCACAGCGGCGGCGGGATACTCGCTGTATTCGACCGTGGCTATCAACAGAGCGCCGGCACCGGCAGTGTAAACGAGCTCGGTCAGGTGAGGCGAGAGGGTTACAAGGCGTTGAACAGGGCGGTCAAGCGTCAGGATCGAATCATTCGGCTGACGCAGATTTATCTCCCCCGACGCTACAGCGTGGAAACTGGCGAGGACGCCCAGTACAAGGAGTAATGTCAGCCGAAAGCGTCTAAACAATGACACCAACCAGGAGCAGCAGGGCCAGCACTGTCAGCCAAACACCCAGCATCCGCCACGTCAGGTCCATCGCCTGCTGCAGGCTGATCATCGGACCTTCGAGCTGGTCAGCGTAGCCATCGCGGGCTGCATGCCCGGTCAACACGACACTTCGGGCACTGGCGAGCAGGAAACCATTATCTCCTTCGAAAAGGCCATGACCCTGTTCGTCGTGATATTTCTTCCAGGCGGTGAAAACCGAGTCAAAATCGGTGGCGATAGCCAGTGAAAGCGTCATCAATTGCGCGGCCGGCCAGTCCATGATCTGCTGCAGTCTCGTAAACAGGCCTTTTTGATCTTCACTGAGCTGGTGCTCCTCGCCGACCAGCAAATCCACCATGCGGTAGAGAAAAGCACCCACGATACCCAACACGGCAAACCAGAAGATAATGCCGAACCAGCGGCGTAATCCCTCTCTGAAAACGGATTCTACCGCCTTGGCCCGGCAGGCATCTTCATTTTCGGGCACTGGCTCGCCGAGCAAGCTCCCCAGGGCTTTATCCCGTTGTTCTTCATCTTCCGATTCGATGACACTCGCGATGTCGGTGTCCAGATCGCGGGGTCCGAAACTGAAGATCAGAACAGCCAGCGCAAGAAGAAAAGCTCCGGTGGTACCCATTACGGCAACGAGCAGTTGATTGATCAGCAGCAATACGACCAGCGGAACGATCATGATGACCAGAAAACCCAGTATGTCGGACCAGCCAGGAATTCTGCCGAATGCATCGTTGCTGAACTCGACCCACTTGGTCAGCCACTCGTTTTTACGAAAGCGGCCCAGTTCCCGGACAAAGTGGCACAAAGCGAATGCGAGAAGAATGGCGATAATGGTCATATCGGAATAATTCTATCAGACGCCATGGGCCTTTACAGGAAAGCGCACAGTTAACGGTTACGGCTTCGCCAGGAACCGGCCTGCCTCACCAGAGGCTTGAGGTCTTCGCCACACTGTTGCCTGTACCAGTCAGAAATCAGTCTGAATGCAATGGACACCGGGGGCGGCAGCCGAACTTCATCTTCCATGATCGCTTTTTTCAATCCGGGAGCAGTAATCCAGCGCACCTCCTCCATCTCGTCGCTGGCTCCACATTCGCGGTTCTCGGCTTCCGCGTAAAACCCGCACATGGCCGATGCCGGAAATGGCCAGGGTTGAGACGATACATAGCGGATGCCCTTGAGCCGGACTTGTGCTTCTTCGTAAACCTCGCGCACCAAGGCATCTTCCAGGCTTTCACCCGGTTCCACGAAACCGGCCAGCGTTGAAAAGCGCCGTGGTGGCCAGACCGCATTTCGGCCCAGCAGGCAGGCATCACCCTGTGTGACCAGGACGATGATGGCCGGATCGATGCGCGGAAACGATTGCCTGCCGCATTCCTGGTCACTGCAAACGAGCTTGTGTCCGGATGACTCGATACGGTTGGGATTGCCGCAAGCACCGCAAAACGCGTGACGGTATTGCCAGTACAACAAGGCCTTGGCATAAGCCAACACGCCGGCGTGCTTGGCGTCTATGTCAATGGATGCCATGCGCAGGTCGAGAAATTCGGCCCCGGGATGCTGCTCCAGCAATTCGTCCCGCTGCTTGTCGTTGATGGCCACCGCAAAAAAATACCGTTTGTCGTCCATGCCAAGCAATGTCGGTGGCTGAATGGCATCGATGTGCTCGAGTTTTCCCGGTTCGAGGTAAACAGCTTTCTGCTCCGCGCCTGTTTCAGCCAGCAGGTTCCGGTTGCGCCAAAGCGGCACGAAGCAGACGGAGTCGGAATGCAGTGCCTGCTGAACCCACTCGTCGTCGTCGCGGTACTCCGCCAGGCGGTCGAGACGGACCGATGTGAAAAGATTACGGCGGGAACGCGAGATCCGGTCGATGCTCAGTTCGAGCTTCGCCACCGTTCAGACGGAGAACGAAGAACCACAGCCGCAGGTCGTGGCTGCATTCGGATTGCGTATGACAAATTGAGCGCCTTGCAGGCTTTCTGAGTAGTCGACCTCAGCGCCCATCAGATACTGAAAACTCAAGGGATCGACGAGTAGTGTAATCCCATCGTTTTCAACGGCAATATCATCTTCGGCACGTTCTTCGTCAAAAGAAAACCCATACTGGAACCCCGAACAGCCGCCCCCACTGATGTAAACGCGAAGTTTCAGATCCGGGTTGCGTTCTTCCAGTATCAGTTCCTGAACTTTCCTGGCGGCCGCGTCGGTGAAGACGATACCGGGCAGGGGGTTGTCCGGGCTTGTCTGTATGTCAGTCATGTGTTCCATGCTCACCACTATGGAGGTTTGGACCCTTCAATTCAACAGCTCGCTCCAGCCATAGCTCCGTTGAACCGGCTTTTCCTGTTTGCCGGCTTCCAGCGTGACCAGCATGCGCGTCGGGCTGAAATCCACGGGCAGTGTCAGATAACCTTCCAACTGCTGAAAATACCTGAACCGGAATGCAGGCTCGGGTGTGTCGCTGCCGCTGACCTGGGGCCAGTTAAGCGTGACAGGACGGTCGTCCATGGTGCCTTCCAGGTCTAATCTGACCCGTCCGCTGATAATGGATGCCCGCCGGATATTCTGGGTAAGCGTCAGTACAAACTGGAATACCCGGCCGGAATCCGTCGGCATGATCTCGACACGGTAAACGTCCAATCCGGACTGAACGCCGCCGGTTCCAGCCAGCCTGCGGTAGAAATCCAGTTCCGATTGAAGCCGGTTCAATTCGGCCTGGCGTTCACTTTCCTGCGACCGCAACAGGCGGTTCGCTTGCCGCATGACATCGGTTTCACGCTCAAGGACGATTTGCCGCGCCTGCATTCTCTGCAGGCGGTTCTTGAGGGTATTCAATTCGCCCGCAAGAAAATCGTTCTCTTCCCGCAGATATCTGACCTCGGGCACAACCGGGGAAGCAGCAAGTTGCCAGACAACAAACAACAGAACGGCCAGTACCGCTATCGTGACAGCGAGCGCTTCTGTGAAGCCAATTTTTGAAATGTCAAACCGCATTCGACAAAAAAGCGGCCGAAGCCGCTTATTCCCTGAATTATTGCTTGTTGTTCTGAATTTATTGTTTTACTTATCTGGCAAGACCCCAGAACTGGTGCGAGTTATACATTGTCAGGGACGATGCCGTCAAGCAATTCTTGCAGCTCTGATGTCAGAGCTGCTTTCGGCGTTCAGGGTTCGTAGTCCTGAAAAGCAGCCAACCAATCTCGGCCCGGATCTGCGATAACGAGAAACTCCGGGTTGAGCAGTGACTCTTTACGATTGTACTGCAACGGATAGCCGTCCAGGGTGACAACTTTGCCACCGGCAGCGGCCACAACAGCGTGTGCAGCGGCCGTGTCCCACTCCGAGGTTGGGCCCAGCCGTGGATAGAAGTCGGCTCTGCCTTCCGCCAGCAGGCAAAATTTGAGAGAGCTGCCCATGCTGATGAGTTCGTAGTCGCCGATTTGGGCCAGGTGCTCGAGCAGCCTGGGATTGGCGTGCGACCGGCTGCCCACGACAACCATGGGGTCAGAACAAGGTATTCGAATGCCTATGATTTCCGCCGCTTTCCCGGGCATGCGCTTGCTTGCTTCGACGCCGACGATACCGATATAGGTGACTCCGCTCACCGGGACATGGACCACGCCAAGTACTGGCTCATGCTCCCGGATAAGGGCTATATTGACGGTAAATTCGCCGTTGCGATTTACGAATTCCTTGGTCCCGTCCAGCGGATCGATCAGCCAGTATTGTCTCCAGGCGGAGCGCGTGTTGAAATCGATATCCGCCGATTCCTCGGACAGTAGCGGAATATCCGGTGTCAACTTCGCCAGCGCATCGCAGATTTTCCTGTGACTGGCGAGATCGGCTTGGGTCAGAGGCGACTCATCCTCCTTGAGCATGACGTCGAAATCCCCGCTATAGATTTTGAGAATGGCTTCTCCGGCCTCGATTGCGATAGCCGCAATGGCGTTCGCAATGGATTTTAGTTCGATATCAGTCACCGGAAGTCTCCCGCTGCAGGAAGTCGCGCGCAATGTAAAGGGCGGCAATGGTGCGTCCTTCCGTGCAATCTTCCCTGGCGGTCAATCCCGCGAGGTCCGCGATGGGCCAGGGAACGACTTCCAGTTCCTCGGGCTCGTCGCCTTCGAGTTTCTCGGGAAAGAGTTCCCGCGCCAAAACGATATGCGTGACATGCGTCATATAGCCCGGCGCCAGGCTGAGCCGGGTCAGTTCCACCAGGTTTGCAGCCCCGTATCCGATCTCCTCTTTCATCTCGCGCTGGGCCGCTTCGATGATGGACTCTCCTTTCTCGAGACGTCCTTTTGGCAGACCAACCTCGTAGTGATGCAGGCCGCAGGCGTATTCGCGCGCCAGCAGCACGGTGTCGTCATCGAGCATGGGCACGATGATCACGGCGCCCAGCCCATGGGTTTTCATCCTGTAATATAACCGCCTTTCCCCATTGGAAAATTCCAGATCGAGTTGTTCTACCTGCAACATTTTGCGGTCGCCGAGATCCCGGCGGTCATGGATGATAGGAAGCTGCTTGTCTGTCATGATTTGCCTTCCTGCACATGCTCAAAGGTGGAGAATTTCGAGCAACTGGCTGTGCAAACCGGGTGAGGCGGCAAGCACTGAGGTCGTTTTCAGGCCAGGTGGCCGGCCTTCGAGGTCAGTGAAAATGCCCCCGGCTTCCCTGATGATTACACTAAGGGCTGCGATATCCAGGATGTTTACATCCGACTCGATCACGGCATCGATCTGTCCGGCCGCGAGACGGTGGTAGTGATAGTAATCACCGTAACCGCGTGTACGGTTTACCACAGCGAAAATCCGGCCCAGGTTGCTCCATTGCCTGGAGCGCGCCATCGATTGCAGATTGCCGGTCGATACCGAGGCTTCCGCCAGCGATGTTCGGCTGCTGACCTGCAGTTGGATTCCATCCAGTTTTGCCCCCATCCCCTTTGCCGCCCAGGCGACCTCGCCGGCCGCCGGAGCTGATGAAACGCCCAGGACCAGTTGTCCGTTGTGCATCAGGGCGATCTGCGTCGAAAACATGCCGTAACCCCCGACAAAGCTCTTGGTGCCATCGATGGGATCCACCAGCCACAGATATTCCGCGTCGGCAAGTCTCTTACCGCTCTCCTCACCGTAAAATCCGTGATCGGGAAACGCGTCCAGCAGTATGCGGCGGATGATTTCTTCGGCTCTTCGATCAGCGACAGTCACCGGTGTTTGATCGGATTTCAGCTCAACCTCGAATTCACCGCGGTAGTAATGAAGGATTTCCACCGCGGCGGCTTCGGCGGCCGCCAGGGCGGATTTAAGAAATAATTCCATAAAACTTTGCAGCACCACGAAAGATAAGGAATGATAACAAAGTTGGCCCTTTCGGCCGTGGGAATTTCAATTGCGAATACACCGGATTCACTCACCACAACCGCTGGAACCAGGCCAGGAAGCAATCCTTGAAAATGGCCTGGCACACTATATTGGCCGGGTACTGCGGGTGGCAGAGGCACAAACGGTCATCCTGTTCAATGGCGATGGCCACGACTATGTGGCAGAAGTGCTCGCAGTGGGAAAAAGGGAAGTGGCGCTGGCGGTCAACAGCCGGTTGCCCGCGAAACGCGAATCCAGGCTGAAGATTACCGTGGTTCAGGCGCTAAGCCGGGGTGAGCGCATGGATCAGACCCTGCAAAAGTGCACTGAACTGGGCGTTACCGCCTTCCAGCCGCTGTTCAGCGAACGTGTCGAAGTCCGCCTGAAGGCAGGGCAGTTCGGAAAAAAGCTGAATCATTGGCGGAGTGTCGTCATCTCAGCCTGTGAACAGAGTGGTCGGGGTGTGGTACCGGATGTGTTCGAGCCCTTGGACCTCACAGGGTGGCTGAAGCAGGTTCAACCCGGTGGCCGCATCGTATTGGCGCCTGGCGCCGAAAGGAGTCTCGCGGGTAGTAAGTTACCGGACCAGATTGAACTGGCAATTGGACCGGAGGGTGGCTTCAGTGACACTGAAGTGAAATCGATGCAATTACATGGGGTGCAAGCGGCGAGCCTGGGACCACGAGTTCTGCGTACCGAAACAGCGGCCCCCGCTGCCGTGGCTGTCATACAGGCCATGGCCGGAGACCTGAGCTGAATTGATCAGGCAAAGAATGAGTCTCACGAGCTACGGCATTGTGCCAGCGCTTCTTCGCCGTCGGCGAAACCGAACTGGCTTCATTGCCTGCTATTCCCTGCTCCCGAATGTGGCTCTGCCACCCAGGTGCCGTTCGGCGTTCAGCGAATACTCAGGAATCCAATTGGGTAATGGGAAGCGCGCCGAAAGTCGCGTGAGAAACCAGATGGGTTAACCTGTCCAGGTCGGGAATAATGGCCTCTTGTTCATCCACCGTGACGCGGCGGTACACGCCGAGTGATTTCTTGTCGTCGCCTGTTTCCTCGATGTCTCCTTCCTTGATGCTGATCGGGCGGGGCAGGTCATCGAGAAGAACCCCCAGGTAAGGAATCCGCGCTGACTCAGAAAGCGATTTCAGAATCATGATCTTGGACTTGCCTGGAACTTCCCCTACATCATTAGCATTGATCAGAGCGCTGAAGCTGAACACCGGAACCTGCCGGTTTTCCCATTCGATTTCTCCGAGAAGCCACGGTGGCGCGGAGTCCATCGCCATTGGTTGTTGATAATCAATCACCTCGGCCATCACGCTGGTCGGCAGCACCAGGGTTTCGGGTTCGGACGGGATCAGCATGCAATGAACCTCGGCTCTTTTTCCCGACTTTCGCAAGACTTTTTTGGCCTTTTTCCTTCTGCTGTGTGCTCGCTTGACCATATCAGTCCGACCTCCTGGGAACCAGTTCGATTTTGAGCATTTCGCTGACCTGTTCGACCAGCTCTGCTTCCTGGTAAGGTTTGGTCAGGTAACCATTTGCACCTGCGGTCCGGGCTTTTTTGCGGTGTTTCTGTCCGGCACGGGAAGTGATCATCACGATCGGAACATGCCGCAGACGAGCATCCGCGCGAATGTGTTCTAGCAGTTGGTAGCCGTCCATCCTGGGCATTTCGATATCGAGCAGCATCAGGTCAGGGACGCGGTCGTGCAGTTGCTCAATTGCATCAATACCATCCTGGGCTGTGATGACCTCCAGTGAATGGCTCTCGAGAACCCGGGATGTCACCTTGCGCATGGTGATGGAATCATCGACCACCATGACAACGGGTTGACGGCTTTCCTGTCGAGGTGCGGCAATCACCTCAGGTGGTTCAATATCCATTTCCAGGCCACGACGTATCAGTGGCCCCATGTCCAGAATGATCATGACCTGGCCATCCGCTGCGATGGTGCCTCCCAGGATTCCTGGAATACTGCTGATCTGCGGTCCAACCGGCTTAATCACGACCTCCTGGTGGCC